>NZ_VJVX01000022.1:0-115470 GCF_008033685.1 Microbispora sp. CSR-4
ACGTCCTGACCGCCGCCGACCCCCTGCCCACAGACCTACGCGACGCACTCAAGCAGATCCGCAGCCCCGAAGGTGCGCACTAAATTGAGCCAACTCAGGGCGAGTCGGGTGAATATAGCGGGGCCGGCAGGCGGTTGGGCGGCTCAAGTGCGGCCCCGGCCGTGACCGGGCCCCCAGGCCGCAGCGCGGCCGGGGTCCGCGACGCTGGGCCGTACGGCGGCGCGCCACGCCGCCGCCTTGATCCTTATGAGCGCAATTCAGCAGAGTTCCGCGTGATCGTGCGCCACCTGGTAGAGCGCTAGTGGTAGAACGCCAGCATGGTGGAGCGGCGGGATCGGTTGCGGGAGTTGGGTGAGCTGCTGCGGCGGCTGCGCAAGGATGCCGGGTTGACGGGTAAGGAGCTGGCGCAGCGGGCCGGTTTGGCGCAGCCGACGATCTCGCGCATGGAGACTGGGCAGTTGTTGCCGACGCCGGAGACGGTTGAGCGGGTGGCTGCGGCTCTCCGCCTCGATGACGAGGCTCGCGCTGAGTTGGACGCGCTGCTGGTGCGGTTGCGGGATGAGGTGGCCCGGTTGAAGGGCGGGCTTGCCAGCAGGGAGGCGGCGAACGCTGCGCGGGTGCGTTCATCGAAGTGGGTGGCGGTCTTCTCCTCGGCGATGATTCCGGCGTTGTTGCAGACGGCGGAGTATGCGCGGCTGGCGGTGGCGCTCGGCCGGGATGTGGATGAGGACGATGCGGCCAAGGCGGCGGCGGTACGGGTTGATGCGCAGGCGGTGTTGTTTGAGCAGGGTCGGCGGTTCGCGTTCGTGCTGACCGAGGGTGCGGTGCGTACCTGGCCGGGGTCGCCGTCGTTGATGCCGGCGCAGCTCGACCGGTTAGCCCAGGTCTCGACGTTGCCGCATGTCCGTCTCGGGGTCGTGCCGTGGAAGGTGGAGGCTCCGGTTTTTCCGCTGCATGGGTTCACCATCTACGACGGCACGGTGAGCGTGGTGGAGAGCCTGAGCGGCGACCTGACACTGACGGAGACGGCCGAGATCGAGACCCATGAGGAGGCGTTTGAGGCGTTCGCGGGCGCGGCCGTGTACGGGGATGAGTTGCGGGCGCTGCTGGGGGAGATCGCGGCGGACTTCCGGGAGCTGGCGAAGCAACACCACGACTGACGCATTTATGCGTCGTATTCCTTGAGATGGTTCTAGCGTTGGTCATACGCTCCTGCTCGTAGGCATGTCTAGCCCCCTAGACGACGGAGCGTGTTCCATGCCCCCATGGCGCCTGTCCCGGCACTTCCTCGGCCGTCCCGCCTCGGTCACCGAAGCCCGCCGCTTCATCACCGCGACCCTCGCCGCTTGGCCGGTGGTGGAGTCGGCTGAGCTGATCGTGAGCGAGCTGGCGACCAACGCCGTCCGGCACACCGCCTCGGCCCGGTTCGGTGGCAAGTTCATCGTCAGCATCCAGGCCGAACCCGATCAGGTCTGGCTCGGCGTCACCGACGAGGGCGGCCCCGGCGCCCCCCGGCTCATCCGGCCTGCCGAGGACGAGGGTGGGCGCGGGCTGCTGCTGGTCGCCTCCATGGCCGACAACTGGGGCGTGTACGGCGGCCCGGCCGGTCGTACCGTCTGGGCGCTGCTCAAGGTCGACTCCATCGCCGCCGCCGCGAAGGCGACCTCCCGGTGATGAAGTGCGTGAGCCCGCACGTCCCCGACCGCCGGCAACCCGGCTGCACGAAGCTGCAATGGTTTAAACCGACAGATGGGGCGCGGGTGCGCGTGCTGGCCTGGACTTGTGACTGCCTGGCCATGGTGTATGAGTTGTGCCAGGCGGGCGGACAGGGGTTCATCCGGCGGACCCTGCAGAACGAGGACGCCCCCGAGATCCGCGAGACGCACCACTGGCCCCTCACCCAGGCGCATGAGGTCTGGGCGGACCTGCTGACGGGGAGGGCGCGGTGAGCCCGCGCGGGGTCCCCAACCGGCGCTCGGCGATCCGGGCCGTGGACCCAAAAACCGGCAAACCCGCCAAAACCGTACTGTCAAGGGGGATAGACGGCATTTCGTCTAGGGCTCTAGACTCGGGTGCGCACCATAGAGGAGGAACCGTGTCACCGAGCGACCTGGACAAAATCGCCGCGATCGACGATCCTTACCTGCTGCTCCGGGTTGCCACCGAACGACTCAACGCGGCTCAGCAGGAAGTCACCGAACTGGCCCGGCTGCGCCGCCGTGTCATTCAGGAACTCCACGCCCAGGGCATGTCGTATGCGCAGATCGCCGAGAAGGCCGGCCTGTCCCGCGGGCGTATTCACCAGATCCGTCACACCGGCCCCGCCCCCGAGGGTGCCTTCTTGGGTACGGGCGTGATCACGATAGCCACACCTCTCAAGCAAGAGGCCGACAACGCCCGCCCGGTGGTCGCGATGGAAGACGTCGCCGCCTCCAAGCGCCTGGAAGACCTGGCGCGTGGCTTCGGCCTTACCGTCGAGCTGGAGCACGTCCCCCTCACTGGCGAGATCGAGCTCAACCGGCCGGGGCTGATCGTGATCTGCGGCCCACGCTTGTCCCAAACCATGGGCGCGTTGTATGAGTCCGACCCCGTGTTGGAGTGGGTCAAGGACGGCGCGTGGACACTGCGCGACAGCCGTACGGGCAAGGTCTATCGGTCGGGCTCCGACTCGGTTCCGCCCCGGCCGATCGATTATGCCTACCTTGGTCGCCTCGCGCGGCCGGACGGGCGGGGCAATCTCCTGGTGTTCACGGGCATTCACCCTCAGGGCACTCTCGGCGTGGTTCACCTGATCAGTACCGAGATCAACGCACTGTGGGGGCAGGTGGGCGACAGGCGGTTCTCCTGTGTCGTCGGCGTCGAGTACGACCCTCAGAGCGGGGAACCGGTGAAAGCGGAACTGGCAAGTCCTCTGTACCGGCACGACGAGGATTGAACGACAGGAGACCACACCGTGCGCGTCGCCCTCGCCACCGAAGCCGCCGACCCCGAACGCGTGAATGAGGACTTCGTCGCTGCGACCCCTGACGCGGTGGTCCTCCTCGACGGTTCGGGCACGCCGGTGGGGTCGGAGTCGGGGTGCACCCATGGCGTGGCGTGGTACTCCCGCACGCTCGGCTCAACCCTCCTCACCTCGATGACGCAAAGCACCGGCCCCCTGGCCGAACTCCTCGCCGAGGGCATCAAGGCGACGACATCACTCCACGACTTCACCTGCGACGTCACCCACCCCGGCTCCCCCTCGGCGACCGTGGTCATGCTGCGCCGTATCGGTGACTTCCTGGACTGGCTCGTCCTGGCCGACTCCGTACTCATCCTCGACACAGGCAAGGCTGAGCCGCTGGTGATCTGCGACGACCGGGAAGCCCAGGTCGGCGCCCGCTACCGCAAGCGCATGGACTCCCTCGATTCCAGTACGCCCGAACACGTCGCCGCCCATCGCGAGTACGTCGAGACGTTGCGCAGTCATCGCAACCGCGACGGCGGCTTCTGGGTCGCCTCCGTCGATCCCCTCGCCGCCGAACAAGCCCTCACCGGCAGCATGCCGCATCGTGAGGTCCGAGCGGCGGCGCTCCTGAGCGACGGTGCATCCCGCCTCGTCGACCGGTTCGGCCTCACCACCTGGCGCGGCCTCCTCGACCTCCTCGCCCAGGCCGGACCCGACGAACTGATCCGGCAGGTCCGAGCGGCCGAGCGCTCCGACCCGCACGGGCAACGGTGGCCACGAGGCAAGACCTATGACGACGCCACCGCCTGCTACTGCCGCTTCTGAGCGTTCCGCAGTCACAATCTGATCAGCGGGCTACGCGGCGGCCATCGGTGCGCGACTCTAGGTGCCACCCTGACACTCGTCCACCCCCCTAGACAGTTGCAAGCGAGCTTGCTATCGTCATCCGCATAGCCCCCTAGACAGTTCTCGTCGCGGACCGGCCGCCGCCGTCTAGGGGGATGGACAAAGGAGGTGATGAGCGATGGCGCTGCAAGGACCCATTCCGGTCAGCTTCGAGCTGCTGTTCCCGTACGGCTGCTATGTCGTGGGGGAGGTGACCGCGGCGAGGGACTTCGACGCCAAGCGCGATGTCCAGGCCAAGGACAAGGCGACCGGTCTGCCGATCTGGCAGGTCCCGGTGATGGACGCCGACCCGTCGCTGAAGGCCGCGCAGAAGACAGTGACGGTGAAGATCCTGTCGGAGGTGCAGCCGGTCGTCCCGCCGTCGCTACCGGGTGTGCCGCTGGCTCCGGCCGAGTTCGATGGGCTGGAGATCAAGCCGTACGTGCATCAGGCGACGGGGCGGCTGGCCTACTCGATCTCGGCACGGGTGATGCGGGCTCCCCGCACCGCGGCCGGCAAGACCGCCAACGCTGCGAAGGACGCGGCGTGATGGGGCGGCGGACGGTACGGCCGTCGACGGTGATCAGCGTCAACACCGGGTGCGGGGCCTCGGCCAAGGCCCTGCCGTACCCGGCGCGGACGCCAGTGCTGGCGCTGGACTTCGGTTCGACCTCGGTGCTGGTGACCACCTCCGACAGCGATCGGGTCAGCCGGGCCGATGTCGAGTTCGCCCGCTGCCTGGCGCGTGAGGCGGCCTCGTTCGCCCGGTCGGTGGAGCGGCGGTTTCACGGCCTTCCCAATGGTGAGGGGGTGGCGGCCCGATGAGGCAGAACCCCTACACGCACCTCACCATCGCCATCACCTCCGACGAACGGCCACAGGTGCGCGTCGCGTTCTACACCCCCCGCCTTCGCGCCGACGTCCGGAAGCTGGACTCGGGGCGGCCGTACCTGGTCCTGGAGACCCGCGAGGCGTACATGTCGATCTCCACGACCGGGGCCGGACCCGCCACCGCCAGCGACGTGGAGACCGCCCGGCGCATTTTCGACGCCGCCGCCCGGTACCTGGCCGACTGCGAGCGCATGCACGCCGAACAGTCGGCCACCTCCGACCAGCTCACTCTTCCCGCCACCGGCGAGACGGCGGCCTGACATGCAGGTGGGGCCGCGGGAAGCGGCAACTTCCGGCGGCCCCTCGGTTCTCTTCCTGACTGCGAATCAAGAGAAGAGGTGTCCAAGCTTATGCTCAAGCGCCTTCCCGGTGGCGAGGTGCGCAACCTCGTGTCCACCACCCCGGACACGGCGGTCGTGTTCAAACCGGCCGTCGTCCAGACTCCGGCGCTCCTCACGATCCTGGTCTTCCTCGGCCGCCTGGTCGCCGGGCTCGTTCGCACCCTCCTTACCCACCCCATTGCGGTCGCGGTGCTCGCGGTGCCTTGGGTGATCTTGGTCCGGTACGGCTGGCTTACGGCGGTTGCCGCCGTTACCATCCCGTGCTCGTTGCTGTTCGGCTGGGCGCTGGCCGGCCGGGCCTCGTTCGCGCGCTGGGTGGGCTGGCGACTGCTGGCCTTCTGGCGCCGAGTCTGGGTCTACCGGCGGCACTGGCAACCCGTGATGATCGTCTCCGGGCTCGGCCGTCACCTCCAGGGCCGCGACTACCTGCCCCGCCTGCTGCGGGTCGAGTGCGACGGCTGGGCCGACCGCGTCACCGTGCGCATGCTGTCCGGGCAGTCCGTCAAGGACTGGGCCGACCACACCGACCACCTCGCCCACGGCTTCGGCGCACCCTCCTGCCGGGTGACCGTCGCCAAGGCCGGGCGGCTCGTGCTCACCTTCCCCCGGCGCGACCCCCTCGCCGAACCCCTGCCCGCCATCCCGGTTCCCGATGAGGTGACGGTGGGGCCGGTGGAGGTCGGCCGGTGCGAGGACGGCACACCGTACCGGCTCAAGGTCCACGGCACACACGTCCTGATCGCCGGGGCGACCGGGGCGGGTAAGGGCTCGTGGCTGTGGTCGACCATCCGCGGCCTCCTCCCCGCCATGCGCGCCGGGCTCGTGCAGGTCTGGGCCCTCGATCCCAAGCGGATGGAACTTTCCTTCGGCCGCGCCCTGTTCGGGTCCCGGTACGCGGCCGATCCGAAGGAGTGCGCCGACCTGCTCGATGAAGCCGTGAGCGTGATGCAGGAGCGGGCCGACCGGTTCGCCGGCCTCCACCGCTCCCACACCCCCACCGTCGATGACCCGTTCGTCCTGGTGCTCGTGGACGAGGTCGCCTTCCTCACCGCCTACCAATCCGACAAGCGCCTTCGCCAGCGCATCACGGCGGCCCTGGCTACGCTCACCACCCAGGGCCGCGCGGTCGGTGTCGGGGTGATGGCCGCGCTTCAGGACCCGCGCAAGGAGGTCATGAATATCCGCAACCTGTTCCCCGACAAGATCGCCCTCCGCCTGGACGAGTCGGAACAGGTGGACATGGTCCTCGGCGACGGCGCACGCGACCGGGGCGCCCTGGCCGACCACATCTCACCCATCCCCGAACTCGGCGCGGGCGTCGGCTACGTCCGCCTCGAAACCAGCCCTGACCCGGTGCGGGTCCGGGCGGCGTACGTCTCCGACGCCGACATCCGGGCGATGGTCGCCGAGTTCGCGGGGGTGGGCCGATGATGCGGCGTCTTGCCGACCTCCTGGACGGCCTGCGCTGCTCGTGCTGCCAGGCGCTCGATGTGCTGTGGCTCGACCCGCGCGGCCTGGTCGAGTGCCACGAGTGCGGCCAGAAAGCCGCCGTCATCGTTGACGGCCTCGGCCCATCCGACCTCCTGGACCCCCTCAACGCGTGGGACGGTGACCGGTGACCAACCCGCACGACCGCTCCACCCCACGCGCCATCCGCATGGCTCAGCCGCTCGCGCGGGACGTGGTCGAGGAGATCGCCAAACAGTACGGCGTGTGCATCCGGCCGGTGCCGATGCGGCGGCAAGACATCCTCACCGGACAGGTCGAGGTCATCGACGTCCCCTGCGGGGCCACGCTGGAGAGCAAGTGCCCGCCGTGTGCGAAGCGCAACCGGCAGCTTCGGCAGGCGCAGTGCCGGGAGGGCTGGCACCTCGACCACGAACCCGTCAACCTCCCCGACACCCCGGATGAGTACCAGCGGCATCTCGTGGAGCTGCGGGCCGACGCTCAGGCGTGGCGGGATGAGGGGGGAAAGGCCGGCGGGGACACCACCAACCTGGACGCCGCGATCGTGGAGCTGGATGAGGAGATCAACGCGGCGGGGATGCGCGGCAACGTCCTCGGTCGCACCTCCGGCAAGCGCACCCGCTCGACCAAGCGGCGGCAGGACGCCCCGAACCTGCCCAAGCGGCGCATGGCCACGACCACGCTCGGGCGGACCTTCACCGGCGCCAACGGCAGAACCTACCGGCCGTCGATGTTCGTCACGCTCACCCTGCCCTCCTACGGGCGGGTGCTGGAGGGTGCACCGCTCGATCCCGACCGGTACGACTACGCGCGGGCGGCCCGGGATGCCCTGCACTTCTCCAAGCTGGTGGACCGGTTTGTGCAGAACCTCCGCCGCGTCGCCGGATACGACGTGCAGTACTTCGCCACCGTCGAACCACAAAAGCGCCTCGCCCCGCACCTGCACATGGCGATCCGCGGCACCCTCCCCAGGGCGGAGCTGCGGCAGATCGTCGCGGCCACCTACCACCAGGTGTGGTGGCCACCCACGGATGTCGTGCGGTTCGAGGGTGAGCACCTGCCGGTGTGGGAGGACGGGACCGGCTACCTCGACCCCGACACCGGGGAAGTCCTGCCCACCTGGGACCAAGCCCTCGACGCCCTTGACGCCGACGAGGACGCCCGGCCCCTGCACGTGCTCCGCTTCGGCGACCAGATGGACATTCAGAGCGTCCTCGCCGGGACCCCGGACGCCGACCAGCTGATCCGGTACCTGTCCAAGTACCTCACCAAGTCCCTCGGTGACGCGCTCGGCACCGACGACCCGCGCCGCAAGGCCCATGCCGAACGGCTGCTCGACGCCCTGCGCTTTGAGCCGTGCTCGCCCACGTGCCCGAACTGGCTGCGCTACGGCATCCAACCCAAGGGCGCCAAACCGGGGATGGCCCCCGGTCGGTGCAGGGGCAAGGCGCACAAGCCGGACCACCTCGGCTACGCCGGCCGCCGCGTCCTGGTCTCCCGCAAGTGGTCCAACAAGACCCTCACCGAGCACAAGCACGACCGACGCACCTGGGTCCTGGAAGCCCTCGGCCTGCCCGACGAACCGGCCGACCCCCACCGCTACATCTGGCGACCCGTCAAACCCGGAGACCCCGACCTGGCCCCGATCGGCGTACGGCTCCTGCGGTCGGTTCACGAACGGCAGCGCTGGCGTAACCACCTGGCCCGGCTCGAAGCCGAGGCAGACGGCAGAGATTTTTCGGCAACTGAAGGGAGGGCTGCATGACGAACGCGCTTTCTCCTAACGCGCTACTCCCCCCCGAGGCCCAAGGTCGGCTTCTCCGTGTCGAAGAGGCGGCCGAACGGCTGAACACCTCGGTTCGCTTTCCTCGTCGGCTGATCGCCGAACGCCGTATCTTCTTCGTCCGCGTCGGCCGGGGCGTTCGCATTCCCGAAGCCGCCCTCGAAGCGTTCATTGCGGCCGGGCTCGTCGAGCCGGTCAAAGCGCCGAAGGGACGGGCGGCCTGATGGCGAACAGAGACGGTCACCGGCGTTTCGGCAATATCCGCAAGCTTCCCTCCGGCCGCTTTCAGATTCGCTATCCCGGCCCCGATGGGCGGATCCACACGGGCTCCACGACCTACGCAACCAAGACGGACGCCGACCGTGCGCTCACGCTGCTCGAAGCGCAGATGATCTCTGGAGAGTGGACGGACCTCGATCGCGGCAAAGTCCTGCTCGGCGACTACGCGCGGACCTGGATCAAAGAACGTCCTGGCCTGCGGCCCAAGACGGTCGAGCTCTACACCTGGCTCCTTGAACGGCACATCGTTCCCGGCCTCGGCGAGGTGCCGGTCGGCAAACTCACGACAGCGCTTGTCCGCTCCTGGCGAGCCGCCCTTATAGACAAAGGCGTCTCGGTGTCCACGGCGGCCAAGGCGTACCGGCTCCTCCGGGCCGTTCTGATGACGGCCGTCGAAGAGGACAAGCTGATCAGCCAGAACCCCTGCCGCATCAAGGGCGCGGACAACGAGCAGACGCCGGAGCGGCCCATTCTCACCGTCGCCCAGGTCTTCGAGCTGGCCGACCGGATGGCGGACCGGCGATTCCGCGCGTTGATCCTGCTGACCACTTTCGCAAGCCTGCGTTGGGGCGAGGTCATCGCGCTGCGGCGCTCGGACATCGACATCGAGGCGCGCACGGTCCGCGTACGCGAACAGCTCATCGAGCTGGACGGGGGAGACATGGTGCTCGCTCCGCCCAAGTCGCGGGCCGGCAAGCGGACGGTCAGCATCCCCTCGGCCATCGTTCCGGCCCTCGTCGACCACCTCGACCAGTTCACCGGCACGGGAGACGACGCGTTCGTCTTTCTCGGCAAGCGCGGTGCGTTCCTCCGCGGTGGCAACTTCCGGCGTGAGGCCAAGTGGGCGGAAGCGCTCAAGGAGATGGGCGTCAAGGGGCTGCACTTCCACGACCTTCGGCACACCGGCAACACACTCGCCGCGCAGTCAGGCGCGAGCCTCGCCGACCTCAAGGCCCGGATGGGTCACGACAGCGACCGAGCCGCGCTGATCTACCAGCACGCCACCCGCGACGCAGACCGGAAGATCGCCGACGCGCTTAGCGCGCGAGTCGAGGCGGAGCGCGATGCCGGCAAGAGCTAATGGCACGTTAATGGCACGAACGCCGCTTCCCATGATCGTGGAAGCGGCGTTTTGGCTGGTGGAGCCTAGGGGATTCGAACCCCTGACTTCCTGCTTGCAAAGCAGGCGCTCTGCCAGCTGAGCTAAGGCCCCGTGACGGGTGCGAACTGCGCAAATGTGCAGATCCACAGGCCGCCGGTGCATACACGGTAGCAACAGCCCGCACTCGAGCGCCACTCGATACCGCCCGTGCCGCCCGCGTGGCCCCCGGCGCCGGGAAAACCTTCGAGGGAGACGGGCGATCAGGAGGTGGCCACGGGCGAGGCGCCGACCTCGTTGGCGAGGACGAGCCCGGGGAAGTCGGCGATGGATTCGATGATGTGGGTGGCGCCGCCGCCGATCAGGCGGTCCTTGCTGTGGACGCCGGTGAGAACGCCGGCGACGATCGAGGCGCCCGCGCGCCGGCCGCACAGCATGTCGCTCTCGGAGTCGCCCACCAGGGCGACCTGCCGTACGTCGTCGATGCCGGAACGCAGGATGGCGGTGAGCACCATGTCGGGGTAGGGACGGCCGCGTCCGGCGTCTTCGGGACACAGCGCGAGATCCAGCATGTCGACCCAGGTGAGGGTGCTCAGCACCCGTCCCAGGGTCGCCCGGCTGAATCCGGTGATCAGGGCGATCTTCAGGCCCGCGTCGCGGAGCTTCGTGATGGCCTCGACGGCCCCCGGAAGCGGCACGAGACCGGCCCGTTCGATGGCTCCCTCGTACGAACGCTCGAAGGTCAGGTTGGCGGCCTGCGCCTGGGCTTCGTTGCCGGGGAAGATGCCCCGGAAGACTTCGATCTTGGGACATCCCCGAGACCTGTGCACATGCACCATGGCACGGGCATAGGCACTGGTCCCGGGGACGATGCCCTGCGTGGCGATCGCCTCGGCGAACGCCCGTTCCACCATGTCGATGTCACCGATCGTGGTGCCGGCCAGGTCAAGACAGGCCAGCTTCACGGGGCTCATTCCCGTACCCTTGCCACGATCAAGCACCATCCCTGGTGGTCAGTTCTCGCTGCCGGTGGCCTCGGTCCACAGGTCGAGCTCGGCACGGTCGGCCTGCACCTTGCGCCAGACCAGAAGCCCGCCGACGGCGACCAGAGCGAGAACAAGCAGCTTCTTCACGGTGTGACCCCACTTCTCGACGGTCTCACCTGCCGGGTGAGACAACGCCCGGTTCTACGGTTCCCTGCAGCCTAGCAAGGCTTCGGCCTCCGGCCCGGATTGCCAGAAATTCCGGTGCACCAAAATCATGATTACGGCCCGCCCCGCATGCCTGCCGTCCGACCCTGGCGGCAGGGCGGCGAGATCAGAAGTGCCCAGCTCACAACGGTGCTAACCCTGCGCGGGGATCATGTTCGGGGAGATGAGGAGGCCCGTTTTCGGTCAGGCGGCCCCCGCTCCGCTCTCAGCGGAAGTCGGATGTCGTTCAGTCGAGCGCCGCGCAGAGGCGGATCGTGGTTCCCTCGGCTCCCGTACGCACGACGAGGTCGGCCAGGCGGTTCATGAGCCACAGTCCGCGTCCCCCGAAGTCGAACCGCGTGACCGTCTGCTCGCGTTCCAGGGCCTCGTCGGGTATGCCGGGGCCCTTGTCGGTGATCTCGGCGACCAGCGTCCCCGCCTCGCGCCACATGGCGATTCCCCGCGGCGGCGAGCCGTACCGTACGGCGTTGGTGACCGCCTCGTGCACCGCGAGCACGAAGTCCTGCAGGGCCACGCCCTCAAGACCGGCCTCCTGCGCCGACACCATGACGAGATGCCGCACCCTGGTGACCGAACTTCGGTCGAACTCCAGGCTGAGCAGGCTGCCCGCCAAGGTTCTCACCGCCCTCCTGCTTGCCCACGGTGGTAGTCACTCCACTTACCTCCCACGGGCGCCTGACACGTATTTCCAGGTGCGGCTTGCGCCATCGTTTCCTGTGGGCGTGCGGCAGCGGGGTCGCGCAGCGACGCTAGCGCATCGTCACAGCTCCGTCAGGAGCTGCTGCAACATCCGCTTGGTGTCCGTCACCGGCCTGGCCTGGATGCACAGCCGTTCCATGACGGCGAGATAGCGGTCGACGTCATCCCGCTTCTCCAGGTAGATGGCGCTGGTGAGCTGTTCGAGATAGACGACGTCGGGCAGGCCGACCCCCGCGAAGCGCAGGATGCTGAACGGCCCGCCGGCGGCGGCGTGCCCGCCGGCGCTGAACGGGATGATTTGGAGCGTTACACGAGGAAGGGTGATCATTTCGAGCAGGTGCTCGATCTGGGCCCGCATCCCCCGGGACCCGCCCACCGGACGTCGCAGCACGGCCTCGTCGATCACCGCCCACACGGTGGGCGGGTCCGGCCGGACCAGCACCTCCTGGCGGTCCATCCGCAGCCGGACGCGGCGCTCGACCTCCTCGTCCGACGCGTCGGGGTGGCCGAGTCGCACGACCGCTTCGGCGTACTCGGGGGCCTGCAGCAGCCCGGGCACGAACTGCACCTCGTAGCAGCGGATCGCGCTCGCGGCCTGCTCCAGGCCGACGTACGCCTCGAACCAGGACGGCAGGACGTCGTCGTACTTGTGCCACCAGCCGTGGGCGTTGGCCTGCGCGACGAGGGAGAGCAGCGCCTCGCGCTCGCTCTCCTCGGTGACGCCGTACAGCGTGAGGAGATCGGCGACGTCGCGGCGGCGGAATCCGACCCGCCCGAGCTCCATCCGGCTGATCTTGGAGTGGGAGGCGCGGATGGCCTGGCCGGCCTCCTCCAGGCGGATGTGCCGGCTTTCGCGGAGCCGCCGCAGCTGGGTGCCGAGCAGGATGCGCAGGACGGTGGGGCTACGGCGTGATCGTGCCGCCAGGTCGAGCGGGTGAGGCACACCCTCGGTAGGGGCCGCAGTCATATGGGGTCCTTTGAGGTGCACCGACGTTTACGCCACGTTAACGATACCCGCCGCGCCGGGCCGCGCAAGTGGCGAGATCATTTCTCTGCTTCGTCCAGAAGGTCGTCGAATTCGCCCTCCTTGACGGAGCGGAGGAATGCGGCCATGGCCTGTAGAGACAGGATCAGCGCAGGTCCGCACGTGTGCCGGGAGTTGCGTACGGCCACCCGCCCGTCGGACAGCAGGGCGATCTCGACGCAGTTGCCGCTCGGATTGCTGTGCCGGCTCTTGCGCCAGTCTTGCCGTCCCAGTTGTGAAGAGGGCATTCCGTTGTAGATCATGGACACGGGGCGCCTCGTTTCGGAATCCCAGCCCAAGCAACGACATTCGTGCGTTTGCACGTGCATCTGTACTTGCACAGGAGCATCAATGGGAGCAGTATGACTTACTGAGTCATCCCGCCACATGGTCGACATCAACCTCATAAGGCTCTCAATGACTGGTTATCGGACAGACCGCGCTTCCCTCGCAGAAGCCGATAGCGGTGCCCGGGACCCCTGGCTGGGCACACTTGAGCAGGTCTTTCCGGATGGCAAGCGCTGGCCCTGGACCTGCGGCGAAGAGCCGTGTGGTGTCCCCCAAGTGGCGGTGCACGAGTTCCACCGTGAGAGCCTCGCCGCGCGCACCGCGCGGCGTTTCACCGCCGGGGTGTTGCAGACCTGGTCCATGGATGACGTCGCCGACGACGCCGCGCTCGCGGTCTGCGAACTGGTCACCAACGCGCTGCGCCACGGCCTGCGGCACCAGGCCATCCATCCCCTGCCGGTGCGCCTGTTGATGTTCCGCTCGGCCCGCGCGCTGCTGTGCATGGTCACCGACCCCAGCAACGACGCGCCGGTGCTGCGCGAGCCCGACTACGTCGCGGAGACCGGGCGCGGCCTGCAGGTCGTCGCCGGGGTCAGCCGCATGTGGGGCTGGGCACGGCTGCGTCCCGTGGGCAAGGCCGTGTGGGCCGGCTTCACGGCCGAGGCCGCCGGCTACCGCTGATCCCTCCAGCCAGGAAGCACCCTCCAGCCTGGCAACACCCTCCAGCCGGGAAACACCGCCCGGAAAGCACCTCCGGAGAAGGTCCGCTCGCAGGCGCGTACGGATCCTCATCAAGGCCCGTCTTGCACCGGTAAGATCGGTGATCAGGCCTGAACGGAGGATCATGCCGGGTTTCCCCCCGGTCGAGCCTGTGGGTTTCGACCCGTCCGTCCCGAACGAGGCCCGGGTCTACGACTACTGGCTCGGCGGGAAGGACAACTTCGCCGCGGACCGCGAGGCGGCGGAAGCCGCGCTGCTGATCGCGCCGGAGCTCCCCCTGATGTGCCGCGAGGGGCGGAAGTTCCTGCGCAGGGCCGTACGGTTCCTGGCCGCGGCCGGGATCCGCCAGTTCGTCGACATCGGCTGCGGCCTGCCGACCCAGGGCAACGTGCACGAGATCGCACAGGAGTGCGCTCCCGACGCCCGCGTGGTCTACGTGGACAACGACCCGGTCGTGGTCAGCCACGGCCAGGCGCTGGTGGAGGACGACGAACGCGTCGCGGTGATCCGCGGCGACGTACGCGACCCCGGCTCGATCCTCACCCATCCGCGGCTGCGTGAGCTCGTCGACCTCGGCGAGCCCGTGGGCGTCCTGCTCGTCTCGGTGCTGGCGGCGATCAACGACGACGACCTCACGATGTCCATCACCGCACGGCTGCGCGAGGCGATCGCGCCCGGCAGTTATATGGTCATCAGCCACGCGATCTGTGACCTCCGGCCGGAGGTGACGGACAGGCTCGCCCTGCTGTTCGCCAGCGAATGGGCGGTCAAGGACGACGGCCGCCTGCGGCTGCCCACCCAGGCCGAGATCCTGCCGCTGTTCGGCGACCTGGAAATGGTGGAGCCCGGCCTCGTCCAGGTGCCCGAATGGCGACCGGAGCCCGGCGAGCTGCGACCACCGAAAGACACGGTCTGGTCGGTCGGCGGCGTCGGCCGCAAGCTTTGACCGACCGGCCGCAAGCGGTGACCACTCGCCCGCGACCACCAGCCGGTCGGCCGCGAACGTAGCCACCTGGCCGCAACCACCAGCCCGGTCAGCCGCGAACGTAGCCACCCGACCACGAACCCGGCCACTCGGCCGTGACCACAGCGGGTCGGCAGCGGACGCCGGCCGCTCGGCCGCGAGATGCTCGACCGGTGACGGCCGCGCCTGCCGGGCTCAGGCGAGCAGGCCCCGCGCCAGCGCCTCTATCCGGTCCCGCCACGCCCGCAGCGGCCCGTCGGGGTCGGGCAGGCCGGTCTCGGTGACGACCAGCCGGGCGCCGTGCCCGGTGCCCTGCGACAGCTCCCAGCGCACGCGCCTGCCCGGCTCGCCGGACTCCACGTACGCGGGAAGCCCGGCGGCGGGTTCCCGTACGGCGGTGACGATCCCCTCGCCGATGCCGCCGGGCACCGGCGCGCCCGGCGTCGCGGCGGGCGCGCCGGCGGCCGTCCAGCCCTCCTCGACCGGCCGGGTGAGCTGGCGCTCGAAGCGCACCCGCCAGCCGCCGCCCGCCTGGTCGCCAAGGCTCTCGTCCAGCCGCTCGGCCGTGCCCTCCGCCAGCCCGAGCGCCTCCACGTACGCCTCATGGAGGTGGGCGAAGTTCCCCTCGGGCCACTGCGCGGGCCGTCCGCCGACGATCGCGTCCATGGCGTCGAGGCAGACCTGCCAGCCGGACGCGTAGCTCGCGGCGGCGGGCCGGTCCTGGAAGACCTGGGTGAACACGAGCAGGCAGCCGCCCTCGTCGGGCAGCAGCTCGAAACGCAGGATGTTGTCGCCCTCGCGCGGCATCTCCCGCGGCGCGTGCTGGAGGAAGGCGAACAGGCGGGGCGGGTCGAGCTCGGTGATCTCGGCGTCCATCGTCATGCCGCCGCCGTCGAAGGCGATCTTCCCGCCGACTCGCAGGTCCATCTCGACGACCTTGAACGGGAACCACTGGCCGAGCCGGTCGGGCTCGGTGAGCGCCCGCCAGACCTTCTCCCGGGGGTGGGCCAGCCTGCGCTCCATGCGCAACGCCGCCTGTCCTTCGTACATGCCGAGTGTCGCGTTCACGGTGTCTCCTCTGACTGATCGGGCATCGCGTCCAGGTGTCGTTCCAGCGCGTCGAAGCTGTCCGACCACAGCCGCCGATAGGGCGCGAGCCAGGCGTCGATCTCGGCGAGCGGCTCGGGACACAGTTCGTACCACCGGCGCTGGGCGTCCCTGCGCACACGGACCAGCCCGGCCTCCCTGAGCACCTTGAGGTGCTTGGAAGTGCCGGGCTGGGTGAGGCCGAGCCGCTCGGTGAGCTCCCCGACCAGGCGAGGACGTTCGAGCAGCAGGTCGAGGATGCGCCGCCTGGCGGGCTCGGCGAGTACGTCGAAGGTCGCTGACATGCCCTAGAACATACCCGCTCAGCTATATAGCCACAACGGCATATTATCAGCTCGCGATCTCGTTGAGCTCCTTCAGCGCCGCGTCGTCCGGCCGCCACGCCGCCGCCGCGACGTTGGCCTTGATCTGCTCGGGCCGGGTCGCCCCCGCGATCACCGAGGAGACGGCCGGCTGCGCGAGCAGGCCGCCGATCGCGACGTCCAGCAGGGTCACGCCCTGCCGCTCGGCGAACTTCTGCAGCCGCTCCACCACCTCGAACCGCGCGTCGGTCAGATACTCCGGCCGGCCCTGGAGGCGGGTGCCCGCCGGGGGCTCCTCCCCGCGCCGGTACTTGCCGGTGAGCAGGCCGTTCGCCAACGGGAAGTACGGCAGCAGGCCGATGCCGTGGTGCAGCAGCGCGGGGACGAGCTCCCGCTCCACTCCGCGGTCGAGCAGGCTGTATTCGTTCTGCGCGCTCACGAAACGCTCGAAGCCGCGGGTGCGGGCGATCCAGTCGGCGTCGGTGACCTGCCAGGACGCGAAGTTGGACGAGCCCACATAGCGGACCTTGCCCTCCCGCACCAGGTCGGTCAACACCGACAGGGTCTCCTCGATCGGCGTGGAACCGTCCGGGAAGTGCAGCTGGTAAAGGTCGATCCAGTCGGTCTTGAGGCGGCGCAGGGACCGCTCGACCGCCAGGCGGACGTAGCGCCGCGAGGCCCGCGCACCCCAGTCGGGCCCGTTGGCGCCGTTCAGGTCGCCGCCGAACTTGGTCGCGATGACGACCTGGTCACGCCGCCCCTTCAGCACCTCACCGAGGTACGCCTCCGACTCGCCGTAGATGTCGGCCGTGTCGATCAGCGTGACGCCGGCGTCGAGCGCCGCGTCGACCACGGCGCGCGTGGCGTCGATGTCGATCCTGCGGCCGAAGTTGTTGGCGCCGAGGCCGAGAGCCGAGACGACGAGTCCCGAGTCCCCCAGCCGCCGGTAGGTCATTTCGGTCATGCCCGTGGATCCCTTCTCATGGAGCATCTCCCTGCGGGAGATCTCTCCTCACCGTATTTCGGTCCCTTCCAGGGGCCGCCACCGGACCATCCGCGAGAAGATGCGGAGCATGACCTCCGTACGGCACAGCGTCCGGGCCATCCTGTTCGACGGCGACGACATCGTCCTGTTCCGGCGTGTGCGGGCGGGGCGGGAGCCGTACTGGATCACGCCGGGCGGCGGGGTGGAGGACACCGACGCCGATCCCGAGGCGGCGCTGCGCCGCGAGCTCGACGAGGAGCTCGGCGCGACAGCGGGGCCGGCGCTGCACGTGTTCACCCTTGTCGAGCCCGGCCGCCTGAGCACGGTCTTCGCCTGCCGGCTGGTGTCGCTCGACCTGTCGCGCCGCAGCGGCCCGGAGTTCCTCGAACCGGACATCGGCCTGCACGAGGTGCGGCGGGTGCGCCCGGAGGAGGCGCGCACGCTGAACATGGTCCCGCCCGAGCTGGGGGAGTACATCTCCGCGAACGCCGCGACCCTGCCCAAGCTGCTCGACGCCGCGACGTACGCCCCGGGCCGCTATCGGCCGGTCGTGGACGTGCACCTGCTGCTCACCGATGGAGAGAAGGTGCTGCTCGGCCGCCGCCAGGGCACCGGCTATGCGGACGGCGAGTGGCAGATCATGCCGTCCGGGCACCTGGAGGAGGGCGAGTCGGTGGTGGACGCCGCCGTCCGCGAGGCCCGCGAGGAGCTCGGCATCGAGGTGGACGGCTGCGAGGTCGTCCACGTCATGCATCACCACAATGCGGGCGGGACGGCACGGATCGGGATGTTCCTCATGCCGCACTCCATCACCGGCACACCGGTCAACGCCGAGCCGCACAAGTGCGCCGAGCTGGCCTGGTTTCCGTTCGACCGGCTGCCCGAGCGGACCGTGCCGTACTCACGGGCGGGCGTCGAGGCCGTGCGGCGGGCACTCGCCGCGCGCCCGCCGGGCCTCCCCACGGCAAACAACGCCGCACACGACGCCACCATCGACGCCGCGCCCCCGCCGGGCCTTCCCGCAGCGAACAACGCGGCACACGACGCGGCACACGACGCCACGCGCCCGCCGGGCCTTCCCGTGGCGGACAACACGGCGGACAACACGGCCATCGACGCCGTTGCAGACGCCGCCCCTGTCGTCTCCGGATCGCCGCTCTTCTCCCTGCACGGCTGGGACGTCCCCCGCCCCGCCGATCTGGCGGCCGAGGCCGTACGCGCCGGGTTCGAGGAGATCACGGTCTGCCTGGTCGCCCGGCTCGACGGCGCGGTGCTCGTCCACTCCGACGACGAGACCGACCGCCTGCCCGCCACGGTCGTACGGCCGGGCGAGAGCGTGGAGGCGGCGCTGGCGCGGCTCGCCCCGGTGGGAGAGGTGACGTTCGCAGGATCGGACGACTACGTCTCGCACCGGGGACGCACCGGACGCCGTCTCGCCTTCTCGGCCCTGCTGACCGAGGCGCCGGAGGCGCCCAACGGCACGGCGCCAGAGACGGCCAACGGCACGGTGCCGGAGACGCCCAAGGGGATGGTGCCGGAGGCGCTCAGGGGCATGGTGCCGCTCCCGGCCGGGTCGCTCGGACGCCTGCCGTACGCCGAGGGGGTATTCGTCCGCGCCTCTTCAGGGGTTTTGTACGGCCTGTCCAGTCGATAGCCTGATGCGGGGTGTGCCGGGAAGTCTGGTCGGCGAATGGGTCCCCCCTACCCGGGGACCGTATCGACGACCGGAAGGTGGACATGAGCACAGCCACACGTGGCAGGCAGGTGAGAGCATGCGTGCCCGGGATCTCGTAGTGCAGTTCCCCACCGTGGATCTCGACTCCCCCGTGGCCGACGCCGCCCGCCTCATGGCCGAGCGCGAGCTGCCCGGGCTGATCGTGCTGGACGAGCGCGGCGTGCCGGTGTCGATCCTGCCGGGCACGCAGGTGCTGCGCCTGGCCGTGCCCCGCTATTGCCAGGACGACCCCGCGCTGGCCCGGGTGATCGACGAGGCGCACGCCGACGCGTTCGTCCGCGCGCTGGGCGATCGCACGGTCCGCGAGGCGCTGCCGGAACGGCCGCGCGAGCTTCCGGTGACCGATCCGGACGCCACGCTCCTGGAGATCGGCGCGCTGATGGCGCGCACCCGCAGCCCGCTGGTCGCCGTGCTCGACGGCGACCGCCTGCTGGGCGCGGTCACGCTCTCCGCGCTGCTGAAGCGGCTCACATGACGGTGACCGCATGGCTGGCGGCGATCGTCTTCGTCGCCACGTACGTCCTCATCGCCAGCGAGAAGATCCACCGGGTCAAGGCCGCCCTGGGCGGCGCCGCGATCATGCTGCTGGTCCACGCGACCGCGGCCGACTCCGCGTTCTTCTCGCAGGAGTCCGGCGTGGACTGGAACGTCGTCTTCCTGCTGCTCGGCATGATGATCATCGTCGGGGTGCTGCGGCAGACCGGCGTTTTCGAATATCTCGCCATCTGGGCGGCCAAACGGGCCAGGGGACGGCCGTTCCGGCTCATGGTGCTGCTGTTGGTGATCACGGCCGGGGCGTCGGCGCTGCTGGACAACGTCACGACCGTGCTGCTGATCGCGCCGGTCACGTTCCTCGTCTGCGAACGGCTCGCGCTGCCGGTCGCGCCGTTCCTGATCGCCGAGGCGATGGCGTCCAACATCGGCGGCACCGCGACCCTCGTCGGCGACCCGCCGAACATCATCATCGCCTCGCGCGCCGGGCTGACCTTCAACGACTTCCTCGTCCACCTCACCCCGCTGGTGATCGTGCTGACGGCGGTCTTCATCGGAATGTGCCGGCTGCTGTTCCGCAAGGCGTTCCGGTACGACCCCGAGCGGGCGGCCGAGATCATGCAGCTGGACGAGCGGGCGGCCATCCAGGACAAGGTCATGCTCGTGCAGAGCCTGTCCGTGCTCGGCGTGGTCATCGCGGCGTTCGTGCTGCACCCGGTGTTGCACTACGAGCCGTCGGTCGTGGCGCTGCTCGGGGCGGGGCTGCTCGTACTGGTCACCAAGATCACCACCGAGGACGCGCTCCGCGAGGTGGAGTGGCCCACGCTGGTGTTCTTCGCCGGGCTGTTCGTGATGGTCGGCGCGCTCGTCGAGACGGGGGTGATCGCCCAGGTGTCGCAGGCGGCGGCGGAGGCGACGGCCGGGCGGCCCGGCGTGACCACCATGGTCCTGCTCTGGGCCTCGGCCGGACTGTCCGCGATCGTGGACAACATCCCGTACGTCGCGACGATGAGCCCGATCGTGGCCGACCTCGCGCAGCAGGTGCCCGGCGACCACAACGTGCTGTGGTGGGCGCTCGCGCTCGGCGCCGACCTCGGCGGCAACGCCACCGCTGTGGGGGCCTCCGCCAACGTCGTCATCCTCGGCATCGCCGAGCGCAACGGCGCGCGGATCAGTTTCTGGCAGTTCACCAAATATGGCCTGGTGGTCACCGTCGTCACGGTGGCCCTCTGCGTGCCGTACCTCTGGCTCCGCTACCTCCTCTAGCCCGCTGGGCCCCTTCTCTCCAGGGGTCCGGCTTGACGCAGAAATACCATAGGGGGGTATGGTGTTCCCGTCGATGCGGAACGAGTTATCAGGAGTGATCGGCATGACCAGCACCTACACCGTCACCGGTATGACCTGCGGCCACTGCGTCAGCTCGGTCAGCGAAGAGGTCGGCGTGGTCCCCGGCGTGACCGGCGTTCAGGTGGACCTGGCCACCGGCCTGCTGACGGTCGAGAGCGACGGCGGCGTGGACGACGCGGCCGTCGTGGCGGCCGTCCGGGAGGCCGGATATGACGTGGCGGGTGTCTCGTGAACACCCCGGCCCGGCTCGGCGCGTACGCCGCGGGCCTCGCCGTGGTCTTCGTGGCGGCGCTGGGCGCGGGGACCGCGCTGGGCTCCGGTGAGCCCCCGCGCGCGACCCCGCGCCCCGCCCACGGCCATACGGATCCCACAGGCCCCGCGGACTCCACAGGCCCCGCGGACCACGCTGGCTCCGCGCCCGGCCACGCTCACGAGCAGACCTCAGAGGTGGCGAGCGCGCCCCCGGGCCTGCAGATCTCCCAGGACGGTTACACGCTGGTCCCCCTGACCACGACGCTCAAGCGGGGGAAGGCCACCGACTTCCGCTTCACCGTCAACGGGCCCGACGGCGCGCCGGTGACCCGCTATCAGGTGAAGCACGAGAAGAAGCTGCACTTCATCGTGGTCTCCAGGGACCTCGGCGACTTCTGGCACCTGCACCCGGAGGA
This sequence comes from Microbispora sp. CSR-4, assembly GCF_008033685.1. Lineage (NCBI taxonomy): Bacteria > Bacillati > Actinomycetota > Actinomycetes > Streptosporangiales > Streptosporangiaceae > Microbispora > Microbispora sp. CSR-4. The sequence goes on from NZ_VJVX01000022.1 coordinate 21,235, forward strand.
GGCCGGTGACGGGGTCTGGTCGGTGCCGCTGACGCTGCCCGACGCCGGCGCCTATCGGATGTTCGCGGACTTCGCCCCCGAGGGCGGGCCCGACCTGACGCTCGGCGCCGACCTGTTCGTCCCCGGCGACTACCGGCCCCGGCCGCTGCCGCCGGTGGAACGTACGGCCCAGGTGGACGGATACACGGTGACACTGGCCGGCGACCTCACGGCGGGCCAGGTGACTAAGCTCGTGTTCACGGTGAGCAAGGACGGCACGCCGGTCGGCGATCTCGAGCCCTACCTGGGCGCCAAGGGCCACCTCGTCGCGATCCGTGCGGGCGACCTGGCCTACCTGCACGTGCATCCCGAGGAGGACACGACGGCGGCCGGGGTGACCTTCGCCGCGTCGGCACCGAGCGGCGGCGACTACCGCCTGTTCCTCGACTTCAAGCACGGCGGCACCGTGCACACCGCCGCGTTCACCGTACGGTCCACCGGCACGGCGGCGGGGCATGGTCTCGAAGACGCCCATCCCGGCCACTGACAGCGCACAAGACGCGGAAAGGAGGAGCGATGTCCTCCATCACCGGCGACAAGCCGTCTGCCGCGGGCGGCACCGTCGAGCTCTCGATCGGCGGCATGACCTGCGCGTCGTGCGCGAACCGGATCGAGCGCAAGCTCAACAAGCTGGACGGTGTCACCGCCACGGTGAACTACGCCACGGAGAAGGCCAAGGTGACCTTCCCGGCCGATCTGGACCCCCATCTGCTGGTGGCGGAGGTGGAGAAGGCCGGTTACACCGCCGCGCTCCCCGAACCGCCGAAGCCCGAACAGGCTCCCGAGGAGCCGGGCGACGAGCTGGCTCCGCTGCGGACCCGGCTGCTGGTGTCGGTTGTGCTGGCGGTGCCGGTGATCGCGCTGGCGATGATCCCCGCGCTGCAGTTCACCTACTGGCAGTGGCTGTCGCTCACGCTCGCCGCCCCGGTCGTGGTGTACGGCGGGCTGCCGTTCCACAAGGCGGCCTGGACCAACCTGCGGCACGGCACCGCCACCATGGACACCCTCGTCTCCCTGGGCACGATCGCCGCGCTGGGCTGGTCGCTGTGGGCCCTGTTCTTCGGGGATGCGGGGGTGCCGGGGATGACCCACGGGTTCGACCTGACCATCACCCGCAGCGACGGCGCGGGCAACATCTACCTGGAGGCCGCCGCCGGGGTGACGGCGTTCATCCTCGCCGGGCGCTACTTCGAGGCCCGCTCCAAGCGGCGGGCGGGTGCGGCGTTGCGGGCGCTGCTGGAGCTGGGCGCCAAGGACGTCGCCGTCCTGCGCGAGGGCCGCGAAACACGCATCCCTGTCGGGGAGCTGCGGGTGGGCGACCTGTTCGTGGTCCGTCCCGGGGAGAAGATCGCCACCGACGGTGTGATCGAGGAGGGCACCTCGGCGGTCGACGCCTCGATGCTCACCGGCGAATCCGTCCCGGTCGAGGTGCGGCCCGGCGACCCGGTGACCGGCGCCACGGTCAACGCCGGCGGGCGGCTGGTGGTGCGGGCCACCCGGATCGGCGCCGACACCCAGCTCGCCCAGATGGCCCGCCTGGTGGAAGACGCCCAGACGGGCAAGGCACAGGTGCAGCGCCTGGCCGACCGCATCTCCGGGATCTTCGTCCCCATCGTCATCGCCCTGTCGGTGGCGACCTTGGGATACTGGCTCGGCACCGGCGAAGGAGCAGGCGCGGCGTTCACCGCCGCGGTCGCGGTGCTGATCATCGCCTGCCCGTGCGCGCTGGGGCTGGCCACGCCGACCGCGCTGCTGGTCGGCACCGGCCGCGGCGCCCAGCTCGGCATCCTGATCAAGGGCCCCGAGGTGCTGGAGTCGACCCGGCGGATCGACACGATCGTGCTGGACAAGACCGGCACCGTCACCGAAGGCCGGATGACCCTGGTCGAGGTCCACACCACCGGCGGGGTCACCGAGCGGGAGGGGCTGCGGCTGGCCGGGGCGCTGGAGCACGCCTCCGAGCACCCCATCGCCCAGGCGATCGCCCGGGGCGCCGCCGAACGCGTGGGCGAGCTGCCCACCACCGAGGACTTCGCCAACGTCGAGGGCCTGGGGGTGCAGGGCATCGTGGACGGCCACGCCGTACTCGTGGGACGGCCCCGGCTGCTGGCCGAGTGGTCCCAGCACCTGCCCGCCGACCTCACCGAGGCCCTGGAGCAGGCGCAGGCGGCCGGCCGTACGGCGGTGGCGGTCGGCTGGGACGGCCAGGCCCGCGGGGTGCTGGTGGTGGCCGACGTGGTCAAGCCCACCAGCGCCCAGGCCATCGCCGACCTGCGGGCGCTGGGGCTGACCCCGGTGCTGCTGACCGGCGACAACCAGGCGGTCGCCCGGGCGGTCGCCGCCCAGGTGGGGATCGACGAGGTGATCGCCGAGGTGCTGCCCGCCGGGAAGGTCGACGTGGTCAAGCGACTGCAGGCCGAGGGCAAGACCGTCGCGATGGTCGGAGACGGGGTCAACGACGCCGCCGCGCTGGCCCAGGCCGATCTCGGTCTGGCCATGGGCACCGGCACCGACGTGGCGATCGAGGCGGCCGACCTGACGCTGGTGCGGGGTGACCTGCGGGTGGCGGCCGACGCGATCCGGCTGTCGCGGCGCACGCTGCGCACGATCAAGGGGAACCTGTTCTGGGCGTTCGCCTACAACGTCGCGGCCCTGCCGCTGGCCGCCGCGGGGCTGCTGAACCCGATGATCGCCGGAGCGGCGATGGCCTTCTCCAGTGTCTTCGTCGTCAGCAACAGCCTGAGGCTCCGCCGCTTCCGTTGAGGCCGCTTCCGCTGACGTCGCCTCCGGGCCATTCGAGGCCGGGTTGTCCACAGCCTGTGGACAACCCGGCCTTGGTCATTCCCGGCGCGCCGGGCCGGTGGAGTGCGGGCTATCCATGCGGCGGCCGGTCTCCTCGATCACCTGCCGCAGGACGTCCGCGAGCTCCGGACGCTCCGTCAGGGCGTCCTCGATCCGGGCGCGCCAGGCGCCGACCTCGGCGGACAACGCGTCCCCACCTGCGGCGCGGGTGCCCTGCGCCGGCCCGGCCTCCTCGCGCTGGAGGCGCAGGCGGGTGCGGGCCAGGTCCGATTCGTACCCCTGCCCGAGACGGCGTGCGAGCGTCTCACCGAGCCACCAGTAGGCGTCGGCCGTCGCGGCCGCGACGAACACCCTGGCGCTCTCCCAGGCCACACGTTCCCTGTGGATGACTGCCACGCCCTGACGGTACGTCCGTACTTTCCGGCGGGCAATGGCCCGTTTCGTCACCGGTTCTCGCCGCGCTTTTGGTGCCCCGGCGGGCGTGACCTGAGTTTGTCGCTACCTACACACGGATACGAAGGGTGACGATCAAGCACGATCGGTTACACCTGAGATGAGGAATCTTCATGCACCGCCCTATTCGTCTTATGTCCCTGGCCGCCCTGACCTGTGCGGGCATCCTCGCCGCCGCGCCCGCCTACGCGGGCTGCGGCGGTGACGCGCCGAAGGCCACCACGCCCGCCACCGCCACCGCCGCGGTGGGCCTCGGCGCCAAGGCCGACGCGAACGTCGGCCTGGGACTCGGCCTCAACGTCGCCCTCGACGTGAACGTCGACCTCGGCCTCGGCCTCGGCCTGGACGCGCAGGGCGGCACCCGCTCGGGGACTCTGGCCTGCGGCAAGCCCGCGGTGCTGCGCTACTGCGGCTGACCGGTCGGCGGTGACCCGGCCGGCACCGGGTCACCCTCGACATAAAACCTTGTGCACGATTGGAACGTACACGTGCCAATGGCGGGCCAGGCTCCTACAGTGGAGAGATGACCAGCACCACAAGCGACGGGCTGCCCCGCGTTCTCGACGACAAGATGTGCTTCGCGCTGTACGCCGCCTCCCGCGCCGTCACCGCCCTCTATCGGCCGATTCTCGATGAGATGGGGCTGACGTACCCGCAGTTCCTGGTCCTGCTGGTGCTGTGGGACGGCCCCGAGGAGGGCGTCGCGGTCAAGGAGCTCGGCGGGGCGTTGCAGCTCGACTACGGCACGATGACGCCCCTGCTCAAGCGCCTGGAGGCGAACGGCCTGCTGCGCCGGGAGCGCCGCGTGGACGACGAGCGCACGGTGCAGATCACGCTGACCGAGAAGGGCGCCGCACTGCGGGAGCGCAGCGACGCGGTCTTCGCCTCCGTCGGCGATGCGATGGCGCTCGAACCCGACGAGTTCGCCCGCACGCTCACCACCCTGCGCCGCCTGACCGCCAACGTCACCGCCCACGCCGACCGGCGAGGCTGAGAGCCGCCCTCACCGCTCGGCCGGCACATCCCGCGATGCCACCCGGCGCCCCAGCGTCCGTTCGAGGGCGATGCGGGCCAGCCAGCCGAGGCCGGCGGTGAACAGTGGCGGCCACACGATCGGGCCGAACGAATAGACGACCAGCACCACGAGCGGGATCCACACGCGGTGGACCGCCTGGTAGAGCACGCCGGGCGGCCGGACCCCGGCGAGCCGCGCGATGTCGATCAACGCGAAGAACGCGAGCGCGGCGAGGGTGGTCGGCAGGCCGTACTTGACGCTCTCGAAGACCGCGAACGCGGCCAGGAAGAGCGCGAACGCTCCCCAACCGATCCTCCGCAAACCGGCCAGCATCCTTCTCCACCCTTCCCCCGGGCCGCGGCGCGACCGGCACACCCGTGATCGTACTCACATCCGGACTCCTCGGACGCGATTACCTTGCGCACAACTTAATCGTGGTCTAGTCTCTAGCGCGTACCAAGATTGCGAACCGCAACGGAGATCAGAAGGAGCGCGTCATGGCGTACATCACTGTCGGCCAGGAGAACAGCACCGACATCAACCTCTACTACGAGGACCACGGCACCGGGCAGCCGATCGTGCTCATCCACGGCTACCCGCTGGACGGCCACTCGTGGGAGAAGCAGATCCCCGCCCTGCTCGACGCCGGCTATCGCGTCATCACCTACGACCGCCGCGGCTTCGGCCAGTCGAGCCAGCCCACCGTCGGCTACGACTACGACACCTTCGCCGCCGACCTGAACACGCTGCTGGAGACCCTCGACCTGCGCGACGTGATCCTCGTCGGCTTCTCCATGGGCACCGGCGAGGTCGGCCGCTACCTCGGCACGTACGGCTCGGCGCGGGTCGCCAAGGCCGCGTTCCTGGCCTCCCTCGAACCGTTCCTGCTCAAGACGGACGACAACCCGGAGGGCGTCGACGGCAGCGTGTTCGAGGGCATCCTCGCGGCCGTGACCAAGGACCGCTACGCCTACTTCACCGAGTTCTACAACGCCTTCTACAACACCGACGAGAACCTCGGCACCCGCCTGAGCGAGGAGGTCGTCCGGGCCAACTGGAACACCGCAGCGGGCGCCTCCTGGTATGCCTCGTCCGCGGTCGTCCCCACCTGGACGACGGACTTCCGGGCCGACATCCCCAAGATCGACGTTCCGGCGCTCATCGTGCACGGCACCGCCGACCGCATCCTGCCCATCGAGTCCACCGGCCGCCCGTTCCACCGGGCGCTCCCCCAGGCGGAGTACGTCGAGATCGAGGGCGCCCCGCACGGTCTGCTGTGGACCCACGCCCAGGAGGTCACCGACGCGCTCCTCGCCTTCCTGGCGAAGTGATCCCCATCGTCGTGATGACCCGGCACCGCTGACGCCGTCGGCCGTCCGAGACGCGCCGCCCCGCTCCTCCACACGCGGGGCGGCCGGGGCCGTCCCGGGCAAGGAGCACGGCCGGGCGGTCCCGGGAAAGCAACGCGGCCGGTCTCAGGAAGCAACGCGGCCGGCCAGTCTTAGGGGGAGCGCGGCCGGTCTCAGGGGGAGCAGCACGACCGGGCGGTCTTGGGGAAACAGCGCGGCCGGTCTCAGGGAAGCGCGCGGCCGGGTCGGGTCAGGCGAGGAGGGCGGCCAGCGCGAATCCGGCGGCCGCGGCGAGGACGCCGAAGACCAGGCTGCCGAGCGCGTTGAGCCCGGCCTCCAGCACCGAGCCCTCCTCCAGCAGCCGTACGGTCTCGAAGCCGAACGTGCTGAACGTCGTGAACGCACCGCAGAAGCCGGTGCCGAGCAGGGTGAGCATGGCGGTGGGCAGCCCGAGGTGGTCGTGGGCGCCGAACAGCAGCCCGAGCACGAACGCCCCGGACAGGTTGACCGACAGCGTGCCCCACGGGAACACGCTGTCGTGCAGGCGCTGCACCAGGCGGTCGAGGAGATAACGGGCGGGGGCGCCGACGATGCCGCCGAGGAAGACGAGCAGCAGGGTCACGACTCGCCCCGCCCCGCCTCACGCCCGACGTAGCGGTAGACCTCCACGGGATCGACGACCACCAGGCCCTCGGTCACCAGCTCGTCCAGTTCCGCCAGGAACGCAGTGATCTTCTCCGGGATGTCCACGATGACGACCGCGACGGGCAGGTCCTCGCTGAGCGACAGCAGGCGGCTCGTGTGGATGCGCGAGGACGCGCCGAAGCCCTCGATGCCCCGGAACACGCTCGCCCCCGCCAGGCCCATCGCCCTCGCCCGGTGCACGATCTCGGTGTACAGCGGCCGGTGCCGATACTGGTCGCTCTCGCCGATCAGGATCGTCAGCCGCTGCGCGGGCCCCTGCAGTCTCATTCGCCCTTCCTCCCGCCTCGCCGTACGGGGAGGCCCGCCAGGGTGCGGGCGAGGACGATGCCGCACCAGACCGCGACCAGTCCGGCGACCAGGCTCGCCGCGGCGTACGCACCGGCCACCACCCCCGCGCCGCGCGACACCCTGTCGACGATCTCCACGCTGAAGGTGGAGAACGTCGTGAACCCGCCGAGGACGCCGACCCCGAAGAACGGCCGGACGTAGCGGCTCGGCGGCCAGACGTCCAGGACGAAGACCATCAGGAGCCCGAGCGCGAAGCAGCCGGTGACGTTGATGAGGAACGTCCCCCAGGGAAATCCGGTGGGCGGCCCGGGGAAGGCCTGGCCGACCAGATATCTGGCCACGGCGCCGGCTCCGCCGCCGAGGGCGATCACCGCGAGGACATCCCAGGTCCGGCCGCGAGCCGGGGGCGCGGGCGTGCGGAACGGGTCCGGTGCATGCCGGAGGTCCACGTCGGGGTCGACCGGCAGATCCGCCTCTTCCCGATCGCCGCGTACGCGCCGGCTCACACCGTCCTCCTCACCACCCGGCCTGCCACCCGCCCCGCGTTCGTTCTGCGCCCGTTTCGCGGCCCGTTTCGCGGCCCGTTTGCGGCCGGGCCCGCCGCCCGGCCTGATCACGGGTCCGTACGACGGTCGCCAAGGGGAGCGGATCCCGCACGAGTGCGTCCCAGTTTAGGTGGCGGCCTGCACCGCCTTCCGGCCGCGGCGGCGACGACGTCCACGTGCTGCTGCAACGCATCTCCGCCCCGGGTGCCACGCGACGGCGGGGCCGCCGACCCGACCGCCCTGCAGCTCCTCGCCCTGGCCGAGGAGCTGCTGCACCAAACTGCTGTGTCCCCTGGCGTGGCTTGGCCGAGTCTGGGATCTCGGTGGAGATTGCCGACCTGGTCGAAGGCGGTATGAGCCAGGACGAAAGCCACGATCGTCAGAGGGAGCAGCCGCCCATGGAAATGCCCGTAGTCAACCGTTGCCAGGCCACCTCGTGCGCGTACAACCGCGACGGCACCTGCCACGCCACCGCCATCACGGTCGGGGACGTGTCCCACGCGCACTGCGACACGTTCTTCACCGCACCCACACCGGGGGGCGACCAGCAGACCGTGGGCCGGGTGGGCGCCTGCAAGATTTCCGACTGCCAGCACAACGTGTCGCTGGAGTGCCAGGCGCCCGGCATCGACATCGGCTACTCCCTGGACGAGGCCGACTGCCTCACGTACGCGCCCGCGTAACCGCTCCGCCCTCACGACGAACCGGAGCGAATCGGGCGATGGGGTTGACCAGCTCGCCGGCCATCTGCAGTGCCGCCGACGGGTCGGTCAGGTCCACCATCTGCCGGTTGTCGCGCAGTTGCAGGCGGTTGAGGCACGACAGGGCGAACGTCTCCGCGAACAGGTCGTAGCGCCGGAACCGCTCCGCGAGGTGAGGGACCGACCGCTGGTAGGCCGTCGCGCACTCGGCGACGGTCCGCCAGAAGGCGTCCTCGTCGAGCACGCCGTCCGTGGCGAGCACCGCGTTGAGGAACCGCAGGAAGCAGTCGAAGACGTCGGTGAAGATCGACAGCAGCCGGTGCTCCTCGGGCACCTCGGCGCGGATCCGCCGGGCCTCGGGCGGCAGCTCCGCGTGCGGGTCCATCACCACGATCTCCTCGGCGATGTCCTTGAAGATCACCCGTTCCACCGCGCCGCCGTTCAGGACCAGGATGACGTTCTCGCCGTGCGGCATGAACGCCAGGTCGTACGCGTAGAAGGCGTGCAGCAGCGGCACGAGGTAGGCGTCGAGGTAGCGCCGCAGCCACACCTCGGGGGCGAGGCCCGACTGCTCGATCAGCGCCGCCGCGAACGACCGGCCGTCCTGGTCCGTGTGGAGCAGGGAGGCCATGGTGGCCAGGCGCCTGCCCGGCTCCAGGCCCGCGACCGGGCTCTCCCGCCACAGCGCCGCCAGCATCTTGCGGTAGGGCGAGTGGCGGTCGGTGGCCGCCTCGAACCGGCGGTTGCGATAGCCGACGGCCGCCCGCTCGCGGATGATCGTCAGGCGGGTCGTGCGGAGGACCTCGTCGTCCGCGATCAGGTCGGCGAGCCAGTCGTTGATCGCCGGGGTGCCCTCCATGTACGCCGCCGACAGGCCGCGCACGAAGCCCATGTTCAGCACCGAAAGGGCGGTCTTGACGTAGTGCCGGGACGGCTCGCTCGCGTTGAAGAACGTGCGCACCGACTGCTGCGCGAGGTGCTCGTCGTCGCCGGGGCCCAGGCAGACCAGCCGCCGCTCGGCGACGTCCGCCGCGAACGTCACGGCGATCCGGTTCCACCACTGCCAGGGGTGCACCGGCACGAGCAGATAGTCGGCCATGTCGAGCCCCAGGCCGGCCAGCGTGCCCGCGAAGCGGGCCAGGACCTCCTCGCCCAGCTCGCCCCGCATGAGCCGTTCGTAGTCGATGTCGCGCGAGCAGGTGAACGTGGTGTGGTCGCGGTGGGCGGCCAGCCAGATCAGCCGTACGGGCGCGGCGGCCTCGGGGGCGTAGCGGTGGTGGTCGTCGATGCCATAACCGATCCGGCCGCTGTTGGCCACGAAGCACGGGTGGCCCTCGGTCATGGCGGCCTCGATGTCCTGGAAGCCCGCCTTCGCCAGCTCGGCCGCGCCGACCGGCGGGCGGCTCAGCTTGTACGCGAGGCTCGCCAGCGTGGAGGTGATCTCCTCCAGGTAGACGGGGAGGATCGCGTCGCTCAGCCCGAGCGGGCCGCGCATCTCGGTGACGAACTCCAGCGCGTCGAGCGGCAGTGGCTCGCCATCGGGCCCGTGGCGGGTGACCTCGCCGATGTGCCAGTGGTCGAGGGACAGGACCGCGGCGGTGAACCGATACTCCACCCCGCCCGGCCCGCGCACGGCGTACCGCCCGTCGCCGAGCGGCCGCGGGGTGAGCAGCCGCTCGTGGGCGAACTCGGCGAGCGCCTTGCGCACCAGCCGCCGGTTGGCCTTCTCCCAGGTGGCGGGGGTGAGATGCGCGACCGCGGCCATGGGGTCGTGTGCCGCCACGGGATTCGCCGTCATGGGGGCCGCCGCTGACGAGTTCACGCGTGCACCTCCCGGGCCGCCGCGCGGAACCGTTCCCGGGTGCAGACGCTCAGCAGGGCGTCCTTCTCCGGCTTGGCGATCGTTCCGACGACCTCGAAGCCGACGGCCGCGTTGAGCGCGTGCACCGCCGTGTTGCGTACGTCGGGCTCGACCACCACCCGCCGGGTCGCGGGATCGGCGAACAGCAGCTCCATGACCGTGGTGATCACGGCGAGGGTGAATCCGTGGATCGGGGTCTCGGCGGGCGCGCACAGGAAGTGCATGCCGACGTCGCCCTCCTCGGCGTCGTAGAGGCCCGCCAGCTCGACCCGGGCGGGGTCGTAGCGCTCGGCCAGGAAGGCCGGGCGGCCGTTCACCAGCCCCAGGTACGCGTCGCGGTGCGGGTGCTCGACGATCTCGCGGTACTCCTTCTCCACGCGGGCGACGTCGGCGTCCTGCATCATCCAGAACACGGCCTTGGGATGGGTGACCCACAGGTGCACGGTCACCGCGTCGGCCTCCGGATCGAGGTGGCGTACGGCGAGCTCGCCGACCTGCCCGTCGGTGCGGCGGAACAGGACGTCACTCATGCGATCACGCCCTCGGGCGCGCCGAAATCCTGGAAGGCGATGGTCTTCTCGATGGGGTAGTGCTCCCGGCCGAGGATCTGGGCGATGATCCACGAGTTGCGGTAGGGGCCCATGCCGAGGTCGGGCGAGGTCACGCTGTGGGCGTGGGTGGCGCCGTTCTGCAGGAAGATCCCCCGGCCGGTGACGTCGATGCTGTAGTTCCTGGCCACATCGAAGCGGCCGTGCCGGTCCCACCGGATCCGGTCGCGTACGGGGTCGAGGAAGGCGGGGGGCTCGTAGCGGTAGCCGGTGGCCAGCACGAGCCCCTGGGTGACGAGCGTGAAGTCGCGCTCCTGCTCCACGTGGCGCAGCCCGAGCGTGTATTCGCCCCGGCCCGCGTCGTACGCCGCCTCGCGCAGCTCGGTGCAGGTCAGCAGCCGGGTGGGGATCGGGCCGCCGGCGGTCTTGGCGTAGAGCAGATCGAAGATCTCGTCGATCAGCGCGGCGTCGATGCCCTTGTAGAGGCCCTTCTGCTCGCTTTCGAGGCGATAGCGGGTGTCCTCGGGCAGCGCGTGGAAGTAGTCCACGTACTCCGGCGAGGTCATCTCCAGGGTCAGCTTGGTGTATTCCAGCGGGAAGAACCGCGGCGACCTGGTCACCCAGGTGAGCCGGTAGCCGCGCGTGTCGACGTCGGCCAGCAGGTCGCGGTAGATCTCCGCGGCGCTCTGCCCGCTGCCGACGATCGCGATGCTCTCCTTCGCCTGTAGCGCGGCCTTGGCGTCGAGATAACCGGCGTTGTGGACGAGGTCGCCGCCGAGGCCGCGGCAGGCCTCCGGCACGTACGGCGGGGTGCCGGTGCCGAGCACGAGATGGGGGGCACGGTGCTCGGTCTCCGCGCCGCCGTCGGTGACCGCGCGTACGACGTAGTGCCCGTCGGCCTCGTCGTACGTCACCGAGGTCACCCGGTGGCCGAAGCGGACACTGCGCAGCCGTGCGGCGGCCCATCGGCAGTAGGCGTCGTATTCGGCGCGGAGCGCGTAGAAGCTCTCGCGGATATAGAAGGGATAGAGCCTGCCGGTCTCCTTCAGGTAGTTGAGGAAGGAGTAGGGCGAGGTCGGGTCGGCCAGCGTGACGAGGTCGGCCATGAACGGCGTCTGCAGCGTCACGCCGTCGAGCATCATCCCGGGGTGCCAGGCGAAGCCGGGCCGCGCCTCCAGGAACACGCCGTCGAGCTCCGCGATGGGCTCGGCCAGGCAGGCCAGGCCCAGATTGAACGGCCCCAGCCCGATGGCGACGAAGTCATGAGCAGACATGCGTCACCTCCTCGGTGAGCGGAGCCAGGTCGTCCACGTACCGCTGGGCGTGTCCGGCGAGGAGGTCGAGGACGTGCGCGACGTCGTCCAGCGTGGTCTCCGGGTTGAGCAGGGTGAGCTTCAGGTAGTGGCGGCCGTCGACCGTGGTGCCCGCGACGACGGCCTCGCCGGAGGCGGCCAGCGCCTCCCGGGCGTACAGGTTGGCGTCGTCGGCGAGCTTGCGGCCCAGGCCTCCGTGCCGCGGGCCGTCCGGCGGCAGGTAGCGGAAGACCAGCGTGCTCAGCGGCGACCGCGTGACGATCTCGAAGCGCGGGTCCGCCGCGATCAGGTCGTACGCCTCCGCCGCGCGGTCCACGACCTCGTCGAACAGCTCGCCGACCGCGTCCGGGCCCATGATCCGCAGCGTCAGCCAGAGCTTGAGCGCGTCGAAGCGGCGAGTGGTCTGCAGGCTCTTGTCCACCTGGTTGGGGATGCCGCGCTCGGCCATCCGCCGGGGATTGAGGTAGTCGGCGTGGTGGGCCGCGTGCCGCAGCAGCGCGCCGTCGCGCACCAGCACGGCGCTGGAGCTGACCGGCTGGAAGAAGGACTTGTGGAAGTCGACGGTGACCGAGTCGGCCCGCTCGATGCCGTCGAGCAGGTGCCGCCGCCTGCGGGAGACCAGCAGCCCGCAGCCGTAGGCCGCGTCGACGTGCAGCCACACCCCGGCGGCCTCGCACAGCGCGGCGATCTCCGGCAGGGGGTCGATCGAGCCGAAGTCGGTGGTGCCCGCGGTGGCCACCACGGCCATCACCACCTGCCCGGCGCGGTGGCATCGGTCGAGCTCGCGGGCGAGCGCGGCCGGCCGCATCCGCCGTTCGCCGTCGGTCTCCACGGTGACGACGGCGTCGGGCCCGAGCCCGAGCAGGTCGGCCGCCTTGCGCACGCTGAAGTGCCCGGCCTCCGAGGTGATCACGCGCAGCCGCGCCGGTGGGGCCTCCGTACGGGCCTCCTCGCGGGCGAGCAGCAGGGCGTGGAGGTTCGACTGGGTGCCGCCGCTGGTGAAGACGCCGTCAGCGGCGGGACCGAAGCCGATCCGGCCGGCCGTCCACTCGATCAGGCGGCGCTCGATGAGCGTGCCGCCCGCGCTCTGGTCCCAGGTGTCGAGTGAGGAGTTCACCGCGGACAACACGGCCTCTCCCAGCAGCGCGGGGATCACCACCGGGCAGTTGAGGTGGGCCAGATAGCGGGGGTGGTGGAAATAGACGGCGTCGCGCAGATAGACCCGTTCGAGCTCGTCGAGGGCGGCGGCGTGGTCGTGCAGCGGCCGTTCGAGGTCGATCGCGGCGATCTCCGGCGCGAGCCGTTCCGGGGACACGCCGCTGAACGGCCGGTCGGCGCGCCGGATCCGGTCGGCCACCCGCGCGGTCGCCTCGGTCATCGCCCGCCGGTATCCCTCCACCGTGCGGTCGTTGAAGAGGTACGGCCGCACGGTCCCGGCATGGGGAGAGGTCATTGTCATCCTTACCGTGAAGAAGTTAGGGTAGGCGAACCTAACTTTTGGGAGTCGACACGTGTCCCCGGGTTCCGGAGTGGGGTCAGCCGAGCTTCTCGGCGTTCCTGATCGCCGTCGCCAGGCCCTCCAGGATCGGGGCGGCTCCGGCGTACGAGAAGCGCGGCACGGGGTCCCAGCCGATGATCTGGCCTGCCTTGACGGCGGGCAGCTTGGCCCAGGACGGCTTCGACGTCAGGTCCTTGGGCTGCAGCGCGGTGCTGCGGTTGTCGAGCAGGATCAGATCGGCGTCGTACTTGTCGGCGTTCTCCCAGCTCAGGTTCTCGTAGTAGCCGCCGTCACCGGGCTTGTCGGGCTTGACGATCTCGACCCCGAGCTGGGCGAAGTACATGAGGTCGGTGTTGACCTCGGGGTTGGAGACGTACAGCACGTCGGGGCTGCCGGAGGCGGCCAGCACCTTGATGCCGGGGTTGTCGGCGACCGCCTTGCGCACGCTCTCGGCGGCGGCCTCGAACCTGGCCTTGGCCTCGGTGACCTTCGGTGCGCCGAGGTCCGCGCCCAGCGACTCGGCGAGGGCGGCGTACCGCTCGATCGGCTCGGTCATCGGCACCCGGGCCACGCTGACGGCCACGGTCGGGGCCAGCTTGACGATCTTGTCCTTGCTCTCGTCGGGGACATACCACAGGGCACCGGGGTCGTACATGTGCGTGACGAGAAGGTCGGGACGCAGCGCGGCGTACTTCTCGATGTTGAACTCGCCCCAGACGTTGCCGAGGATCGTGACCTTGTTCACGTCGAGGTCGCCGGCCTGCGGCTCGGGCGAGCCGTCGGCGCGCTTGGTCTCGCCGAAGACACCGACGATCTTGTCCTGCAGCCCGTAGTCGACGAGCGCGGCGGCCGTCCCGGTGAACGCCACGATCCGCGACGGGACGGCCGCGGCCGTGACGGTCTCCTTCCTGTCGTCCACGAAAGACCACGATTTCGCGCTCTGACCTGCGGAGGAGGGTGCCGGATCGCTCGACCCGCAGGCGGCGAGCGCCAGGGTGAGTACGGCCGCTCCGCCCGCCGCGAAGAAGCCGCGACGGGGCATGGGGGAGGTCAGGTATCGCACGGTTCGTCTTTCTCTCGCGTTGACCCGGGGGTCTTTGGGGTTGATCGGTAGTTAGGTTACCCTTACCTAAGTTCTTGTCCAGAGGGGTGAGCGAAATCGCCCCCACGCCCCCCCACCGGAGCCGGCCGTGGTCGTCATGGAGTCCTCGCAGATCAGCGGGCCTGCGGGGCCGCCGCGAAAACGCGCGGAAAACGGCCGGCGCGCCGCGGCACTGCTGGGCTCGGCGATCGCCCTGGCCGCCGTGCTCGTGCTCAGCCTCGGCCTCGGCGCCCGGCAGCTCTCCCCGGCCGAGGTGTGGCACGGGCTCGTCGACCCCGGCTCGGCCGCCTACACGGTCGTCCACCAGATGCGGCTGCCGCGCACCCTGCTCGGGCTGCTCGCCGGAGTCGCGCTGGGCGTCGCGGGCGGCGTCATGCAGGCGCTGACCCGCAACCCGCTCGCCGACCCCGGCCTGCTGGGGATCAACGCGGGCGCCTCCGCGGCGGTCGCCACGGCCGCCGGGATCTTCGGGGTGGGGACGTTCCAGGGCTACGTCTGGTTCGCGCTGGCCGGCGCGGCGGCCGTGTCCGTGCTGGTCTACGCCGTGGGCGGCGGGCGCGCGGCGACCCCGGCGCGGCTGGCGCTCGCCGGAGCCGCCGTCAACGCCGCGCTCTACTCGTACGTGAACGGGACGATGCTGCTCGACTCGGCCTCGCTGGAGACCATGCGCTTCTGGACGGTCGGCTCGCTGGCGAGCGCACAGGGCGAAACCTCGGCCATGATGGCGCCGTTCGTCGTGGCGGGCCTGCTGCCGGCGCTGGCCCTGGCCAGGCCGCTCAACGCGCTCGCGCTCGGCGACGACTCGGCACGCTCGCTCGGCGCGCACCCCGCACGGGTGCGTGCGGGCGCCATCGTGGCGGTGACGCTGCTGTGCGGGGCGGCGACGGCGGCCTGCGGGCCGATCGTCTTCGTCGGGCTCATGGTGCCGCACCTCGTGCGGGCGCTGACCGGCCCCGACCAGCGCTGGATGCTCCCCTGCTGCGCGCTGCTCGCGCCCGTGCTGCTGCTCGGCGCCGACGTGCTCGGGCGGCTGGTGGCCAGGCCGGGCGAGCTGCAGGCGGGCATCGTCACGGCGGTGCTCGGCGGCCCGCTGTTCCTGTATTTCGTGCGAAGGAAGGTCCGCGCATGACCGCCGTCGGGCCCATGCCCGTCCGCAGGGTCGCCGGCGGCATCCCCCTGCGGCCGAGGGCCGTCGCCGTCGGAGCCGGCTGCCTGCTGCTCGCGCTCGTCTTCGGCGTGCTCGCGGTGGGCGGCGGCGACTATCCGATGAGCCCCTCCGACGTCGTCCGCACCCTCCTCGGCGGCGGCGCACCGGCCGATGAGTTCATCGTGTGGGAGCTCCGGCTGCCCCGCGTGGTCACCGCGCTGCTCGTCGGCGCCGCCCTCGCACTGGCCGGGGCGGTCTTCCAGTCGCTCGTACGCAACCCGCTGGGCAGCCCCGACCTGCTCGGGTTCACCCAGGGCTCGGCGGCGGGGGCGCTGCTCGTGGTCGTCACGGGCGGGAGCAGCGCGGCGCTCGCGGGCGGCGCGGTGCTCGGCGGCGTCGTCACCGGCGCGGTCATCTACGCGCTGGCCTGGCGCGGCGGACTGCACGGCCACCGCCTCGTGCTGGTGGGCATCGGCGCCACCGCGATCCTCACCGGCGTCAACGGCTATCTGCTGACCCGGGGACGGCTGATGGAGGCGGCGCGGGCCATGCTGTGGCTCACCGGCAGCCTCGACGGGCGCGGCTGGGAGGACGTCCTCCCGCTGCTCGCCGCGATGGCCGTGCTCGCGCCGGTGGTGCTGATCGGCTGCGCCCGCCCGCTGGCCATGACGGAGATGGGCGACGACCTGGCGCGCGGCCTCGGCGTACGCGTCCAGGGACTGCGGCTGACCCTGGTGGCGGCGGCCGTGCTGCTCACCTCGCTCGCGGCGGCTGCCGCCGGGCCCGTGTCGTTCGTCGCGCTCACCACCCCCCACCTGGCGAGGCGGATGACCGGGGCGCCCGGGCCCAACCTGCTCGCCGCGACGTGCACCGGCGCGGCGCTGCTGACCGGCGCCGACCTGGCCGCGCAGCGGCTGTTCGCCGGCCACCAGCTTCCGGTCGGGGTGGTGACGGGGGTGCTCGGCGGCGGCTACCTCGTCTGGCTGCTCGCCGCCCAGCGGAAGGCGGGACGGATATGACCGGCACGATCGTGGACGGAAACGTGATGGCAGGCATGCAGGAGGACGGGCCGCGCCTGCGCGGCAGCGCGCTCACCCTCTCGTACGACAAGAGGGTCGTGGCCGAGGGTCTCGACGTCGTCATCCCCGACCGGTCGTTCACCGTGATCATCGGGCCCAACGCCTGTGGCAAGTCCACGCTGCTGCGGGCGCTGGCGCGCACGCTCCGGCCCGCCGCGGGCAGCGTGCTGCTGGACGGGCGGGACATCTCCGCCCTGCCCGCCAGGAAGGTCGCCAGGACCCTCGGCCTGCTGCCCCAGACGTCCGTCGCGCCGGACGGCATCACGGTCGCCGAACTCGTCGGCCGCGGGCGCTATCCCCACCAGCGGCTGCTGCGCCAGTGGTCGTCCGACGACGAGCGGGTGGTGCACGCGTCGATGGAGGCCACCGGGGTCGCCGACCTGGCCGGACGCCTGGTCGACGAACTGTCCGGCGGGCAGCGCCAGCGCGTGTGGATCGCGATGGCGCTGGCACAGGAGACGCCGCTGCTGCTCCTGGACGAGCCGACGACCTATCTGGACATCGCCCACCAGATCGAGGTGCTCGACCTGTGCGCCCGGCTGCACGAGGAGCGCGGACGCACGCTCGTGGCGGTGCTCCACGACCTCAACCACGCCGCCCGCTACGCCACTCATCTGATCGCGATGCGCGACGGCCGGGTCGTGGCCGCCGGGACGCCGGGCGAGGTCATGACGGCCGACCTGGTGGAGGAGGTCTTCCGGCTGCCCTGCCGGGTGATCGACGACCCCGAGACCGGCACACCGCTGGTCGTCCCCGCCGCCCGCCGCCGTACGGCCACGCGATGACCACGCCGAACGGGCTCTATCGGGACGCCTGGGGCATTCCCCACCTGCGCGCGGGCGATCCGTACGAGCTGGCCTTCGCGCAGGGACGTGTCACGGCGATCGACCGGGCCTGGCAGATCGAGGTCGAGCGGCGCCGGGCGACCGGCACGTCGGCGGCGATCCTCGGTCCGGACGCCGTCGCGTGGGACCGCTTCGCCCGGCAGGCCCGGCTGGCGGACACCGCCGAGCGCTGCCTGCGCGCCCTGGACGCCCTGGACGACGACACGGCGCGCTGGGTGCGCGCCTACGTGGACGGCGTCAACGCGGGGCTTGCTGCGGGGGTACGCCGGGCTCCCGAGTTCACCGCGTCACGGGAGGGGACGGCCGCGGGAACGCGCCGGAATCCGGAGTCCGCGCGGGAGGAGATGCCCGCGGGAGCACGCCGGGCTCCGGAGTTCGCGGCGTCGCGGGAGGGGACGGCCGCGGGGCTCACGCCGGGCCGGTGGGAGCCGTGGACGCCGCTGGCGATCTGGCTGTCGCACCACATCCTCTTCGCGCATTTTCCGGCCAAGCTGTGGCGCGCGGCGGTGGCCGAGCGGCTGGGTCCCGAGGCGGTCGCGGTGTTCGCGGCCGACGGGCCGGGCAGCGGCGGGAGCAACGGCTGGCTGGTCCCCGCCGATCGCACCACCACCGGCGCGGCTCTGATCGCGGGCGATCCTCATCGCTTCATCGAGGACCCCGGCTTCTATCAGCAGATTCGTCTGGCCTGTCCCGAGTTCGACGTGATCGGGCTGGCCGTGCCAGGCGTTCCGGGCATCGCCCATTTCGGGCACGCCGGCTCGGTCGCCTGGGCGATCACCAACGCCATGGCCGACTACCAGGACCTCTACCGCGAGCGGCTCCGGCGGCGGGACGGCGGCGTCGAGGCGCTGGGACCGGACGGCTGGCGTCCCTGCGCCGCCCACGTCGAGACCATCGAGGTGGCGGGGGAGGCCCCGGTCGAGGTCGAGGTCGTCGAGACCGAGCGCGGCCCGGTCGTCATGCACGCCGGGCCCGGACCGGAAGTGGGCGAGGGGGGACCGGCGACCGCGGAAGGTCCGGATCACGCGCGTGGCTTTCCGCGTGGCTTTCCGGGCGGTGTGTGGGAGGCGGTGAGCCTGCGCTATCCGCCCCGGGTGCGCCATGACCTGGGGTTCGCGGCGCTGCCGTCGCTGCTGCGGGCGAAGACGGTGGCCGACGTGGACCGGGCGCTCGACCACTGGGCCGAGCCCGTCAACGTCGTGCTCGCCGCCGACACCTCCGGCGGCCTCCTGCACCGCGTCGCCGGGGTGGTGCCCGTCCGTCATCCGGACAACGGGCTGCGGGCCGTGCCCGCCTGGGAGCCCGGCCACGAGTGGAGCGGCGACTACGCGCCGCTGCCCCGCCGCGAGATCTCCGGCATCACCGTCATGGCCAACGAGCGGGGGATCGCCGCGCCGCTCGGCGTCGAGTTCGCACCGCGCCACCGCGCCGACCGGATCCGGCGGCTGCTCGACGGTTCGCCGCGCTGGTCGGCCGCGGACATGGCGTCCGTCCACACCGACACCCTGCTGCCGAGCGCCGGCCCTCTCCTCGACCTGCTGCGCGGGCAGGCCGGGCTGGACGGACTGGCCGGGCTGGACGGCCTGGGCGGGCTCAGTCCCGAGGCCGTACGCCTGCGGGACCGGCTGGCGGCCTGGGACCGGCGCATGGACGTCGCCAGCATCGACGCGGCGGCGTACGCGGAGGTCCGCGCCGAGGTGGTGCGCCGCCTGGCGGCCCACCCCGCCCTGGCATGCCTGGCCGGGGTGGACGCGGAGGCGCCCGAGGTCTTCCGGCCGTGGCTCGCGCTGACCCCCCGTGTCGCGTACGCGCTGGAGAGCCTGCTGACGACCGACGTGCTGCCCGGGCTGGACCGGGCGGCCCTTGCGGAGCTGGCCCGGGCGGCGCTGGAGGAGGTGGCGGCACGCGACGAGCTCGCCGGCGTCCGGTGGGGCGACCTGCACCGCCTCGCCCCCTGGCGCGCCCTGCAGTCTTCTGTGGACAACCCAGGCTCTGTGGACAACGCATGCGCGGGTTCTGTGGAGGGCGCGAGCCCGGTGGACACGGGCCGTGTGGACGACCCGGCTTCTGTGGACGACGCATGCGCGGGTTCTGTGGAAGGCGCGGGCTCTGTGGACACGGGCCGTGTGGAAAGCCAGGGCTCTGTGGACGACGCGGTGCCGGGGGAGGCGGGCGTGCCGGGGGACCACGACTGCGTGCTGTCCACGTCGAGCGTGCCGGGCGTCACCCATCACTTCGCCCGGGGCCCGGCGGCGCGCTACGTGTGGGACCTCGCGCGGCGCGACGGGAGCCTGTGGATCGTGCCGTTCGGCGCGAGCGGCGTGCCCGGCGACCCCCATTGGCGTGACCAGCACCCGCTGTGGCTGCGCGGTGAACTCGCACCGGTGATCACCGACTGGGACCTACTCATCGAGGAGCGGCATGACGACTGAGGCGCACACCACGGCCCCCGCACGGCGTGCGGCCGTGTGGGAACAGACGGTCGAGGGGTTCGGCACCTTCCGCATCGTGCCGGTGGACCCGCCGGCCGACGCCGATCTCATCCACTCCTGGGTGACCGAGGAGCGGGCCCGGTTCTGGGGCATGCTCGACGCGAGCCGCGAGCGGGTGCTGGAGATCTATGACTATCTGGATGGCCTCGCCACCCATCACGCCTATCTCGTGTGCCGCGACGACCGGCCGGTGGCGCTCTTCCAGACATACGAGCCGGAGGCCGACCCGGTCGGGGAGTGCTACGACGTCCAGCCGGGCGACTTCGGCGTCCACCTGCTCGTCGGGCCGGCGACGGGGAAGGGCGAGCGCGGCTTCACCCCCGCCCTGCTGTCCGTGCTCCTGGCGTACGTGTTCGCCGACCCGCGCCACACCCGGATCGTCGCCGAGCCGGACACCCGCAACGACAAGGTGATCGACCGGATGCTGCGGACCGGCTTCACGCTCGGGCCCGAGATCGACCTGCCGGACAAGCGGGCCCGGCTGCTCTTCCTCGCCAGAGACCACCACCGATGACCACCACTGAGACCAAGGAGTGCGGAGTGCTGCTCGACACCCTTTCCAGCCATCTGGAAGGCCTCGCGGCGGAGCGCGGCGGCGTGCTGGGGGTGCTGCCCGGGCTGGTCGCCGACGACTCCCCCGGCTGGACCCCTGCCGCCGCCCTGGTGCGAGAGCCGTACGAGGGACTGCTCGCGCTGGTGGACGAGACGGCCGCACGCTGGAGCGCGCCGCGTCACGTGGCGGCGGCGCTGCTGTGGAAGACCTACGGCTACTGGCACACGATGCCGATGGCCCTGGGCTGGGGTCTCGGCCGCCGGGTGCCGCTGATGCGCCTGGAGGACACGCTGGTCAGGCCGTCCGCCGCGGGGGTGACGGTGGCGGCGTCGCGGGTGACCGTCGCCGTGCTCCCCGGCGACCCGCTGGCCGGAGCCGAGGGCACCGTCGTCGTGCCCGACCTCGCGGCGGCCATCAGGAAGGCGCTCCTGGAGAGCCAGTATCCGTTCGTCAGGGCGCTCGGCACCCTGACCAAGGTGGGCGAGCGCACCCTGTGGGGCTCGACCGCGGAGGCGTTCGCCCACCCGCTGCTCACGATCGGTCCGTACGCCGAGGCGGCCCGCCTGCTGGACGAGATCGGGCCGCCGGTGGCCGGACTGCTCACGCCCGACGGCGACGGATATCGCCGCCGCACGTGCTGCCTGTGGGTCACGCTGCCGGACGCCGAGGTCTGCTCCACCTGCTGCGTGTCCTGAGCGGCCACCCTCACGCGGGGCTCACCGCGTCCCGAGACTGCGGGGAGTGCCATCCGCGACCGCCTGGAGCTTGTCCGGGTTGGCCACGTTGTGGATGGTGGTGATCCGGCCGTCGGTGTCGAAATCGAAGGTGACGGTGGCGATCACACGACCCGGGGCGCCGAAGACGATGCCGGGACCGCCGTTGATCTCGACGAGCTCGGCGTTCATGTCTGCGGGCTCGACGCCCTGGTAGCTGACCGTGCCGATGGAGGCGAACCAGGCGGCCACCGTCGCCGCGCCGATGACCGGGCGCAGGGCCTGGCGTACCTTGCCGCCGCCGTCCGTCCACAGGGTGACGTCCGGGGACAGCAGCTCCATCAAAGCATTCATGTCACCGCCGGTCGCGGCGGCGAAGAACCGCTCGGTGACCTGACGCTGCCGCGACCGGTCCGCCGCGAAGCGCGGCCGCCGGGCCGCCACGTGCTCGCGGGCGCGGTGCGCGGCCTGCCGTACGGCGGCCTCGGAACGCTCGACCGCCTCCGCGATCTCGGCGTGGCTGAAGTCGAAGACCTCCTTGAGCACGAACACCGCGCGCTCAAGCGGGCTCAGCGTCTCAAGCACCACGAGCATCGCCATCGACACCGAATCGGCGTCGGCGATGGTCTCGGCGGTGTCTGCGCTGGTCAGGATGGGCTCCGGCAGCCACGGCCCCACGTAGGCCTCACGCTTGCGCTGCGTGGAGCGCAAGCGCTCCAGCGCCACGTTCGACACGATCCGCGTCAGGTACGCCTTCGGGTCGGCCACCTGCGAACGGTCGGCCGCCGACCAGTTGAGCCAGGCGTCCTGGACCGCGTCCTCGGCGTCGGCCGCGGAGCCGAGGATGCGGTAGGCCACCGAGAACAGCAGGTTGCGATGCTGCACGAACACCTGCTGGTCGAGGTCGCCAGGCTGCGTGATGCCGGGACGCCGGGTCATACCGGGAGGCAGGCCCATGCCGGAGAGCTCGGCCACGCCGGGAGGCCCGGACATGCCAGGGGTCTCGCTCACGCCGGGAGGCTGGGGCATGTCGGGAGGCCCGGTCATGCCGGAGGGCTCGGCCACGCCGGGAGGCCCGGTCATGCCAGGGGTCTCGCTCACGCCGGGAGGCTGGGGCATGTCGGGAGGCCCGGCCATGCCGGAGGGCTCGGTCATGCCGGGGAGCTCGGTCATCACGCCTCCCGCACGCGGGTGAAGCGGCCACCGCGGGGCCAGAACGCGCCCGAGGCGGGCATCTTCTTCATGCGGCCCCACGTGGGCCATGGTGCTGCGGTCACCGTCTCCTTGTATCGCATGGCGACGCGGCCCGTCAGATACAGCCGCCGGGGGCTGTCGTCGGGGTGGGTGAACTGCACGACCGCGTCGTTCCGGCCCAGGCTGACCGGCGTGTGGTAGTAGCCGAAGCGGAACGGCTTGGGCCGCTTGCCCTTCAGCGTCCGGAGGATCGACAGCGCGGCGTGCACACCGGTCGGCATGCCGCCCTGGCAGGTGCCGTGCATGACGCCGTAGCCCTGACGGATCGCCGCCGCGTCACCCACGGCGTACACCTCGGGGTGGGACACCGACCGCAGTGCGGCGTCGGTGACGACCCGGCCGTGGTCGTCGACGGTCAGCCCGGCGGCGGACGCCAGCGGCGACACCCGCGTGCCGCTCGTCCACAGGACGGCGTCGGCCGGCACGCTCTCCCCGCCGGCCAGCTTGACCGTGCCGGGCAGCACCTTCACCACCTCGACTCCGCTGCGCACCTGCACCTTCAGGCGGTCGAGCGCGGCCCGCACATAAGCCCTGGCCTTCGGGTTCATGGCCGCACCGGGTTCGCCGCGGCCCAGCAGCACGACGCGCAGCTCCGGGTGCCGCTCGGCGATCTCCGCGGCCGACTCGACGCCGGTCAGCCCGCTGCCGACGACCACCACCGTGCCGCTGCCGAGCCCCGACAGCCGGTCGGCCAGCACCTCGGCGTCCTGGGCGGTGTTCAGGGTGTAGGCGTGGTCCTCGACTCCCGGGACCGCCGCCGTGTCGGCCACGCCGCCCAGCGCGTACACGAGCGTGTCGTAGGGCAGGACGCGTTCGTCGTCGATCCGCACGGTCTTCGCGTTCACGTCCACCGCCGTCACCCACCCGCGCTCGAAGTGCGCGGCCGTGCCCTCCAGCAGCTCGGGGATGCTCAGCTCGGCGAGCCGCTGCCCGCTCGCCGTCATGTGCAGCCGCAGCCGCTCGGTGAACCGCTCCTGCGCGTTCACCAGGGTCACCCGAACGTTGCCGCCCGGCTTGACCCTCGTCCCGAGCTGGATCGCCGCGGACAGGCCCGCGTATCCCGCCCCGAGGATCACCACTCGGTGGGTGGTCGCCGCCCCGGCTTCGTGCTGTGCGCTCATCGTTCCGTCTCCTCGTCCGAACCGTTGACGACCAGCAGATGGAAGCGGCCCGCCCATACGTGACACGCACCTGATGTGATCCGCACCACACACCCCCTTGGAGCGCGCAGGCCGGGTCTACTCGGGCTGGGGCGTGGCGGACTCCTTCCTGCGTACGGCGGCGGCGCGGGCGGCGAGGAGCACGGACAAGGCCTCGCAGTCGTCGGGGGTGAGCGGCGCGAAGGGCAGCAGGTAGAGCCTGCCTCCCGGGCCGTCGATGAGCTCGACCGGCAGGGCACGTGCCGGCGCCTCGGCCGGCGCGGCGACGGTGGCCGGGACGGGCGGGGGCGGCGCAGTGATGGTCCGCGCGGCGACGGGCGGCGCGGACGTGGGCAGCGCGGACGTGGGCAGCGCGGTGGTGGTCATGATGAGAGTGATTCTTCCGGACCCGACCGACAGTTCCGCGCCCTCGACCCCGTCCCTCGACGCACTTTCCCAACGCCCGTTTCGAGCCGTCCGCAGGACGCCGTCCCGAGGCGTCCTGCCGCTAAGCGCCGTCCCACGACGCGTGCCGGAGCGCTCGAAGGATGGCAGCGGAAGTGCGGCCGTCAGGAGGTGAAGCGGTAGCCCATGCCGGGCTCGGTGATCAGGTGGACGGGGTGGGCGGGATCCTTCTCCAGCTTGCGCCGGAGCTGAGCCATGTACTGCCGCAGGTAATGCGTCTCCTTGACGTACTGCGTGCCCCACACCTCGCGCAGCAGCTGCCGCTGGCTGATCAGCTTGCCGGGATTGCGCACGAGCAGTTCGAGGATGTGCCATTCGGTCGGGGTCAGCCGTACGTCGCCGGAAACGGTCTTCTCGGCGAGGTCGATCACGTGCTCCCCGATGCTCACACGGGCGGGCTCGCTCTCCCGGGAGCCGGTGCGCCGGGTCACCGCGCGTACGCGGGCCAGCAGCTCGTCCACCCCGAAGGGCTTGGTGACGTAGTCGTCCGCCCCGGCGTCCAGCGCGTCGATCTTGTCCTGGTTGCCGCTGCGTCCCGACAGCACGATGATCGGCACGCTGCTCCAGCCGCGTACGCCGTGGATGACGTCGACTCCGTCCATGTCGGGCAGCCCGAGGTCCAGCACGATCAGGTCGGGACGCCGGTCCGCGGCCTCGCGCAACGCGGAGCCGCCGTCCGCCGCGACGGCGACCTCATACCCGCGCGCCGCCAGGTTGATCCGCAGCGCGCGGAGGATCTGCGGCTCGTCGTCGACGACGAGGATCCGGCTCATGACGCCGCACCCCCCAGATCCGCGGGGCTCTCCCGCAGGTCGTGGAGGTGTACGGCGACGGGCAGGGTCAGGATCATGGTGAGCCCTCCCCCGGGTGTCTCGTCGGGTGACAACCGGCCTCCC
This sequence comes from Microbispora sp. CSR-4, assembly GCF_008033685.1. Lineage (NCBI taxonomy): Bacteria > Bacillati > Actinomycetota > Actinomycetes > Streptosporangiales > Streptosporangiaceae > Microbispora > Microbispora sp. CSR-4. The sequence continues at coordinate 46,037 of NZ_VJVX01000022.1, forward strand.
ATCGCCTCGGTCAGTCCGCGCGCCAGGGCCAGGCCCAGCCCGACGCCGCTGTGGTTGTCCCGGTCGCCCAGCCGCTGGAAGGGCAGGAAGATCCGGTCGTAGGCGTCGCGCGGCACACCGGGCCCGCGGTCGATTATCCGGATCTCGGCCCGGTCTCCGTATCTGCTGGCGGTGACGAGCACGTTCTCTCCTGCGGGGGTGTAGCGGACGGCGTTGCCGACGAGGTTGGCGAGCACCCGCTCCAGCAGCGCCGGATCGGCGACGACCTCGGGGAGGTCGTGCGGGATGTCGATCTTCACCTCGGCGGCGAGCGGCCCGAGGTCGTCCACCGCCCGGGGCACGACCTCCTCGACGGCGACCGGCTGGGCGGCCACGCCGAGCACCCCGGCCTGCAGGCGGCTCATGTCGAGCAGGTTGGCCACCAGGCGGTCGAGTCTGGCCAGCGACTCGTCCGCGGCCTCCAGCAGCTCGGCGCGGTCCTCCGGGGACCACTCGACGTCGGTGGCGCGCAGACTCTCCACGGATGCCTTCGCCGCGGCCAGCGGGGTGCGCAGGTCGTGGCTGACCGCCGCGAGCAGCGCGGTGCGCATCCGGTCGGCCTCCGCGAGCGGCCTGGCCTGCCCGGCCTCCTCCTCCAGCCGTTCCTGCCGCAGGGCGACGGCCATCTGCGCGGCGAACGCCTCGATGACGCGGCGCTCGGAGGCGTCGAGCAGCCGACCGCGCGCGGCGAGCACGAGGTCGCCGTCGATGTCCACGTCGGTGCCCGCGGCGTCCGGGCAGGTGCACGGCTCTCCCCCCGAGGTGGCGACGATCCGCCACGAGGCGGGGTCGGACCGGTCGTCCGGCCCCTGTCCCGCCTCGGGCCGCCGTTCCAGCAGGGTGACCGAGACCAGGCCGAACGTCTCCCGCGTACGCGCGAGCAGGGACGGCACGGCTCCCTCGCCGCGCAGCACGTGCCCGGCCAGCGCGGACAGGATCTCGGCGTCCGCCCCTGCGCGGGCCGCCTCCCGCGTACGGCGGGCCGCCACGTCCACGATCATGCTGACCGCCGCCGCGACGACGACGAAGACGGCCAGGGCGAAGAGGTTCTCCGGGTCGGCGATCGTCAGCGTGTGCGTCGGCGGGGTGAAGAAGAAGTTGATCAGCAGTGATCCGGCGACCGCCGCCGTGATCGCCGGCCACATGCCGCCGATCAGTGCCACGCCCACGACGGTGGTCAGGAACAGCAGGATGAAGCTCGGCAGCGACAGCGTGTCCCGGAAGGGCAGCAGGACGGCGGTGAGCAGCGGCAGACCGGTGAGCGCGACGGCCCACCCCGTCAGCCTGCGCCGCCGGGTGAGGGCCGCCCGCGACCGCTGCGGGCCCTCCCGTCCCTTCTTGACCTGCTCGTGCGTGATCATGTGGACGTCGATCGAGCCCGACCTGGCGGTCGTCTCGACGCCCACCCCTCGGCCGAAGATCTGCGCGATCCGGCCGCGCCGGGAGGCGCCGAGCACGAGCTGGGTGGCGTTGACGCCGCGGGCGAAGTCGAGCAGCGCGCGGGGGATGTCGTCGCCGACGACCTGGTGATAGGTGCCGCCCATGCTCTCCACGAGGGCGCGCTGGCGCGCCAGCAGCGCCGGGTCGCCCCCGGAGGCGAGCCCGTCCGCCCGGGTGACGTGAACGGCGAGCAGGTCGGCGCCCTTGGTGCGGGCGGCGATACGGGCCGCGCGCCGGACGAGGGTGTCGCCCTCCGGTCCCCCGGTCAGCGCGACGACGACCCGCTCGCGCGCCTCCCACGTGTCGGCGATGCCGTGCTCGGCCCGGTAGCGGTCGAGCTGCTCGTCCACCTCGTCGGCGAGCCACAGCAGGGCCAGCTCGCGCAGCGCGGTGAGGTTGCCGACGCGGAAATAGTTGGCGAGCGCGGCGTCCACCTTCTCCGGCAGATACACGTTGCCGTGCGCGAGCCGCCGCCGCAGCGCCTCAGGAGCCATGTCGACCAGCTCGACCTGGTCGGCCCGCCGTACGACCTCGTCGGGCACGGTCTCGCGCTGCGGAATGCCGGTGATGTGCTGGACGACGTCGTTGACCGACTCCAGGTGCTGGATGTTGACCGTGGAGATCACGTCGATCCCGGCGTCGAGCAGGTCGTCGATGTCCTGCCAGCGCTTGGCGTTGCGCGAGCCCGGCGCGTTGGTGTGCGCCAACTCGTCGACCAGGGCGACGCTCGGGCGCCGGGCGATCACCGCGTCGACGTCCAGCTCGGTGAAGGCCGCACCCCGGTACGTCACGGTCCTGCGGGGGACGATCTCCAGCCCCTCCAGCAGCTCCGCGGTGCGAGCGCGGCCGTGGGTCTCCACCAGGCCGACCACGACGTCCGTGCCGCGTTCGCCGCGGCGGTGGCCCTCGCACAGCATGGCGTACGTCTTCCCGACCCCGGGTGCCGCGCCGAGGTAGATCCGCAGCCGCCCGCGTGGCATGGCCGATCACCTCTCCCTGTCGAGGGCCGGATTGAGTTCGAGCACGGTCACGCCGGGCTCCCCAGGAAGCCCGGCGCGCGGCCGGTCGTGTGCGCGGCCGCGATCAGCGCCCGCACCCCGCGTACGTCCCGCCCCCGTTCCCTGGTCACTCTAGGAGCCTGCAGCTCGGCGTACGGGACCGGTGGACCGTTGACGGTCTCAGCACAAGCAAAGTCCCGAATCGGTGGCAGTTGGACGCTCTTGACGGCTTTCATACGGGTTCGCACCGAGTATTGACGCGCTCTGTACGCGGTCCACGCCGGGGGTTTCGGGCACACTCGCGCCGGAAATCAACGCGGTTCAACCGGCGAGCGGCGCCCCCCGATCCATCTGTGTCGGCTCCGGGGGAGGGGGCGCGGGGTGAGCGAGATGACCGGCCAGATCGTGGAGGTCGTCGTGAAGGCGCTGGCCGGGGGCGTCTTCGTGCTGGCCTTCGCGGCGCTGGCCGAGATGCTGACGCCGAAACGGCTCGCCGGGGTGTTCTGCGCCGCCCCTTCGGTGGCCCTGGCCAGCCTCATCGTCACCGCCGCCATCACCGGTGTGCCCGACGTCCTCGCCTCGGCTCAGGGCATGCAGATCGGCGCGGTCGGGTTCACCCTCTATTGCCTGATCGCCGCTCCTCTGCTGCGCAGGTGGGGCGCCTGGCGGGGGGCGCTGGCCGCGCTCGCGGTCTGGGGCGTCGTCGTGGCCGCCGGGTATGCCCTGGCGCCGCAGGGCCTGCTCGGCGTCCGGACGACGGCGGTCCCCGGTCCACGCCCCCAACCGGCGGCCCTGGACCTCGCCCCGCCACCGGCGGCCCTGGACCTCGCCCCGCCATCGGCGCACCCGTCATGAGCGCCCGCCGAGACGACGGCCCGGCACCCGGCGACCGGCGGTCTTCGGATGACGAGCGGCCCTCCGATGACGGCGCGGACGGCCGGATGGCCGATGACGGCCCGGTTGCCGGCGACGGGCGACCTTACGAAGGCCGGCGACCTGCTGAAGACGAGCGACCTTGTGAAGACGAGCGACCTGCTGAAGACGAGCGGCCTCCTGAGAACGAGCAAGAGGTGCGGCTGCGGCTCAGCGAGCTGCGGCGGCCGCCCAAGCGGGACTGGGCGGTCCGGTTCGCGTTCGGCGTGGGAGTGTCGGCGCTCGCCGGGGTGGTGTCCGTGCTGGCCGGCCCGCGCGCGGGCGGGCTCTTCCTCGCGTTCCCGGCGATCCTGCTGGCGAGCGTCACCCTCGTCGCCAAGGAGGAGGGCGTGCGCCAGGCCGTACAGGACGTGGGGGGTGCGACCTTCGGCGCCATCGGCCTGATCGGCTTCGCCGTCGTCGTCGCGCTCACCGTGACCGCCTGGCCGCTGTGGCTGTCCCTCACGACCGCCACCCTGAGCTGGGCGGCCCTCTCCCTGGCCCTGTACGCCACCGTGACCCGGCTCCGCCGCTGAGCCCGAACGACGCGGGCATGAGCCGAATGTGCGAAAAAACGGTGCGCGACCCCGAGGCGCGCACCTCATCGGGGTCACGTTCAGCCGGTATGTCCTGGCCGGCGGCCCCATCGCGGCCATGTCGGCCGACGAGCCGACCCGCTGCCTCACGATGACGCTCGACGGCACCCTGTTCCGCTCCGCGGGGACGGCACCCGCGTCGTCCTGATGCGGCCCGCTGCCCCCAGCACCTGCCACGAGAAGGATATGATCCGTCCACTCTTGCGGACTTTGCGAGAAAAGGGCTGATTTGTCGCACCCCCCATGCCCCGGTCCTCTCGCCGCCGGTGACGGGCGAACGTCGACGACGGGCGGACACCGGTGACGGACGAGACGCTGGCACGCCTCCAGTTCGCGACGACGGCCGGCTTCCACTGGCTGTTCGTCATGCTCACCCTCGGCCTCGCCCCGTTGATCGCGGTGATGCACACCCGGCACGCCCTCCGGGGCGCACCGCTCCTGGAGCGCATGACCCGGTTCTGGGGACAGATCTACGTCGTGAACTACGCACTGGGCGTCGTCACCGGCCTGGTCATGGAGTTCCAGTTCGGGCTGGCCTGGAGCGGGCTGGCCGAGTACGCCGGCAACGTCTTCGGCGCTCCGCTCGCACTGGAGACGATCGTCGCCTTCTTCGCCGAGTCCACCTTCCTGGGCATGTGGATCTTCGGCTGGGGGAAGCTGCCCAAGGCGGTGCACGTCACGCTGATCTGGCTGGTCACCCTCACCGCGTACGCCTCGGCGTACTGGATCATGGTGGCCAACGGCTTCCTGCAGCACCCGGTGGGGCACGAAGTGCGCGGCGGCGTCGCCTACCTCACCGACTTCGGCGCCCTGCTCACCAACCCCAACGCGATCAACGCGCTGGTGCACGCGGCCACCGCCGCGCTGATGACCGGTGGAGTGTTCGTGGCGGGGGTGAGCTCCTACCACTTCCTCAAGCGCACGGCCGAGCGGGAGTTCTTCCGCGCCTCGCTGCGGCTCGGTCTGTTCGTGGCCACGCCCGCGGCGTTCGTGGCGCTCTACTACGGGTTCGTGCAGATCCCGACGCTCGTGGACACCCAGCCGATGAAGGCGGCGACCCTGCAGGGCCACATCGACGACCTCGGCTCCCTGCGCGTCGAGGACGTGCGGGCGCACCTGGTGCAGCGGTTCGGCGCGGGCGACTACCGGCCGCCCGCCTGGATCGCCACCGCCTTCGACGTCATGCAGGACGTCGGCTATCTGATCTTCCTGCTGATCGTCGTGGCCCTCGTCCTGCTCTACCGGGACTGGTACCTCCGGTTCCGCCCGGCGGCCTACCTGATGCTGGTCGCCGTCCCCCTGCCCTTCGTCGCCGCGCTCGGCGGATGGCTGCTGCGCGAGGTGGGGCGCCAGCCGTGGGCGGTGTACGGCGAGCTCACAACGGCCGCCGCACGGTCGCCCGTCGGCTCGATGACGGCGTCCCTGATCCTGTTCTGCGGGGTGTTCCTCGCGCTTGCGGTCGCCGATGTGGCGCTGATCGTCCGGTACGCCCGCCGCGGCCCGGCAGGCACCGACCTGGGGGGCGCACCCGGCGACGGGCAGCCGGAGCGGCCCGCCTCGTCGCTCGCTTTGTGAAACAGGAGCCCTCGTGACTTTCGGACTCGTGTGGCCGGCCCTGCTCGGGCTGCTGCTCGCCGGTTATTTCGTCCTGGCCGGCTTCGACTACGGCGTGCAGATGCTCGCTCCCCGGCTCGGCCGCGACGACCGCGAGCGGCGCGCGCTGCTCAACGCCTTCGGCCCGTTCTTCCTCGGCAACGAGGTCTGGCTGGTGGCCGCGGCGGGCGTGCTGTTCGGCGCCTTCCCCTTGCTGGAAGGGCGGCTGCTGTCCGGGATGTACTTCCCGTTCGCGGCGATCCTGGTCGGCATCGTCGTCGGCAACACCGCCGTACAGTTGCGCAGCCGCCACCGGAGCGCCACGGCACGCCGGCTCTGGGATGGGTTGATCTTCCTGGGCGGGCTGGTGCCCGCCGTGGGGTGGGGGCTCGTGACCGGCCGCCTCCTCGCCGGGGTGCCGCTGGACGCCCGGAACGTCTTCTCGATCGGACCGGCCGACCTGCTCCACCCCTTCGTGCTGCTGTGCGGCGCCACGACCACGGCGGTGTTCCTCGCGCACGGGGCGGCCTTCCTGGCCTGGCGAACCGGCGGCGCGCCGGGCGCGCGGGCCGCGCGGGCCGGCTGCCGCGCCCTGCTCGTGGCGGCCGTGGCGGCGGCGGCCGTCCTCGTCACCGGCTTCCTCTCCTCGGCGCGGCACGCCCTCGTCAACCCGTGGCCCGCCCTCGCGACGGGCGGGGCCCTTGTGGTCGTGCTCCTCACCGGGGCGGCTCTGCTGCGCGCGGGCCGTACGGGCCGTGCCTTCGCCGCGACCTCGTGTGCGGCCGCCCTGCCCGTCGTGGCACTCGGTGCGGGCCTGCACCCCTTCGCGCTGGTCACCTCCGGCGCCCCCGGCACCTCCGGCACCGGCCTGCGGCTGGCGGAGGCGATGGCGGATGCGGGCACCCTGCGGATTCTGACGGTCTTCGCCGCGGTCATGGTGCCGCTGATGGTGCTTTCCCAGGTCTGGAACTGGTGGTTGTTCCGCGACCGGGCCGGTCGTACGCGGACGTACCTGTAGCTCCTTCGTCCACGAGTTCGCCGAGTGGCTCGACGTGCTCGGCCCGGTTCCGTTCACGACCCGGAAGACGTACGGCGGTCTGTCTGGTTCCGCCCGCCTGGGACGTACGCATGTGCTGAAATATGCCAGTGAATCGGACGAGGCAGGCGATGGGTGAGATCCTCGTCTACCTTTTCGCGGCCTTCCTGATCACCGGTGGCGTGCTGGCGTTCTCCTACGTGCCCAGCGGCGAAATGGTCTCCTACACCGGCGACTACGAGCCGCTGCGCGGGGTGCAGATGAGCGCCGCCTACCACTCGATCCTCGACATCGGCTTCGACGAACGCGGCCTGCTCGCGCGGCAACTGCACCATCGCTGCGCGATCCTGCTCGGCCTGGGGGCCGTCGTCTGGGCCCTGCTCGGCCGGTTCCGGTATGCGCTCCCGGTGCTGGGCCTGGCCGCGGTCGCCGCACTCGGCGGCTACGGGTCCACCGACGACCTGCTCTCCGGCACCTTCCTGGCCAGGGTGCCCATTCCCGTCTGGTACGGCCTGCACCTCGTGGCGGCGCTCGGCGTGGGCGCCCTGCTGGTGGTCTCCTCCCGCCGGGAGGCCGCCCGGCAGCCCAGGACGGGGGGCTTCATAGCGGTGACCCTCGGCCTCACCGCCATGCTGATCTTCCTGGTGTGAACGGCGGAGCCGTCACAGCTCGATGACGACCTTGACGTCCTGCGGCCCGGCGGTGAAGGCGTCGTGGAACGCCTCCAGCGGCACCCTGCGGCTGATCAGCCGGTTCAGCCAGGCGAGGTCGGCCCTGGCCAGGGCGTCGGCCGCGCCGGCATAGTGGCCGAGGTTGGCGTTGACCGAGCCGATGAGCACGTCGTTCTGCAGCACGATGTCGCGGTTGAGGCCGCCCGCGTCGAGCGTGATCCGGCGCCCGGCCGAGGAGACGCCGGTCAGACAGACGATGCCGTACGGCGCGGTGTTGGCGGCCACGGCGAAGATGACCGGTCCTGCGCCGGTCGCCTCGATCACCACGTCGGGGCTCACCTTCGCGGCGACCTCTCCGGCGTCCCCGGCGTGGTAGACCGCGCCGAGGTCCCGTACGAGGGCCGGTTTGGGGCCGTCCGTGACCCGGTCGAGGACGTGCACCTCCAGCCCGCGCTGCACGCCGAGCAGCGCTGCGAGCAGGCCGATCGGCCCCGCGCCGGTGACCAGCGCGGTCTTCGGCGCGAACCAGGCCCGGGCACCGACCTTCTCCACCTCGTCCCACGCCTTGGCGACGACGCTGGTCGGTTCGAGGAGCATTCCGACGTCGGCCAGCCGGGGATCCAGCCGGACGGCGTATCCGGGCTCGACCACCCAGCTCTGGCCGGCATATCCGTCCAGTTCCTTGATGCCGCGCTCGGTGTAACGGCCGTTGCGGCACATGTCGAACTGCCCGTGCGCGCAGGCGCCGCACGGCACCGGGTCGGGCCGCCGGACCACTCCGACCACGAGATCCCCCGGGGCGAAGCCGCTGCCGGACGGCGCCTGCCGCACCCTGCCCAGCGACTCGTGGCCGATGACCAGGCGGTCGCGGCCGGGCGGGGCCCAGCCGTACTCCCCGGCGGCGATCTCCTTGTCCGTGCCGCACACGCCGACGGCGAGACCCTCGACGAGCAGGTCACCCTCGCCCGGCTCCGGCTCGGGGACGTCGGTGACGGCCAGGGAGTCCTTCTGCGACGGGATGACGGTGAGAGCGCGCATCAGCGCTCACCTCCAACGTGTTCGCGGCCGTGCGCGACGTGCCCGGCAGCCGCCTCGGAACCAGCGTAGGTTGATCGACTCATCGCGTCCCATCAGGGCCGCCCTGCGCGGCTCGCCGTGTCCGGCGGCCGTGTGCAGGCCGCCGCACAAGGGCCGCCGTGTCCGGGCCGCCGCGCAAGGGCCGCCGTGTGGAGGCCGCCGTGTGGAGGCCGCCGTGTCCGGGTCGCCGCGCAAGGGCCGTCGTGTCCGGGCCGCCGTGTGGAGGCCGCCATGCCGGGGCCGCCGTGTGCAGGTCGCCCGCCAAAGGTCGTCGAGCAGGCCGTAGTCCTCGATCCGCTGTGCCACCGATCTTCCCCCTCCGGCGGTCGATCTCGCCGTCGCGGACAAGGGCCGGGCTACCCGGACAACGGAAACGTATGCACTGGACGGAGAACGGCGTCCTGTGCAGGGCTTCGCGGCCTACCCACCTTTTTGTGGGTACTTGTCGGGCCGGGACGGGCGGCGTGAAGCTTGGTTGCGGGCAGCCGGAAGGCCGCCTGAGTCCAGGCGAGAACGGGGGTGACGGCGATGTCTCAGGAGACCGGGAGAGGCCCTGCCTGCGCCTCCGTCTTTCCAGACGGCCAATCCCCAGACGGCACTTCCCCGGACGGCCCCTCCCCGGACGGCACTTCCCCGGGCGGAATCTCCCCAGCCGACGTCTCCCCGGACGTCGCGTTCCCGGACGGCGTCAGCCCGGACGTCGCGTTCCCGGACGGCGTCAGCCCGGACGTCGCCTTCCCGGAGGGCGTCTCCCGGGCCAGCTTCTCCAGGCGGCGATGTCCCCAGTCGGACAGCGGCGCCAGCGCCTCGGAGAGGTCACGACCGAAATCGGTCAGTGAGTACACCGTCTTCAGCGGGCGGCCGTCGTACACCTCACGGTGCACCAGCCCGTCGGATTCCATTTCCCTGAGCGTCTGAGTCAGCACCTTCTCGGTGAGGCCCGGCAGCCGCCGGAGCAGCTCGCCGGGACGACGCGGAGCGGATTCCAGCAGCCAGAGCAGGATCGTCTTCCACTTGCCGTCGATCACCGCGATCGCGGCGGTGACCCCGCAGACGTTCGGGTCTTCGGCGCGGCTACGCGTCATCTTTCCATCCCGTTCAGCGCTATCGCTGTCATGCATGCAGGAGTCGAGACATGAGCCAGCACGTCCACCAGTCTGCCGTCACCGTGCTCGGTCTGGGACCGATGGGCCGCGCCTTGGCCGGGGCCTTCCTGGACGCCGGCATCCGCACCACGGTCTGGAACCGGACGCCGGGCAAAGACCAGCAGTTGACCGAGCGTGGCGCGTACAGCGCCCCCACGCCGGAGTCGGCGGTCGCCGCGAGCGAGGTGACCGTGATCTGCGTGGTGAACTACGACGCCGCGGACGCCGTCGTACGGCGTGACGCTGTCGCCGGCGCGCTCCGGGGACGCACCCTCGTGAACCTGACCGCCGACACGCCAGGCCGCGCCCGGAGCACCGCGGCCTGGGCCACCGAGCACGGCATCGGATATCTCGACGGCGCGATCATGACGCCAACCACGACCATCGGCACCCCGGCCGCGGCGTTCCTGCACAGCGGCCCGGAGGAGCTCTACCGGCGGCACCGGCCGCTCCTGGAGGCCCTCGGCGGCACGCACACCCATCTCGGCGAGGACATCGGCCGGGCGGCGGCCTACGACATCGCGCTGCTCGACGTCTTCTGGACCGCGATGGCGGGCTACGCGCACGCGCTGGCGGTGGCACGGGCCGAAGGGGTCAAAGCGCGGGAGCTGGCGCCGTTCGCCAAGGGCATCGGCGCGATCCTGCCGCCGATCTTCGAGGAGGCGGCGGCGGAAGTGGACAGCGGCGGCTTCTCCGGCGAGGGCAACCCGATCACCTCGGCGGCCTCGTCCATCGCCCACATCATCGAGACCTCCGAGGCCCACGGCATCGACGCGAGCGTGATGCGCGCGGCCCAAGGCTGGGCCCGCCGCGTCATCGCACAGGGCCACGGCGCCGACGGGTTCACCCGGATCACCGAGCTCCTCACTCCCCGCGCCCACACCTGACCCGGCTCCCCGGTGTCCCCGGCCCGGTTTCCGTAAGTCGAAGGGGCACCCGGCCGCTCCCAGCTCCCGGTCTCCGTACGGCGAAGAGGCGCCCGGCCGTTCCCGGCCCGGCACGTCCCCACCTGGCTTCCCCGGTGCTTCCGGGGCTCGTCCCCAACCGGACTGCCAGACGTTCCCGGCCCGGCACGTCCCCACCTGGCTTCCCCGGTGCTTCCGGGGCTCGTCCCCAACCGGACTGCCGGACGTTCCCGGCCCGGCACGTCCCCACCTGGCTTCCCCGGTGCTTCCGGGGCTCGTCCCCAACCGGACTGCCGGACGTTCCCGATCCGGCTGATCCGGGACCCGGATCCCGCACGCCCCCGGGCCCGGCTGCCGGATGTCTCGCACCCGGTCCCCGTACGGCGAAGGGGCGTCCGGCGGCACCGGGCGCCCCAGTCGTGGTGAGTCCTCGAAGATCCCGAACGCCACGACGTCCTCCTGATGCGGGTGCGGGCTCGGTGTCCCGCATACGCATCGAGGAGGACGTCAAGTCCGGCCGTACCGGCCTGAGCCGTGGTCGGTCGGTCCTGTGATCAGTCAGTGGCGTGATCAGTCGGTGGCATGGTCAGTCGGTGCCGAGCTCCATGGCGGCCTGGTCGAGGAGCTCCTCCTCGGTGGAGACCTCGCCGCGAGAGGCGATCGCCTCGGCTCCGCCCTCGGGCATCGCGCCGATCAGCCCGGTCGACGCCGCCTGGGCGGCTCCGATCAGCGCCGGCTGCTGGCTGCCGACCATGCCGAGCCTGGCGTACTGCTCCAGTTTGGAGCGGGAGTCGGCGATGTCGAGGTTGCGCATCGTCAGCTGCCCGATGCGGTCCACCGGACCGAAGGCGGAGTCTTCGGTGCGCTCCATGGAGAGCTTGTCCGGGTGGTAGCTGAACGCGGGCCCGGACGTGTCCAGCACGGAGTAGTCCTCACCACGCCGCAGCCGCAGGGTCACCTCGCCGGTGACCGCCATGCCGACCCAGCGCTGCAGCGACTCGCGCAGCATCAGCGCCTGCGGGTCCAGCCAGCGGCCCTCGTAGAGCAGCCGGCCCAGCCGCCGCCCCTCGATGTGGTAGCTGGCGAGGGTGTCCTCGTTGTGGATCGCGTTGACCAGCCGCTCGTAGGCCGCGTGCAGCAGGGCCATGCCCGGCGCCTCGTAGATGCCCCGGCTCTTGGCCTCGATGATCCGGTTCTCGATCTGGTCGGACATGCCCAGGCCGTGACGGCCGCCGATGGCGTTGGCCTCCAGCACCAGATCGACGGCGGAGGGGAACTCCTTGCCGTTGATCGTCACCGGACGTCCCTGCTCGAAGCCGATCGTGACGTCCTCGGTCGCGATCTCGACGGAGGGGTCCCAGAAACGCACACCCATGATGGGCTCGACGATCTCGATGCCCGTGTCGAGGTGCTCAAGAGACTTGGCCTCGTGAGTGGCGCCCCAGATGTTCGCGTCGGTGGAGTAGGCCTTCTCCACACTGTCCCGGTAGGGCAGCCCGTGCGCGAGCAGCCACTCGGACATCTCCTTGCGCCCGCCGAGCTCGTTGACGAAGTCGGCGTCCAGCCACGGCTTGTAGATCCGCAGGGAGGGGTTGGCGAGCAGACCGTAACGGTAGAACCGCTCGATGTCGTTGCCCTTGAAGGTGGAGCCGTCTCCCCAGATCTGCACCCCGTCTTCGAGCATCGCGCGCACCAGCAGGGTGCCGGTGACGGCCCGCCCGAGCGGGGTGGTGTTGAAGTACGTGCGGCCGCCGGACCTGATGTGGAAGGCCCCGCAGGCCAGAGCCGCGAGCCCCTCCTCGACCAGGGCCGCCCGGCAGTCGACCAGCCGGGAGATCTCCGCGCCGTACGCGGTGGCACGCCCCGGCACCGAGGCGATGTCAGGTTCGTCGTACTGGCCGATTTCGGCGGTGTAGGTGCACGGCACTGCACCCTTCTCCCGCATCCACGCGACCGCTACCGAAGTGTCGAGGCCACCGGAGAAGGCGATCCCGACACGCTCGCCGACAGGCAGAGAAGTGAGCACCTTGGACACGAGTAGAATATATACACGGGAATGCATGATCATGCAATCCCGTGCGCAGCGGATCTCGGCGGGAGCGGACCCCCGAGGCCGGCGTCGATCACCGGGAGAAGCCGTAGACCTCCTCACTCACGAGCCTGGCCGCGCCGATGACGCCGGCCTGCGGGCCGAGATCGCTCATCGCGATCGGCAGGTTCCTGGTGGCGAGAGGCAGCGAACGGCGGTAGATCGCGCCGCGGATCTCCGCGAGGAGGATGTGACCCAGTTGCGTGAGGCCACCGCCCAGCACGATGAGGCTCGGGTTGAAGAACGACACCAGGCCCGCCAGCACCTCGCCCACGCGCCGTCCGCCGTCGCGCACCATCTGGACGGACGCCGCGTCACCGGCGGCGACCGCCTCTCCCACCTGCGCGGCGGTCAGCGTGCCGTCGCGTTCGAGGAACTCCTTGAGCAGGGGCGAGCGCCCGGACCTGGCCGCGGCGAGCGCCTGTCGCGCCAGCGCGTCACCGCCGAAGGACGCCTCCAGGCATCCCGTGTTGCCGCACGCGCAGATCTCGTCGGAGCCGGTGACCGGTATGTGCCCGATATCCCCCGCGCACCCGTCCATGCCGCGATAGAGCTCACCCTTGGCCACGATTCCGCAGCCGATGCCCGAGCCTACCTTCACGTACAGGAAGTTCTCGGCGGTGCTCGCCGAGCCGGCGTGTTGTTCGCCCAAGGCCATTACATTGACGTCGTTGTCCAGTAAGACCGGGCAGTCGAACCGCCCGCCGATGACATCGCGGACCGGATAACCGTCCCACCCCGGCATGATCGGTGGCGACACCGGGATACCGCGGGAGAAGTCCACCGGTCCGGGCACACCGACACCGACGCCCATCGGCTTGTCCACGCCCAATTTCTGGAGCAGCGCCCGGCTCTGTTCCATGGCGAGTTCGAGCACGGGCTCGGGGCCCTGACGCACATCGCATTGCGTGCGTTCGAACGCGAGGACGCGCAGCCTGCCGTCGGTGATCGCGGCGGACACCGAGGTCGCGCCGATGACGATGCCGACGAACCGCACCCGGCCGGCCAGATCGATGACGGTCGACCTGCGCCCTCCACGAGACGCGGCCGGTCCGATTTCCTCGACGAGTTTCAGCGCCGTAAGCCGGCCGAGTTCCGCCCCGATCGTCGTACGTGACACTTCGAAGTGTTCCGACAGCTGAATGCGGGATTGCGGGCCCGCGTCACGCAATCGCGTAAGTATTTTGGCCTGGAGCCGCGTTTCGGCTCGCCCTGGCACCGAAGTCTCCACCTGCCAAGTTTCTCATCCGAGGACGCCTCTGACGTCATCCTCTGACGTCATCCGCGCGCAGTCCGGCGTCGGCCGAAATCTCGCCTTGATCACTAGTCGGAGACGCATTTGTGAGGAACTCCCGATCAGACCCGCGGACCCGCTCCGCAATGAAACTTTCATTGCCACCTCGGCGTAACTCCGGCGTTTCGTCAGGCCGCGTTCGGCGACCCGGCCGATGTTTTCCCCGGCCGGACCCGAGAGCCGGGGAACCGCCGCGCGCTCACCCGTCGGCGGACTCGGAGAGGGAGCGCCACTCCCGCCAGGTGTCCAGGCGTTCGGAATAGACCCGCTCGGCGATCGGCAGGCAGTAGCTCCCCAGGAACAGGCGCAGCGGGGGCCGTTCCGCGTCCACGACCGCGAGGACCGCCTCGGCCGTGATCTCGGGGTCGATCGGCGCCCTGCCCGCCGCGGCGGCCCGGCGGGCCTGCCTGACCTGCTCGTACGCGGCGTGCGGCTCGGCGTGGACGGCCGAAGAGCCGCTCCAGTCGGTGCCGTACGGGCCGGGCTCGATGATCGTCACCTTGATCCCATGTGGGGCGACCTCCTGGGCGAGCGACTCGCTGAACGCCTCCAGGCCCCATTTCGACGCGTTGTAGAGCCCGAGCATGGGGAACGCGGCGACGCCGCCGATGCTCGACACCTGCAGGAAGTGGCCCCGCCCACGCTCCCGCATCCCGGGCAGCGCGGCCTGGGTGACCCAGAGCGCGCCGAGCAGGTTCGTCTCCAGCTGGGCCCTCGCCTGGGCCTCGGTGACCTCCTCCACCGCGCCGAAAAGGCCGTATCCGGCGTTGTTGACGACGACGTCGATCCCGCCGAAGCGCTCGGCCCCACGGGCGACCGCGGCGAAGGCGGCGTCCCGGTCGGTGACGTCGAGCGGCAACGGGAGGATCGCGTCGCCGAACTCGTCGGCGAGCGGCTTCAGCGTGGAAACGTCGCGGGCCGTCGCGACGACCCGGTCGCCGCGCCGCAGCGCCGCCCGCGTCCACACGTCGCCGAAGCCGCGGGACGCCCCCGTGATGAACCAGGTGATTGCGTTTTCTGTGCTCATGTCCATCGACTCTGCCCCGCACGGGACGGCACAGCCATCACCCCGGCAGGGTCACCATCACCCGCCGGTGCTGCGTACAGTGGCGGGTGACATGCCCGGCACCAACGCTCTCGGCAGCTTTCTCAAGGCCCGCCGCGCGCTCGTACGCCCGGAGGACGCCGGGCTGCCCGCGATCGGCCGGCGCCGCGTGGCCGGGCTGCGCCGCGACGAGCTGGCCACGCTCGCGGGCGTCAGCCTCGCCTATCTGACCCGGCTTGAGCAGGGCAGGGACCGCAATCCCTCCGAGCAGGTGCTCGACGCGCTCGGCGCCGCCCTGCGCCTCGACGCCGACCTCACGGCCCACCTGCACGCCCTGGCCCGAGACGCGTCGAGACCGAACGGCGGCCCGCCCCGCCGGCCGCGGGAGCAGCCTGCCCCCGGAGCCGGGGATCTCCTCGACGCGTGGGCAGGCATACCCGCCTACCTGCGAGGACGGCGGTTCGACGTGCTGGCCGCCAACGCGGCGGCGATCGCCCTCGCGCCCATGTATCGGCCCGGCCGCACCCTCGTGCGAGACGTCTTCCTCGATCCCGGCGCGCGGGCGCTGTTCCCCCGGTGGGACGCGGTCGCGGCCGGCTCGGTCGCCGCGCTCCGGGCCGTGGCCGGCGCCGACCTCGACGACCCGGCCCTGCGCGAGCTGGTCGAGGAGCTGTCGGCGGCCTCCGACGACTTCCGCCGCCTGTGGGAACGCCATGACGTCCGCCCGACGCGGAACGAGACGAAGGAGTTCGCCCATCCCGTCGCCGGGCGGCTCGTGCTGCGGCGGCACAGCCTTGCGGTCGGCGGGACGGACGGCCAGGTCGTGATCGCCTATCAGGCCGATCCGGGAACGCCCTCGGCCGCCGCGCTGGCCGGGCTCACCGCTCCGGATCACGCTGCGGCCATCCACGTGGCAGAGCCCCGGCCGCCCGCGTCACACGGGCCAGCCGCCTCGTTTGCGCGGTGACCTGAGCGGCACGGCGTCCGGCAGCGGGGTGGCCGCGCCGGGCGACAGGGCGTCGAGGACGAGCGCGAGGTAGCGCCGCCAGCCGTCGCTGCCGGGCTCCATCGTCCACAGCACGCCCATCAGCATGACCATGATCCTCGGCAGGTCGTCGGCGACGAGGTCGGCGCGGATGAGACCGGCCTCCTGCCCGCGCCGGGCCAGCAGGGTCAGCGACTCGATGAACGGGCTGCTCGCCTCGGCGGTGACGGCGCCGGAGTTCCGGGCGGCGGCCAGGGTGTTGCGCTCCCGGTCCGCCGAGGACATCGCCGCCTCCAGCACGGTGGCCAGAGCGCGGCGGGGATCGTCGTCGCCGAGCGCCCGTTCGATGGCGGGGGCGATCTCCTCGGCGAAGCTCTGGTCGAGGGCCGCCCTGACCAGGCCCGCCTTGTCGGGAAAATGGCGATAGAGGGTAGCGATGCCGACACCGGCGCGGCGGGCGATATCTTCGAGCAGCGCGTCGGGCCCCTGCTCGGCCCAGACCTCCCGGGCCGCGCGCAGGATCCTCCCCGAGTTGCGTGCGGCGTCGGCGCGCAGCCGTCGCGAGGTCTCGGTGGTCACGCCCACAGGATAGCCAAAAATGATAGGCGACTATCGATAAGCCCCGTCAGGGCCGGTCCCACGTGACAAGCATGTGCTCGGGGCCCCGGGTGGACAACCCCGTCTTCCACACGACGTCGTCCTCGGAGCCGGCGAGGCGGAGCCCGGGCAGCCGGGTGAGCAGCGTACGCAGCGCGACCTGCAGCTCCATCCGGGCGAGCGGGGCGCCGAGGCAGTGGTGCGCCCCGTGCCCGAACCCCACGTGCGAGGCCTGCTGACGGTCGAGTTCGAGGTCGTCGGGGTTCGTGTAGACCGACTCGTCGCGGTTGGCCGATATCAGGCTCACGACCACCGGCTCACCGGCGCGCACCATGACGCCGCCCAGCTCGACGTCCTCCAGTGCGTAGCGCGCGATGGACGCGCCGCCGCCGAGCGGGACGAAGCGCATCAGCTCCTCGACTGCCCTGGGGATCAGGTCGAGGTCGGCGCGCAGCGCCGCGAGCTGCCCGGGATGGGTGAGCAGCACGTAGACGAAGTTGGGGATCTGCGTGGCCGTGGTCTCGTGGCCGGCGACCAGCAGCGCCTCGGCCAGCGACAGCATCTCCTCCTCCGACAGCCGCTCCTCGTCGTCGCGGGCCGCGACGAGCGCGCTGAGCAGGTCGTCCTTCGGAGCCTCGCGGCGCTGGGCGATGAGCCCCGCCATGTAGTCCCGGAGCAGCCCCATGCAGCGCACCACCTCGTCCGGGGTGAACCGCGTCGTGGACAGCAGCGCGTCCGACCAGGTGCGGAAGTCGACCCGGTCTTCGACGGGCACGCCCAGCAACTCGCAGATGACCGTGATCGGCAGCGGCAGCCCGAAGTCCTCGACGAGGTCGGCCGGGGCGCCCTTGCCGAGCATCGCGCCCACGAGACCGTCGGCGATCTCCTGGGTGCGGGGCCGCAGCAGCTCGACCCGCCGTACGGTGAACGCCTTCGACACCAGCCTCCGCAGCCTGCTGTGCTCGGGCGGGTCGAAGCTGAGGATGCTGCCGGGGCGGGACCGGTGGGGCCGCATCCGCGGCTCGTCACGGCCGATCGCCGCGGCCCGGCTGAACCGCGCGTCACCGAGCACGACCTTGACGTCCTCGTAGCGGGTCGCGAGCCACGCGGGCTCCCCGTACGGCAGCCGGACCCGGCACAGCGGTTCCTCCTGCCGCAAGCGGGAGAAGAGGGGATCCACCTCCAGCCGGTCCGTCTGTCCGAAGGGGAAGATCCGGGGTTCGACAGTGGTCATCATGCCTCCCAGAGCGGATCGCCGTTCACCACGATTCGTCGAGTCGCCACTTGATAGTCAACTCTCACATGACTCGTGTAAAGAGATCAACGCAAGCGAGAGCAAAATCTCACTTGAAGGAGGCAGGACGGGTCCTATCGGGCGCCGGAGTCCCCCTCGGCGACGGTGACGAGGTCCGCCAGCCCGGAGATGGTCAGTACGGGGGTCAGCAGGGGGTTGGCGATGAGCGCGATGTGGTCGGCGTGCGCGAACAGCACGCTCAGGCCCGCGCTGTCGAGATATTCGACCGAGGTGAGGTCGATGACGACGGGCCCCGGGGTGCTCTCAAGAGCCGCCGCGAGGGCGTCGGTGTTGCTCATGTCGATCTCGCCGGCCGCGGTCAGGAGAGCGACGCCGTCCGGGCGAACCCCAGGGGTGATGGTCAGGGGTGTGGTCATCAGGCGATCCTCATCTGCATGTCGACGGTGGTCCCGTACGGGCCGGGGGTGATGGTGACCTGCTGCATCATGGCGCGCATGAGCGCGACGCCGCGCCCGCGGTGGGAGTTGGCCTCGGGCTCGGGGGACTTCCAGCGGCCGCTGTCGGCGACGGTGAGGCGCAGGTTGTCGACCGACGCCTCGACCCGCAGGCGGACGATCTCACCGGGGGCGTGCCGGTGGCCGTGCTCGATGGCGTTCGCGCACGCCTCACCCGCCGCGACCAGGACGTTCTGGACGATCTGGGTCGGCAGGTCGCACTGGCCGAGCCAGCTCCGCAGCGCCTTGCGTACCGGCGCGAGCTGGGACGACTCCGCCGGGAAGGTCACCTCCAGCGGGGCCGGGTGCCGATAGAGCAGCAGCGCGACGTCGTCGTCGTAGCCGTCCGCGGGCGCAAGGCGGATCATCACGTGCGTGGCGAGGTCGTCGACGGCGACGTTCCTGCCGTCCTGTACGGCCTGACTGGCCTGGTCGATGCCCGAATAGAGCGGACGGCGGCGGCGCTCGACCAGGCCGTCCGTGTAGAGCATGAGCGTGGCGCGCGGGGGGATGACCGTCTCGCTCTCCGGGCGGGCCGCCCCCGGCCGTACGGCGAGCGGCACCGAACGCCCGCCGTCGAGCAGGCCCGTGCTGCCGTCGGGGTGGGCGAGGATCCCCGGCGGGTGCCCGGCGCTGGAGTAGGACAGGCGCCCGGTCTCCGGATCGAGGACGGCGCAGAAGACGGTGGTGCACCGGGCCCCGGGGACACCGGCGGCGAACTGGTCCAGGGCCATGAGCACGCGCGCCGGGCTGTCGTCCTGCAGCAGCAGCGCGCGGCACGCGCTGCGCAGCTGTCCCATCACGGCGGCGGCCTGCACCCCGCGCCCGACGCAGTCGCCGACGACGATGCCGATGCGCCCGCCGGGCAAGGCGACGGTGTCGTACCAGTCGCCGCCGACCTCCAGGGGCCGGGTGGCGGGCTCGTAGCGTACGGCGAACCCGTCGGGAAGCCGGGCGGGGCCGAGGATGGCGCGCTGCAGCGCGATGGCGGTCTCGCGTTGCTGGTCGATCTGGTGGGCGCGCACAAGGCCCTGGGCCAGACGTCCGGCCAGCAGCGACAGCAGCACCTGGTCCTCACCCGTGAAGGGCCGGTGGCCGCCCAGGTCGATCCACAGGGCGAGCTGTCCCTCGGGGTGCTCCAGCAGGATGCCGGCCCCGTCGCGCTCGGTGACCGGTGTGAGCAGCGGCCGTCGCAGCAGATCGGCGAGCGCCCGGCGGCGTTCGCCCGGCAGCCCGTGCCAGTCCACCGGCCCGCCCTCGACGGTCAGGGACGGCTCCTCGCCCTGGCCGAAGACCGCGGCGACGACCGACGTCGCACGCCACAGGCCGCGCAGCTCCCGCAGGGCGCCGGTCAGCGCGTCGGACAGGCTCCCGGCCTGCGACAGGCCGGTGCTCAGCGAGGCGAGGGCGCTCTCGCGCTGGATGGCGTAGTGCTCGGCGGTGACGTCGCGGAAGGTGCCGACGACGACACGCCGCCCGGTGTCGGGATCCTGCGCCTCGTTGAAGGTCACGCTGATCCACAGCCGGTGCCCGTCGCGGTGGACGACCGGGATGGTGTGGCTGCCCCGGCCCGGGCCGAGCAGGCCGCTGAAGGCGTCGGCGACCTGCTGGTAGGCCTCGGGATCGGCGGCGTCCGGCCACCACGGATGGATCGGCGTGTAGGGCAGGTTCTCCGGGCCGTAGCCGAGGATGTCGGTGAAGGCGCTGTTGATCTCGATGACGGCACCCTGCTCGTCGCAGACGAAGAACGCCTCCTGCAGCGAGTCGACCAGCGCGCTGCGCCAGCGCGCCTGGTGCTGGCGCAGCCGTGCCATGTCCATGTTCGCCCGCACCCGCGCGAGCAGCTCCGCGGCGGCGAAGGGCTTGACCAGGTAGTCGTCGGCCCCGGCCTGCAGGCCCTCGATCGACGCCTCCTGGCCCGCCCGGGCCGACAGCAGCACCACGGGCACGGCGGCGGTGCGCGGATCGGACCGCAGCGCCGCGACCAGGGACAGCCCGTCGAGGCGCGGCATCATCACGTCGCTGATCACGACGTCGGGCGCGTCCGCGCGTACGGCGTCCAGGGCCTCCATGCCGTCGCTCGCGGTGCCGACGAGATATCCGGCGCCCTTGAGGAGTCGGACGAGATAGCCGCGCATGTCGGCGTTGTCGTCGGCGACCAGCACACGCGCCGGGGCGGCCGAGCTCCCCGGCCGGATGGCGGAGCCGTCGTGCGACGGCAGCTCCATGCCGTTCCCGGCGGGCTCGCCGTCCTCGTCCGCGGGCAGCCAGCGCAGCGCCTCTTCGACGTACGGATCCGCGGCGGTGGCGCCCGCCCCGGTGCCGGCCGTGATGATCGACTCGGCGGGCAGGTGCGCGGAGCCGTACGGCAGGCGGATGGTGAAACGGGTGCCCGCACCCTCGGCGCTGTCGGCGCTGATCGTGCCGCCGTGCAGGCCGACCAGCTCCTGCACGAGGGCCAGCCCGATGCCGCTTCCCTCGTTGGAGCGCGAGCGCGCGTTCTCGATGCGGTGGAACCGCTCGAACAGCCGCGGCAGCTCGTCGGCCGGGACGCCGACGCCCGTGTCGGTGACGGTCACCACGGCGTGGTCGTCCTCGCCGCGCACGGTGACGCCGATCGCGCCCTCGAAGGTGAACTTCAACGCGTTGCTGAGCAGGTTGAGCACCACCTTCTCCCACATGCCGAGGTCGATGTAGACCGGCTCGTCCAGGGGAGGGCAGTCGACCCGGAACTCCAGGCCCGCCTTGTCGATCGCGGAGCGGAAGAGGCTGGCCAGCTCGGCCGTGACGGCGGCCAGATCGACCGGCTCATAGCCGGCCTGCATGCGGCCGGCCTCGATGCGGGAGAAGTCCAGCAGGGTGTTGACCAGCTTGCCGAGCCGCAACCCGTTGCGGCGGATGACCTCCAGCTCCTCGCGCACCTGCGGGTCCGCTCCGTGCAGCCGGGCGCGCAGCTCCTCCACCGGCCCCATGATCAGGGTCAGCGGCGTGCGGAACTCGTGGCTGATGTTGGAGAAGAAGACGGTCTTCGCACGGTCGAGCTCGGCCAGCTCCCCCGCCCGCCGCTGCTGGGCCTCGTAGCTGCGGGCGCTCGCGACGCCCGCCGCGACGTGCCCCGCCGCCAGCTCGATGAACCCGCGATACGCCTCGTCCAGCGGCCGATAGCGGTTGAGCGCGGCCACCAGGAACCCGTACGGCGCGCTGCCCTGCTGGAGCAGCGGCACCACCAGCGCCTGCGTGGGCGGCTCCGGCCAGGCTCCGGCCGGAAGACCGGCGAACGGCGCGCCGTCGAGCGGCACGATCACCGGCTCTCCCCGGGCCGGCGCCCCCACGGGCCACACCGTGCCGGGGTCGCCGGCCGCCAGGGTGAGCGGGGCGGCCGGATGCCCGGCGGCGATGCCGGTCACCCCGGCCAGCCGCGCGCCGCCGCCGTCCTGGAACAGATAGGTCAGTGTGAACGGCAGGTCGTAGAGGTTGCGGCCGAGCTGCCGGCAGGCGAACCCGAGCATCTCCTGCTCGGTGCGGACCACGCTGGGGTCGGAGCCGAGATCCCGCAGCGTCGCCATGCGCCGCTCGCCGATGACCCGCTCGGTCTCCTCGCTGACGACGCACAGCATGCCGACCACGGCGCCCGAGTCGTCGCGAAGGGGGCTGTAGGAGAACGTGTGGTAGCTCTCCTCCGGATAGCCGGCCCGCTCCAGGACCAGCAGCAGCGCCTCGTCCCAGGTGGCCTGCCCGGTGGCCAGCACGGTGTCGATCCGCGGGCCGATGTCGTCCCAGATCTCCGCCCAGACCTCGGCGGCGGGCCTGCCGAGCGCCCATGGATATTTCCGGCCCAGCGTGTCGCGCCGGTAGGCGGCGTTGCAGAAGAAGGTCAGCTCCGGCCCCCACGCCATCCACATGGAGAACCGGGACGACAGCAGGATGCTCACCGCCGTCTGCAGGCTCTGCGGCCACTCCTCCGGCGGCCCGAGCGGGGTGGCCCGCCAGTCCACCGACGCCAGATCACGGCCGACCTCGTCCTCGGCGGCGAACACCCCGGCCCCGGCCGCCTCCGGCGGCCCCTGCTCAGCGTCATCACAGCGCGTCACTTGACACCCTCTCGTTCACGCCGAGCCCGGCCCCCCCGCGCCGGACCCCGCCATGCCGTTGCCGTGCTACTGCCACGCGGCGGGTCCCGCAAAAGTCGGGTGACACGTTCGGAGCAGGATATCCGGCTCCCCGAACCCGGATGGATCCGTACGGAATGCTCATCGGCGGCCTGACGGCACGACCGAGGTAGGACTTGTGGGGTTCTACGCTGAGCTGGACACGTCCTGGCGGCGTTTCCCCCGCGCCGCCGCGCACACGGCACCGCCGCGACGAGAACCCGGCGCGCGGAGAGCGGAACAGTGAGCGGAACAGTGAAAGGATCCCGAGGGTGACGGCAGGAACCGGTGACATAGAGAAGGCGGCGGCCGTGCTGCGCGCCGGAGGCCTCGTGGCCCTCCCGACCGAGACCGTCTATGGTCTGGGCGCCGACGCCGAGAACCCCGCCGCCGTCGCGCGCGTCTTCCAGGTCAAGGGGCGTCCGCCCACCCACCCGCTGATCGTCCACATCGGCGGCGCGGAGCACCTGGGCGACTGGGTCGAGGACGTGCCCGAGACGGCACGCCTGCTGGCCGAACGCTTCTGGCCGGGGCCGCTCACGCTGGTCCTGCGGCGCGGCCCCCGGGTGCCCCTCGAAACGACGGGCGGCCTGGAGACGGTGGCCATACGCGTGCCCGACCATCCTGTCGCGCTCGCGTTGCTGGAGGCCTTCGGCGGCGGTGTCGCGGCCCCCTCCGCCAACCGCTTCGGCTCGGTCAGCCCCACGACCGCGGACCACGTCCGTACGGAGCTCGGCGACGCCGTCGACTTCGTGCTGGACGGCGGCGCCTGCGGGGTCGGCGTCGAGTCCACCATCGTCGACGCCACGAGCGACGTCCCGACCATCCTGCGGCCCGGCGGGGTGACGCGCGAGGACCTCGAAGCGGCGCTGGGCCGCCCGCTCGCGGTCCCCTCCACGAGCCGCGTACGGGTGCCCGGCCAGCATCCGTCGCACTACGCGCCACGTGCGCGGGTCGTGCTCGTCGAGCCAGAGAAGGTCGTCGCCGAAGCGGAGCTCGCCCAGGAGCTGGGACACCAGGTGGGCGTCTTCCTTCCCCCCGCTTTCGCCGACGCCGAGGTGAAGGCGCACGCCGTGGTGGAGGTCCCCGCCTCGCCGGACGCGTACGCGCGCGAGCTGTACGGCTTCCTCCGCGAGCTCGACCAGCGAGGATGCGACCTGATCATCGCGTCCCTGCCGGTGGAGGAGGGGCTGGGACTCGCGATCGCCAACCGGCTCCGCCGCGCGGCAGGACCCCGGCCCTCCGACTGACCGGCCGATCACGCTGACCCTCCGTGACCGGTCCATGGACGGGGCAAGACGTGTTGCTGCGACGTTCCTCGGCCGCCGCGGGTGACAGTGGAGCCCGAGCCGGAGGGGGAGCGAAACGATGACGATCGAGCAGACCGTGCCTGACACCAAGCTCGCGACGGAGGCCACCGAGTTCGTCCGTGACGTCACCAGCGACCTGATCTATCACCATTCGCGCCGTGTCTACTTCTTCGGCAGCCTGCTGGGGCGGCGACGGGACCTGAGCTTCGACCCGGAGCTGCTCTACATCGGCGCGATGTTCCACGACCTGGGGCTCAACGAGGAGCATCGCGGCAGCGGGCGGCGCTTCGAGGTGGACAGCGCCGATGCCGCCCGCGGCTTCCTGCGGCGACGCGGGGTGCCGGAGGACAGCATCCGCCGGGTGTGGACCGCGATCGCCCTGCACACCACTCCCGGTATCCCCGAGTTCATGGAGCCGGAGGTGGCGCTGGTCACCGCGGGCGTGGAGTATGACGTGCTCGGCATCGGCTATCACGATCTCGACGACGCCCAGCGGGCCGAGATCACCGCCCTCCACCCGCGCCCGGGGTTCAAGGAGGCGATCCTGCGGGCGTTCACCGAGGGCATCGCACCCAAGCCCGAGACGACGTTCGGCAACGTCAAGGCCGACGTGCTCGAACGCTATGTGCCCGGCTATCGGCGGGGCAACTTCGTCGACACGATCCTCGGCTCCCCCTGGCCGGAGTAGGGCGCGGCCCGCGCCAACGCCCGGGCCGCGGTGGAGCCGCTGAGCGGCACGACGCGGGGGAGCTTGCGCCGCGTGCCCGCCGCGTATCCCCGCTCGTCCCTGATCGTCCGCCGCGTTCGTCCGTGCTCGTCCCCGCTCGCGCGCCGCGTTCGTTCCTGATTGTCCGCCGCGCTCGTCCACGATCGTGCGCCGCGCTCGTCCCCGCTCGTACGCCGCGCTCGTCCCCGCTCGTACGCCGCGCTCGTCCTCGCGTTCGTCCCCCGTGCGAGCTACCGGCGAATGTCCACTGAGCGGTGACGATCTCGGACCACCCGATCCGTAGCGTTACGACGCAGCCACCGCGCCGTGCCCGCTTTCCCGCCGCACCGCCGTGCGCGTCCCCCTGCGTCGAATCCCTCACCGGAGGACCTCATGCTTCCCAGGATCAGGACATCCGTCGTGGCCGCGCTGTGCTGCACCGTGCTCGGCGCGGGAGTCGCGGGCTGCGACGGCGAGTCGCTGGACGACTGGGACCCCCTCGCCCCCGCCACGCGGACGGCCGCCGCCCCGATCTCCGGGACCACGAAGATCGAGGTCGCGGGCCGGTCGGTGAACGTGTCCTGTTCGGGCGACCCGGAGAAGGGCGGGCCCGTCGTCGTCCTGCTGGCCGGGGCGGGTGACGGGCTCGACAAGCTGGCCGCCTTCCAGAAGACGCTGAGCGAGCACAACCGGGTCTGCTCCTACGACCGGCTCGGCGAGGGCGCGAGCGACAAGCCGGACGGCCCGCAGAGCTTCTCCAGCACCGGGAAGATCCTGACCGGGGTGATCGACCGCGTCGCCGGCGACGGCCCGGTCGTCCTGGCAGGCCACTCGCTGGGCGGGCTGATCGCCGCCAGATATGCCCCCGACCACCAGGACAGGGTCAAGGGCCTGGTCCTGATGGACGCCACCCCGTCCACCATGCTGCACGACATCAGCACGGCGATCCCCGAGTCGGCCACCGGCCCGGCGGCCGAGCTGCGCGCGCAGAACCTCGCGGTGTTCAAGGGCGAGAACCCGGAGAAGCTCGTCGTCCCCGACGGCAAGGTCCGTTCCGCCGGGGACATCCCGGTGGAGGTCATCCAGCACGGCACGCCGTACCTCGCGGCCGTCCCCACGTACGGCCCGCGCCTGGAGCGGGCGTGGGCCGCGGGCCAGCGCAGGTGGCTCGCGCTGTCGAGCGACAGCACGCTGAGCACGGCCGCCAAGAGCGGCCACTACATCTACGTCGACCAGCCCGACGTGGCCGTCAAGGCCGTCGAGCGCGTCACCGCCCAGGCCGCACGTCAGGCTGAGGACGAGTAGCCGGGGCCGCGCGATATGACATTTCGCCCTTTCATGGAAGAAAGCGCCGCCGAAAGGCCCGGATATCTTGGCTTTATGCCTTTCCGACATAGAGTCGGGCCATGACTCGACGACGTGTGGTCGTGCTCGGATACCATGCGGCGGAGTTGCTGGACATTTCCTGCGTGACGTCCAGCCTGATAATGGCGAACCTGCACGGCGCCGCGCCGCCTTATGACGTGTGCCTGGCCACCCCGTCGGGCCTGCCCATCACGTGCGCGAGCGGGTTGACGCTGCAGGGGCAGCAGGCCCTTGAGCACATCACCGGACCGCTCGACACGCTCGTGGTGTCGGGAGGAATCGGGCACGAGGACGCCGCCGCCAGCCAGGTGATCGTCGGTCACGTACGCCGTCTGGCCCGGGAGAGCCGCCGCGTCGCCTCGGTGTGCACGGGCGCGGCGGTGCTGGCCGCCGCCGGACTGCTCGACGGACGCCGGGCCACCACGCACTGGAAGTACGGATACGTGCTCGCCACCCGCCACCCGGAGATCACCGTCGACGCCGAGCCGATCTTCATCCGCGACGGCAACGTCGCCACGGCGGCCGGGGTCACGAGCGCCCTCGACCTCACCCTCGCCTTCATCGAAGAGGACAACGGGGCGCCGCTCGCCCGGGAGGTGGCCCGCTATCTGGTGGCCTACCTGCAGCGGCCCGGCAACCAGGCCCAGATGAGCATGTTCACCGAGAGCCCGCCGCCGAGCGACGGCCTGGTCAAGCGCGTCGTCGACCACATCACGAGCCACCTCGACGGCGATCTGACCACGGCCACCCTCGCGGCCGGCGCGGCCGTGAGCGAGCGGCATCTCACCCGCCTGTTCCTCCGGCACCTGGGCCAGACCCCGGGCCGGTTCGTCCGCCGCGCCCGCACCGAGGCCGCCGCCCATCTCCTCGTCTCCACGTCCCTGCCCATGGCCGCCATCGCGGCCCGTTGCGGCTTCGGCACGACGGAGAGCCTCCGGCAGAACTTCCTCGACCGGTACGGCATCCCGCCCTCGCGCTACCGCCTGACCACGGCCATGCGGTGACGGCGGCTATTTCGTGCCGTCCGCGGGCAGGCGCTCCGGCAGGCCGAGCCGCGGGAACCGGTCGGCGTGGAAGACGAAGATCTCCGTGATCACCCCGCCGGTGATGCGCAGGACGTCGATCGTCAGCGGCAGGTAGGCGCCCTCCTGCTCCCGCCAGAGATAGAAGGCCACGGCGGGCTGCCGGTTCACGGAGGCCGGGACGGCGCGCAGGTTCTCCAGGCGCTCGAAGCCGTCCTGGATCCAGTCGTTCACCACCGCCTCACGGCCGACGTACAGGCCGGGGGTGGGCGGCATCGAGCAGCGGACGTCGTCCCGCAACATCGTGGTGATCGTCTTGATGTCCGTGGCCACACTGGCCTCGGTGAAGCGGCGCACCAGCTCGCGCGTCCCGGCGTCCTCCTCGCCGCCGGTCCAGTCCTGCCGCTCGGCGGGCAGGTGCTCCCGCATGCCGGCGCGGGCCCGCTGCAGCGCGCTGTTCACGGAGTTGACGGAGTCTCCGAGGAGCTCCGCGACGTCCTTCGCCGGCCAGCCGAGCACGTCCCGCAGGATCAGCACGGCCCTCGGGCGCGGCGCGAGGTGCTGTACGGCGACCAGGTAGGCCAGCTCGATCGTCTCCCGCGCGACGGCGACGCTCTCCGGCTCGTCCGCGTCGCCCGCGGGCAGCTCGTCCAGCAGCCGGTCCGGGTACGGCTGCAGCCACCGCGCCTCGCCGCCGGTCGCGGGCTCCGGACGGCACTTGGCGAGCAGGTCCAGGCAGGCGTTGGTGGCGATCCGGTAGAGCCAGGCCCGGAACGTCGACCGCCCCTCGAAGGTCTCCCGCCGCCGCCAGGCCCGCAGGAACGTCTCCTGTACGGCGTCTTCGGCGTCCTCGAACGACCCGAGCATCCGGTAGCAGTGCACGTGCAGCTCCCGCCGGTGCCGTCCTGTCAAGGCCGAGAAGCCCGGCTCGTCGAGCTCGCCCAGACCGCTCACGCCCAGCTCCTTCAGCAGCGTGTCCGCACCCATCGCGTCATCCTTCCGCGTCGTCGTGTCCCGTCGTAGGTGTGACGGCCGCGGGCGCGACAACTCATCACCAGGGGTCCGCCGGAGGGGCGGGAGGACCCGGGCGGGCGCGGGCTCCCGGTGTAAAGATCTTGTCCCTGGTGTGGATTTATCTCCTATCGCCCCCTCTGCGGCCGCTCGGGGGATAAAACCACACCCCTCGTGGTCCAGTCGTGATCATGATCGGATAGTGTCTGCCCACGTGAACACGCTCCCCATGCCTGGGTCGCATGATGGCTGGCGGATCCTGCGGAGCGATGCCGGGCGGCTGTGGGCGACCCGCGAGCGCCCCTTCGACCGCGCGGCCGAGATGGCAGGCGCCTGCCGCACCGTGGATGCCGACGACCTCGGGCAGCTGAAGGCCGAGATCATGCGGCAGGAACGCATCGCCAGCGCGCTCGTGTCGGGGAGCAATAACGCGGCCGAGGCGTGAGCCGGGGGAGGAAATCCCTACTTTGCGCCGATCTCGCCCCCGTCTACGCGGCCTAGAACGCACGGCCACGGCCCTTCCCGGGAGCGTGAGCGCACGCCGGCCCGCTTCCGGGGCGCCGAGCGCCGTCCGGCGGCGAAACCGACCGGAGTAGCGTGGTGAGCGGCGCCGCGGACACGGCCCGGCCGCATGGTCGTCGCCCGCGAGTCCTACATCGAGCGCAATCGACGCGGTGAGCGAGGCTTCGATGGAACTGCATTGCATCGGCAAAATCGTGCACAGTCTCGGGATTTCGACCATTCGGTATGGTCTTGCGCTCAACCTTCTGGAGATCGGCCGGCTGAAATTCGAGGACTACGAGGTGGACAACATCCGCCCCCTCGTGACCGCAAGCCCCCCGCTCGCATGGCTCGTCGCCAGGCTGGGGGAGAAGAGGCTCGCCGGCCTGCTCGGCGTCGCCGAGATCGCTCTGGGAGCGCTGATCGGAGCGAAGCCGATCGCGCCGAGAGTGTCGGCCCTCGGCAGCCTCGCCGCCGTCGGCATGTTCGCCACCACCCTCAGCTTCCTGGCCACGACGCCCGGGGCGTGGCAGGAGACACACGGCGAACCGAAGCTGTCGCTCACGGGGCAGTTCCTGCTGAAGGACGCCGTGCTCCTCGGAGCCTGCCTGCTCACGGCCGCGGACGCCCTGCGGGCCGCCGAGCGCCGGTAGCCCAGGCCGGGTGTCGCGCCGGGCTAACGGAGCGCTCCGCTGCTTTTGCCGCGATTTGCCCAGCCCGTACGCACGGTCGTGGTCTTCTCCGGGTATCGGGCGTTGATGAGCACCACCCCCATCGCCGACCTCGCGTTGGTGTCCGATCGCCATTCCGCCGGCCTCATCAGCAGGGACGGATCGGCCGAGTGGCTGTGCTTCCCCCGGTTCGACGGGCCGTCCGTCTTCGCCCGCCTGCTGGACGACGAGGCCGGGCACTGGTCGATCCGCCCGGCCATCCCCTTCGAGACGACGCGCCGTTATCTGCCGCGGACGATGGTGCTGGAGACCACGTTCCGCACCGGGAGCGGCACGGTCGTCCTCACCGACGCCCTGCTCACCGGACCTGACGACGGCGGCCACCGGCTCGGCGTCGGGGTGCCGCACCTGCTCGCCCGACGGGTGTCCGGCCTCGGCGGCGAGGTGCCGATGGAGGTCGATTACCGGCCCAGGCCGGAGTACGGCCTGATCCACCCGATCCTGTCCGTCGCCGACGGCGGCGTCACCGCCCACGGCGGAGCCGAGTCGCTCGTGCTGACCACGCCGGTCCCCCTCCGCATCGAGGACGGCAGCGCGTACGGCGCGTTCACGGTGCACGAGGGCGAGACACTGCACTTCGGGATGCACCGCTCGACGCCGCAGGAGACTCCCGCGCGGGTGTGGGACCAGACGGAGCTGGCGGCCCGGCTGGACGGCACGATCGCCGCCTGGCGGTCGTGGTCCAGCCTCCACCAGGCCTATGACGGCCCATGGTGCGACCTCGTGCACCACAGCGGGCGGGTGCTGCAGGCGCTGTCCTTCCAGCCGAGCGGCGCGATCGTCGCGGCCGCCACGACGTCGCTGCCCGAATGGCCCGGCGGTGCGCGCAACTGGGACTACCGGTTCACGTGGGTCCGGGACGCGTCACTGACCATGAGCGCCCTGTGGGTCGCGGCCTGCCCCGACGAGGCGAGCGACTTCTTCTCCTTCCTCACCACCGCGGCCCCGACTCTGGACGAGGACCGCGCGCTGCAGATCATGTTCGGCGTCCGCGGCGAGCACGACCTGAGCGAGCGCACCCTGCCGCACCTGCGCGGCTGGCGCGACAGCCGGCCCGTACGCGTCGGAAACGGCGCGTGGAACCAGCGGCAGATCGACGTCTATGGCGAGCTGCTCGACGCGGCCGCGCGCCTCGAACGCCAGATCGGCGGCATCGACGACGACGTCAGGCGCTTCCTCGTCGCCTGCGCCGACACCGCGGCCGAGCGCTGGACGGAAAAGGACCAGGGCATCTGGGAGATACGCGGAGAGCCACGCGACTTCCTCTACTCCAAGCTCATGTGCTGGGTGGCGCTGGACCGCGGCATCACCCTCGCCGGCCTGCTCCGGGCGCAGGATCGTACGGAGTCCTGGCGGCTGACCCGCGCCGAGATCCGCGACGCCCTGCTGCGCGAGGGCTGGAACGAGCGGGTGGGGGCGTTCACGCAGTCCTTCGGCTCCGACGAGCTGGACGCCAGTGCCCTCATGGTGCCGATCACCGGCTTCCTGCCGCCCGACGACCCGCGGGTGCTCTCCACGATCGACGCGATCGCGCAGCGGCTCACCGACGACCAGGGCCTGGTCTACCGCTACCGCACCGAGGACGGCGTCGACGGCCTCGCCGGCGAGGAGGGCACGTTCCTGCTGTGCTCGTTCTGGCTGGCGCAGGCGCTCGCCGTGTCCGGGCAGGTCGGCCGGGCCAGGGAGGCATTCGAGCGGGCCGCCGCGTACGCCAACGACGTGGGCCTGCTGTCGGAGGAGGTCGATCCCGGGAGCGGCGCGCTGCTCGGCAACTTCCCGCAGGCGTTCAGCCACATCGGGCTCATCAACGCCGCCTGGGCCATCGACCAGGCCGAACGGACCGCGCGGGCGCACACCTCCTGACTTCGGCGTAGGCGCCCGCGTAGCCGGCGGGCGGCGCCCTCAAGCAGGTGTCCTGCGCTCGTCGCCGGCCGACGGCAAGCGCGTTCAGGGGCTCGTACGCATGCACGGCTCGACCACGGGATCAACGCCCTGGTCACCGGTGGCGTCGACACGCCGCTGCTGCGCGACAACATGGGTCCGTCGCCGGGAGAGTCCCTGCGCGTGGCCGGGGCGATGCACCCGATCGGGCGGATCGGGCAGCCGGAGGAGATCGCCGCGTTCGTGGCGTTCCTGCTGAGCGACGAAGCCCGGTTCATCACCGGTGCCGCGCTCGCCGTCGACGGCGGAATCACCGCCGCCTGAGTGCCAGGGAAGCGGTGTCCGCGAGCACGTCCGGGAAGCCGAACATCGCGACCAGCGCGGGATCATGGAACTTGACCACGCGGGAGACACCCGTGGCGGTCGCGGTCAGCACCACGGCGCCGTCGGCGCGGAGCACGCCGCCGGCGTCCCGGTGATACACGACGGCGGCGGGCCGGCCGTTGGCCGCGGTGGCGATCATCCGCCAGTCGCCCGGAGTGCCCAGCACGTACGTGCCGAGCATGTGGACGCACCTCGCCCGGCCCGACTGCCAGTCGCGGAACGGCGTCGCCTCGAGCGTGGCGTCCGCACGCAGCACCTGTTCAAGCAGGCCGGCGTCGGAGCGCTCGAAGGCCGCGATGTAGCCGTCGAGCAGCGCGCGTGGGGGCCCCGGTCCCGGGGCGGTCACCCCCTCGCCCATCGCGACGACCTCACCGGCGGCCTCGAAACCGGCATCGAAACCGGCCACGTACGGCGGTCACGGGCCGTCCAGGAACGTGCCGTACAGACCCCGGTCGCCGCGAAAAGGAATCGGCCGCACCCGGACGGAGGGGGGTCACTTCGCCTGGT
The DNA here is from genome assembly GCF_008033685.1 of Microbispora sp. CSR-4. NCBI lineage: Bacteria > Bacillati > Actinomycetota > Actinomycetes > Streptosporangiales > Streptosporangiaceae > Microbispora > Microbispora sp. CSR-4. The sequence goes on from NZ_VJVX01000022.1 coordinate 77,774, forward strand.
CGAGGATCACCCTGGCGAGGGCGTCGGCGGCGTCGGGCCGTCCGAGGGCTCTGGCGGCATGGGTCATGCGCACGCGGAGGCCGGGATCGGCGAGCAGCACGTCGAGTTCGGCCAGGAGCTGCTCGGGGGTGGGGCCGGGTTCGAGCAGGGCGCGGGCGGCTCCGGCCTCGACGAGGTAGCGGGCGTTGCCGCGTTGCTCGTCTCCGGCGGCGGGGATCAGCGGGATGAGGACGGACGGCTTCCCGACCGCGACCAGCTCGGCGACGGTTCCCGCGCCGCTGCGGGAGACGACGACGTCCGCGGCGGCGTACACGTCGGGCAGTTCCTCGCCGACGTACGCCGTGGGGTGATAGCGCGCGCCGATCCCGGCGGGCAGGCCGGCGGCGACCTCGGTGAGGTGGCCGATCCAGTCCCGGCCGCACTGGTGGAGCACCTGGGCGCGGGTGAGCAGCGTGGGCAGGATCCGCTCGATCAGGGTGTTGATCTGCCTGCTGCCCTGCGCGCCGCCGGTCACGTAGACGAGCGGCAGGTCCGGGGCGAGGCCATACCGCTGGTGCGCTCGGACAGGGTTTCCGTGCAGGAGCTGGGGACGGATGGGGTTGCCCGTGACCACGGCCCGCGCGCGGGCCCGCGCGGGGAGGTGGTCGATCGAGGTGGGATGGGTGAGCGCGATCGTCGTGGCCACGCGGGCCAGGATGCGGTTGGCCAGGCCGAGCGCGGTGATCTGCTCGTGCATGACCAGCGGACGGCCGAGCAGGCGAGCGGCGAGACCGAGGGGCACGCAGACATACCCTCCCGTCGACAACACCACATCGGGCCGGTAGCGCGCGGCGATCCCGGCGGCCTGCAGAACCCCGATCGGGATCCGGAAAAGATCGGCCACGTTCCGGCCGAGCTCACGGAGGTTCGGCGATCGCCTGACCTTGCCCGCGCTGATCGCCCTGAACGGGATGTGGTGCTCCATGGCGATCCGCGCTTCCAGCCCGTCGGCCGTGCCCACCCACAGCACGTCCAGGTCGCGGCCCTGCGCCGCGGCATGCCGGCGGACGGCCGAGATGGTCGTGAGCGCGGGATAAGTGTGCCCGCCGGTCCCGCCTCCGGTGACGAGCATCCGGATCTTCCGCGCGGCTGTCATGCGGTGGTCTCTCCTCCATGTGTACGGCATCGGCACTCATGATCGTTTCACGGGTGCGGCCGTGCTCCGGTGCCCGCCTCGGTCCAGGCTCGGACCGGCTCAGGCCTGCTCGGTGCAGGCTCAGGCCGGGCGGTCGGCGGGCCGGAGGCCGTCCATCAGCAGGTCGAGCAGGCGACCGGCCCTGGCGTCCTGCTCTCGCCGGGGTGCCACGGTGAAGATGCCGATGAGGGAGGCGGCGATGTCTTCGGCGCCGACGTCGGAGCGGAGGTCGCCCGCCGCCCGGCCGGCGTCGAGGATCGTGGTGATGGCCGCCAGCAGCTCGTTCCGGGTCTGCGCGTGGGCGATCTCGCCCGACTCGATCATCGCGAGCAGCGTGCCGAGCATGCCGTTCTTGGTCGCGATCCAGTCGCCGAACAGGTCCATCCAGCGCCGCATCGCCGCGGCCGGAGGCATCTCGCCGAGCAGCTCGCGGGCGCCGGTCGTCAGCCGTACGACCTGGTCCCGGTAGACCGCGTCGACCAGCGACTCTCGGGTCGGGAAGTGCCGATAGAGCGTGGCGATGCCGACTCCGGCCTCGCGGGCGATCGCACGCATCGACGGCTCGGCGTCGGCCGACGCGAACACGCGGGTCGCCACCGCGAGCAACTGGTCGCGGTTCCGGGCCGCGTCCGCCCGTGTCGCGCGCATCTCTGCCTCAGTCAAAACGGAACACGCTCCGGTTGTGTTAGGGTCGTCCATCGAAACGGAGCATAGTCCGTTTCGTGTTCCCCCAAGGAGGCAGGCGCACATGCAGCACGATCAACCGCCGACGGGCAGGGGCAGGGCGGTCCGGCTCGACTCGTTCGGCGGCCCCGAGGTTCTGGACGTCCGCGAGGTTCCCGCTCCCCAGGCGGGCCCGGGACAGATCCGCGTACGGGTCACCGCGGCCGGGCTGAACCCGATGGACTGGATCATGACCGCCGACGCGGACACCGCCGCCCGGTTCGGCCTGCGCCTCCCGGCCGGGTTCGGCACCGACTACGCGGGGCTGGTCGACCAGGTCGGTGGCGGGGTGACCGGCTTCGCGCCCGGCGACCGGGTGTTCGGGGGCGCCCTGTCCCGCGCGGTCGCCGACTTCGTGGTGATCGACCCGGCCGGAGGGATCGCGGCGAACGAGGCCCATCACACTCCCGACGGCGTCGACGACCGCACCGCCGCCACCCTCACGATCGCCGGGCGAACGGCGTCCGCCGCCCTCGCCGTGATCGACCCCGGCCCGGACGACACCGTGCTGATCGGCGGCGCGGCGGGCGGGGTCGGCGTGTTCGCCGTCCAGCTCGCCCGGCTCGCGGGAGCGCGCGTGATCGGGACGGGATCGGCGAACTCGGCCGGCTTCCTGCGCGATCTCGGAGCCGAGCCGGTCGTCTACGGCGACGGCCTGGCCGACCGGGTCCGCGACCTCGCCCCCGGCTGTGTCACCGCCGCCATCGACCTGCACGGCACGGAGACGGTGCACGCCGCGAGGAAGCTCGGCGTCCCGGACGGCCGCATCTGCACCATCGCCGCACAGGTCGAGGGCGTGGCGGCGGCCAACGGCGCGAACGCCGCCCCCGGCGCCCTGGAAGAGATCGCCCGCCTGGTCGCGGCGGGGCGGCTCCGGGTGCCCATCGCGGCGAGCTTCCCGATCGAGGAGATCCGCCGCGCGGCCGAGCTCCAGGCCGGCCGGCACGTGCACGGCAAGGTCGTCATCGACCTCTAGCCCGCGACCGCGGCCGGGGGTCTGCGCGCCCAGCCGCTCCGGGCCCGTACGGCACCGGCGGCGCGGCAGGCCAGATAGATGACGAAGGCGATCGTGGTGACATACGGGCTGATCGGGATGCTGCTGCCCAACGCGATGAGGATGCCGCCGACCACGGACGTGACGGCGAACAGGACGCTGAGCAGCGGGATAAGCCGAGGAGAGGCGGTCACCCGGGTGGCGGCGGCCGCTGGGGTGACCACCAGGGCGAGCACCAGCAGAGCGCCGACGATCTGGATGGTCGTGGCCACGGCGAGACCCAGCACCAGGGTGAACACGGGAGACAGGGCCCGGACGGGCACGCCGCGGGCGGCGGCGACCTCGGGATCGAGGCTGGCGAAGGTCAGCGGACGCCACATGACCGCCAAGGCGACCAGGACGACGACCGACACGCCGATGAGCCAAGCGGTCTGCGGCGTGTCCACGGCCACGATCTGACCGGTGAGCAGCCCGAACTTGTTGGCGGCGCGGCCCTTGTACAGCGAAAGGAACAGCACGCCCAAGCCCAGGCCGAACGGCATCAGCACGCCGATGGCGGAGTTGCGGTCGCGGACGCGCACTCCCATGGCGCCGATGACCGCGGCGGCCAGCACCGATCCGGCCAGGGATCCCGCCACCACGTTCACCCCGAGCAGGAGCGCGGCCGCCGCGCCGGCGAAGGACAGCTCGGCGATCCCGTGCACGGCGAAGGCCAGATCCCGCATCATCACGAACGTGCTGATCAGGCCGCCGACCACGCCCAGCACGGCCGCGGCGATGATCGAGTTGGTGACCAGAGCCAGCAGTTGCCCGTAGTCGTCGTAGTTGAAGATCTGGTGCCAGATGCCGGTGCTCATGACGGGACGCCTTCGGTGTGGTCGAGGTGATGCGGGACGGATGCGCCGGCGACCAGGTAGCGGCCGTGGGCCCGGACCACCTCGACCTGGCCGCCGTACAGGTCGGACAACACGGACGACGTCATCACCTCGTCGGGCGTGCCGACGCGGAACCGGCCCCCGGCCAGGTAGAGCACCCGGTCGACCAGCGGCAGCACCGGGTTGAGCTCGTGGGTGACGAAGAGCACCGCGGTGCCGCGGGCGCGCCGCCGCCGGTCGAGCAGGTCGACGATCGCGTGCTGGTGATGCGGGTCCAGCGACAGGAGCGGCTCGTCGCACAGCAGGAGCGCGGGATCGGTGGCCAGGGCCTGCGCGATGCGCACCCGCTGCTGCTCGCCGCCGGACAGCAGGCCGAGCGGCATGTCCGCGTACGTCTGCGCGCCGACCTCGGTCAGCAGTTCGTCGATGCGGCGCCGCAGCCCCCGGCCGCCGAGGGGCAGACCCCAGCGGTGGCCGTCGACGCCGAGCCGTACGAGATCGCGGGCGCGCAGTGGCGTGTGCGGGGCGACGGCACGCTGCTGGGGGATGTAGCCGATCAGATCGCCGCCTCGCCGCGGCGGGCGGCCGCCGATCAGCAGGGTGCCGGCGGAGAGAGGCACCTGGCCCAGGACGGCGTGCAGCAGGCTGGTCTTGCCCGCTCCGTTGGGCCCCAGCACGGCGATGAACTCGCCGCCGTGCAGCTCCAGGTCCAGCCCGGACCACAGCACGCGCTCGCCACGGCGCAGTTCCGCGCCGGTCAGGCTGAGGACGACGGGCGATCCGCCGGTGGGGGCGGCCTGCGGTGCGACGGCGCCCGGTCGCTCGATCATCGGCCCAGCCACCGGCTCGGCCACCGGCTCGGCCACCGGCTCGGTCATCGGCTCAGTCATCGTGCAGGGCCTTGCCGAGCGCGTCGAGGTTGGCGGTCATCCAGCCGATGTAGTCCTCACCGGAGGGCAGGGTCTCGGTGACCGGGACGACGGGGATCCCGCTGCCGTCCGCCGCCTCACGGACCTTCTCGGTCTCCGGGCCGGAGGTCTGGGAGTTGTAGACCAGGGCCCGCACCTTCTTGCCGCTGAACAGGGCGAGGGTGTCCCGCAGGGCGCGGGCGGAGACGTCGTTGCCCTCCTCGATGGCCTCGCTGAAGTCCTCGGGGGTGGCGTTGGTCAGGCCGCAGGCCTCGATCATGTACAGCGGGACCGGCTCGGTGATCGCCACGGCGGTGCCCTTCGCGCTCTGCGCGATCGTCGCCTCCTGCTCCTCCAGCGGCGTGAGCTTCTGCTTGAAGGCCTCGGCCCCTGCGGTGAAGGCGGCGGCTCCGGAGGGATCGGCCTTGCCCAGCGCGGCGGCGATCGAGTCGGCCAGCCGCGCGACGGACGGGAAGTCATACCAGACGTGCTCGTTGAGCTCCTCCCCGGCGGCCGCCGTCTTCCCGGAGATCTCGACCGCGTTCAGCACCTGGGCCGTGGTGTTGCCGGCGGCGTCGCGCATCTTGTCCATGAAGTCGTCGTAGCCGCCGCCGTTCTCGATGATCACCTTGGCGTTCGACAGGGCCAGCTGGTTCTGCGTGTTGGCCTCGTAGGAGTGCGGGTCCTGGTCGGGGCTGGCGATGAACGAGGTCACCGCGACCTTGTCGCCGCCGATCTGCCGCACGATGTCGCCGTACACGTTGGTGGAGGTCACCACGGCGACCGCGCCGGTGGACGCGCTCGTGGACGCGCTCGCGGACGGCGCCGCGGACGCCGCGGGAGCAGGCGAGCCGCCGCAGCCGGCCAGCAGCACGGAAGCCACGCCCGCGACGACGAGCACGGCGGGACGACGGAGGGAGGAGGTGTTCATGTCAATCCTTGTGGTTCGAACGGGTCGACGGTCTGCCCGCCGAGGGCCGGGGGCGCCGTGCCGGTCAGGAACGCGGCTGGGATGCGTAGGGGAGCAGCGCCATCTCACGGGCGTTCTTGATGGCGCGGGCGATCTGGCGTTGCTGCTGCACGGTGACGCCGGTGACGCGGCGGCTGCGGATCTTGCCGCGGTCGGAGATGAACTTCCGCAGCAGGTCGGTGTTCTTGTAGTCGATGTAGCTCACGCCCTGCAGCGGGTTGCCCTTCTTCCGGGGCGTACGGCGGGGCTTCATGCGATCTCCTTGAGGTCGAGGATGTGGGCGAAGGGGTCGTCGTAACCGGCCCACACGCCGGAGCCCGCCCGTGCCTCCTCCCCGGTGAGCAGGCAGGAGTCGAGCAGGGCGTGGAGGCGCTCGCGGTCGAGGTCGGGCCCGGTGAACACCAGGTGCTGGACCCGGTCGCCGGTGACGGGGTCCCAGTCGAGGCCGGCGGCCGTACGGCGGGCGGGGGAGACCATGTCCCAGGCGGCCTCCGGCAGCGCGGCCAGCCAGGGCCCGGCGTCCTCGACCGACACGATGCCCGCGACCGCGTCCCAGGCGAGCTGCCGATCGGGCCGGCTGGCCAGCCAGAACCGCCCGCGGGAGCGTACGGACTGGGTGACCAGCTCGTCCACGGCCTCGAACAGGCGGGCGGGGTGCAGCGGGCGCAGCCGGTGCCAGACGACCGTGGTGATCTCGTCGGTCTGGGCGTCGCAGGGCAGCTGGGCGGTGGCGGGGTCGACGCGTTCGGCCAGTTCCCGCGTGCACAGCCGGGCGCCGGTCACGTCGGGCAGCGGCGACTCGGCGGAACCCGGGGCGAAAACCGGCGTGCAGGGCGCGAGGTGGGCGAGCACGGCGCGGGAGAGCTCCACATCCTCTTCGTCGCCGCCGTGCACGGACAGGGCGGTCGCGTACTCGATCTGCCGGGCCAGGACCTCGGCGAGAAAGCGCTGGTCGCCGGACGCGGCGATCTGGCCGGTCTCGCGGAGGCGGTCGCCGCGGGTGATGTCGACGGGCATGTGCTCGGCGTGCAGCGCGGTCAGCACGCAGGTCAGCCGCAGGATGTCGTGGGCCTCCTCACAGTCGAGCGCCTCGGCGACCGAGCGCGGCTCGACCGAGTCCCACAGGTCGACCACGAGCAGCGACGCGGTGGCGGCGTGCCGCACCAGCTGAGGGAGCAGGTCCTCGCGGACGGTGCAGGTGACGCAGCCGTGCGCGAGCCGTACGTCGGCCAGGTCGAGCACGGTGGACGCGTCGCGCACCACGCGCTGCACCCGGTCGGCGGTCACCTCCCGCAGGTCGTGGTGGACGGCCACGGAGCCGGGATGGTCGCGCAGGAGGCGATCGACGACGGCCGTGCGAGCAGAGGCGTGCAGGCCCGCGACCAGGACGACGGGGGTGGACATGGGTGCCTCCGGGTTGCCGGAATGAAAACGATTATCGTTATCATTACACATATCGACGGCGAGAGAGGAACGGCCCATGGCCAGAAACGAGCTACGCCCCGTGATCAAGCTGCGATCGAGCGCGGGCACCGGCTACACCTACGTGACCCGCAAGAACCGGCGAAACGACCCCGACCGGCTCACGCTCCGCAAGTACGACCCGATCATCCGCAGGCACGTCGCATTCCGGGAGGAACGATGAAGAAGGGCATCCACCCCGACTACCACCCGGTCGTGTTCCGCGACCCGGGCGCCGGGTTCGCCTTCCTCACCCGCTCGACCATCACCAGCGGCAAGACGATCGAGTGGGAGGACGGCAACACCTATCCCGTGGTGGACGTCGACGTCTCCTCCGCGAGCCACCCCTTCTACACCGGGCGCAGCAGGGTGCTCGACACCGCCGGCCGGGTCGAGCGGTTCAACCAGCGCTACGGGAGGGCCTGATGTCGGCGCACTGCCAGCTCACGGGAGCCGCGCCGGTCTTCGGCAACCGCGTCTCCCACTCCCACCGCCGCACCCGCCGGCGATGGAACCCCAACATCCAGCACCGCCGCTACTGGCTGCCCAGCGAGAACCGCTATGTACGGCTCACGCTCAGCACCCGGGCGATCAGAACCATCGACAAGATCGGCATCGAGACCGCCGTCGCCCGGATCCGGGCCCGCGGAGAGAAGATCTGATGGCCAAGAAGAGCAAGATCGCGGCCAACGAGAGGCGCAAGGCCGTGGTCGCCCGCTACGCCCGGCGGCGTGCGGAGCTGAAGGAGGTCGTACGCACCGGCACTCCGGAAGAGCGGGCATCGGCCGTACGCGAGCTGGCGCGCCAGCCGCGCGACGCGAGCGCGACCCGCGTGCGCAACCGCGACTCCGTCGACGGCCGCCCGCGGGGATATCTCGGCACGTTCGGGCTGTCGCGGATCCGGTTCCGGCAGATGGCCCATCGGGGCGAACTGCCGGGCGTGACGAAGGCGAGCTGGTGATCGTGGCCGTTCCCAAGCGCAGAACCTCGCGCAGCAACACCCGCCACCGTCGCAGCCAGTGGAAGGCGACTCCGCCCGACCTGGTGCCGATCACCGTGAACGGCCGCGAGCTCCTGGTGCCCCGCCGGCTGGTACGCGCCTACCAGCGCGGGCTCATCGTTCCCGGCTGAGCCACCTCGGGGGCGGGGTCACCTCGGGGGGCGGGGTCACCTCGGGGGGCGGGGTCACCTCGGGGGCGTGGTCATGGTCCCGCACGGGCCTGGGCCGAAGCGGCGGCGACCTGTGGGCCGCATCGCAGGTCGCCGCCGCCCCTGCCCTGCTGGGCACCCCTTCGCCACCACCCTTGCCCTGCTGGGCACCCCTCGGCGCAACCCTTGCCCTGCATGGCACCCCTCGGCGCAACCCTTGCCCTGCATGGCACCCCTCGGCGCAACCCTTCGCCGCCCATCTGCCGCGCGCCCGTGATGCGGCCACCCCGAACGGCCGCCGACGGCCACCCCGAAGGGCCACCGCTCTCGCGGGGGTACCGAATCGTGGTCTTGGCCTACCGGGACACACCACGCAGGTGCTCGTCGAGACGGCCACGGACGTGGTTCCGGGCGCGGGCCAAGGAAGCCGTCGCCGATGGCTCATCGAGCCCGAGTGCCCGCGCCGCGCCGGTCAGCGGGTAGCCCTGTATGTCGACGAGCGCGAGAAGGTCGCCGAGCGGCTCGGGCAGTTCGCCGAGCGCCTTGTCGACCAGGTCGTACACCTCTCCGGTCTCGTCCGCTTCCTCCGGGCCCAGGATCTCCGCGCCGTACCGCCACCGGCTCGGGCTGTCGACCCACCCGTCGATCCCGTCATCACCCGGGTAGAGATCCGGATAGAAGAGCTCGGGCTCATCGGCATCGCTGTTGAGGTCGTCCAGTGAGCCCGCCGGGGCTCGGGCGGCCGCGTCGACGTCGACGGCGGGCGTCGTGCGGCCCTCCAGCCGCATCTGCGCGTCACTGAGCGCGTGCATGATCGTGGTCAGCTCGGCGATCCCTCGCGGGCGGGAATCCCTGCGTTGCAGGGCCAGGCCCACCTCCAGCGATCGCTGGGCGAGGTCCTCGGCGTTCGCGGGGTCGAGCAGTTCGGCACGCGCGAGGAGAGCACGTCGCAAGGCCTCGGCGCCCGCCGGGGACCCGTCGTTCCGTACGCCACCGGGACCGGAGCGCCGTCCGAGGACCTCGCGGGTCGTGGCGATCTGTGAGACATACGACGCGCAGTCCGGGCAGTCGGCCAGATGAGCGGTCAGCGAACCCCGGAGGTGTTCCGGTGCCAGCCCGAGATCGCCGCCGAATCGCACCATGTCGGAGCATCTGCCATCAGTCACGGAGTCACCTTCTCGGTTCGCCAGGCCGCGCCACGACATCACCGGCCGGAGGCGTTGATCGACAGCCTGCCTCCGTGGCCATCTCGTCGGAGATTGGTCTATGCAGTCCAATTTCTGCAACCTATCTCATGGTCACATGCGGCATATAACGGGCCAGATACGCTTTGACACCGGTCGCAGCCGGACCCTAGTTTGGACCAAAGAGTCCATCAACTCGTCCGTGAGGCGCCCACCACTAGAGACCGTTGGGTCTGGAAGAGAGCACAGGGTGACAATCTCGCGTGGCTTCTTCGGCCATCACGACCCGCGTGCCGCCGATCTGCCGCCCGGCCAGCATCTGACCCACGGATTCCCCGTGCTGACGGCCGGTCCGACGCAGCTGATCCCGACGGAGAGGTGGAGCTTCACCATCACACCGGAGATCGGCGAGCCGAAGCGGTGGAGCTGGGACGAGATGACGGCCCTGCCCTCCGAGGAGATCAACGTCGATATCCACTGCGTGACCCGGTGGACGAAACTCGGGACCCGGTGGCGGGGCGTCGCGCTCGACACCTTCTTCGAGGACGTCGAGACCGACGACGACTATGCGATGGTCCACTCGTACGGCGGCTACACCGCGAACCTCCCTCTGGAGGACCTGCTCGGCGGCAGGGCCTGGATCGCGTACGAGTTCGAGGGAGAGCCGCTTCACGCCGAGCACGGCGGTCCGGCCAGGCTCCTGGTGCCGCATCTCTACTTCTGGAAGTCCGCGAAGTGGGTGAAGGGCATCACCATGCAGCGCTCCGACGAGCCGGGCTTCTGGGAGAGCTTCGGCTATCACACGTACGGCGACCCATGGCGCGAGCAGCGGTACGCCGATGACTGACACGAACACGGCCTTGGGCTCCGTGGCTCTGGCAGGGAATCGCTGGCGCAAGGCAACGCTCGTCGGTGTGCACTCGCAGTCGTGGCATTCCCGGACACTCGATCTCCACGTGCCCGGCTGGACCGGACATCTGCCCGGCCAGCACGTGGATATCCGTCTCACAGCGGCGGACGGCTACTCGGCCCAGCGGAGCTACTCACTGGCCGAGCCCGCCACGCCCGACCGCGTCGCGATCACCGTCGACCTCCTGCCCCATGGCGAGGTCTCGCCCTACCTGGTGGAGACCATGGAGATCGGCGACGAGCTCGACGTACGCGGGCCCATCGGCGGATGGTTCGTCTGGGAGCCGGGCGACCCGTCCATCGGGGACGGCCCGGTGCTCCTGATCGCCGGTGGATCAGGAGTGGTGCCGCTGGTCACCATGGTGCGAGCCCGGAAGCGAGCGGGGGACCCGACGCGGACCATGCTCGTGTATTCGCTTCGCGGCCCGCGCGACCTCATGTACGGGCCCGAGCTGGAAGAGATGTCGGCCGATCCGTCCGCGCCGGGGTTCGCGGACGTGCGCCTCGTCTACACGCGCAGGGTCCCCGACGGGCACCTCCGTCCCGCCGGACACCTCACGGTCGAGGACATCCGGCCTCCGTCCGCGTGGCCGGAGCCTCTGGCGGCCCGGGTCTACGTGTGCGGCCCCTCCGGCTTCGTCGACCACGCCACACGGCTGCTCCGCACGACGGGATACCCCGAAGATCGCATACGTACGGAACGATTCGGAGCAACGGGAGCTACTCGATGACCTCGGACTTCTCGACCCCGGCCGCACCCGGCGGCGGCACCGGCCCGGTCCTGGACGGCAACGCCGCCGCCGGCGAGTTCGCCGGGATCATCGCGGGCGACCCGACCATCGCCACCGTCCGTTGCGCCGGCTGCGGCGCCGCGCAGGCGTTCGGGCAGTTGCATGCCTACATGGGCGGGCCTGGAACCGTGCTGCGCTGCCGCGAGTGCGAGGCGATGGTCGCCCGGGTGGCCCGGACACCTCGGGGCACGTGGCTCGACCTCTCGGGCTCCAGCTCGTGGTCGTTCTCGCCCGCCCCTGGCCTCGCCTGACCGCGACCATCGGCCGGCCAAAGGATCGATGAAGGGAAACGGACATGCGGGCAGTGGTGGGGGAGACCGTGGTGGCCGAGGCCGCGGACGACGCGGTGGTCAGGATAGAGGGGAACGTCTACTTCCCGCCGGACTCGGTCGTGGCCGGCACGCTCCGCGACAGCCCGACGCCCTACACCTGTCCCTGGAAGGGGAAGGCGCAGTATCACGACGTCCTGGCCGGAGAGACGGTGCTCAGCGACGGCGCGTGGTCCTACCCCGGCATCAAGGAGTCGGCGGCGGCCCGCGGCGGCCGCGACTTCATCGGCTATGTCGCCTTCGACAGGCGGCAGGTTCGGATCGAGAGCTGACAACCGCCCACAGGCACCGACTGGAGACGAACGAGGCGAGAGGACGGCATGAATCGATCACCGGCCGCCGTTGAGGTGCGCAAGGACGAGACCACCCGCCTGTACGAGGCACTGATCGACGGGCAGGTCGTCGGCAGTCTCGCGTACGAGACGACCGGTGGGCGGATCTCGCTCACGCACTCCTACGTGGACCCGGACCAACGGCATCGAGGCGTCGCCTCGGCCCTGGCGCGCTACGCGCTCGAAGATCTGAGCCGGAGTCGGTCCAGGGCCGGCGTCTACTGCGGGTTCGTCGCCGACTACGTCGAAGACCATCCCGAATGGAAGGACGCCGTCGACATCAACCGCTCGGCCTTCATCGCCACTCGCACCGCGCGGGACTCGAACCGCGACCGGTGAGCGATGGACTCGTCAGATCCGCGGGGCCGATCTGTGCGGAAGACAACAAGGCAGGTGGACGTGGACCCGCAGGTCACCGCCGAGCCCGCACGCCTCGCCATATGACCCGGCCCTGCCTGTGTCGTCGTACGACCACGGGGAAGCGAGGGCGCGTGTGACGGGGTGGCTCGCTCGGCTGCCGGCTTACGCGGGTTCCGGGCAGGGCGTGCTCCCGGCCTGCGACTTCGGCTCGCGGCCGGGACCGTACGGCGACGAGCTCAGTCTTTCGACAGGCTCTCGATGTGCGCGAGTGCCATGTCGAGTGCCGTCGCCATCGGGGTGACATCGCGCGCGGTCTGGGCCAGCATGTACCCGCCCTGGAGGGCGGCCATGAGCCCGGTCGCGAGCTGGTCCGCCGACGCCTCGGGCGCGAGTCCACCACCGTCTTGAAGTCGTCGCAACACGCCGGCCAGCAGTCCCTGCCATTCGTTGAACAGCCGAGACAGGGCTTCGCGTGCGACCGCGTCGTGATCGGAGACCTCGGAGGCCAGCGAGCCGAGCGCACAGCCGTAGGCGCCATGCCGAAGGGCGTTGTTCTGGACCAACGCGTCCCGCCAGCGTCGCAGGCCCCGGATCGTCGAGACATGGCCGAGTGCCTCGCGCTCGCGCTCGATGACGCGTTCTCCCACGTTGTCGATGACGGCCCGCACGAGCGCGTCCTTGCCGTCGAAGTGGTGATACAACTGCGACTTGCTGACTCCGCTCGCCGCCAGCACGTCATCAAGCGTGGTAGCCCTGACTCCCTTTACGTACATCAGGTCGCTCGCGGCGGTGACGATCCTTGACCGCGTCTTTGCACCGCGCGCCGTCAGGCGTCTGCCATTGTGCGAGTCAGCGGTCGTCATCACGGGCTCATGGTACCGATCGGACTACTCATTACCGTCCTTGCTGGGCCGTTGTCCTCGGTTGCCACAAAAGGTGCGAGCGCGAGGTCGAGCGCGGCGTTGAGCGGCCAAGGGTCTTTCGCGATCTGGCTCAGCGTGCTGCCCCCATGCAGCGCCGCGAGAATGAGCACCGCGGTTTTCCGGGGATCGGCATCGGCCTTTCGCGTCTGGCCCGAGGAGCAGTGTGTGTCGCCCGTCGAGCCGGACCGCAGCAATCGGTCCAGCGTCTCGGTGATGAGCTCGCGCCACCGATCGAGGAAGTCGGCTCGCTCAGCGCCGTCACCTGCTTGTCTCAGCGCGAGCGCGTACGGCGACCTGGGCGTCATGAGCTCCTCGACGACCCGGCGGCGCCAACCGGCCAGCTTCGCCCCGTTTGTGACTGCGGCCAGACACACGCTCTCGCGGGCCAGGACCTCCGCGAAGTGGGTCCTCATCAATCCCTCCCGGCTCACACGCTCTGCCCTTTATGGGACTATCCAGTCCATTTTCTCATGGTGGACAAATGGAAATAGGTCGCAACCCGCACAATAAGTGAACTGCTCAGTCCAATATCGGATGGGCCACCCCGAGATCGGCGCAACCACGGCGCGCCGATGATCGAACCGGTGGCAGTGACCTCGTACGCCAACGCTGCTCCTCCACGCGGGGACGGGCACGCCCGGCGGCGCGCACAGTGGTCGACAACGCCACGCCGCATTGGACTGAATAGTCCATTCGCGGCACCGCGAGCGGACGTAGGAGATGCGGACGTAAGAGACGCGGACTCCCCGGCACTAACCAGGAGAGAGCCAGGGGCCATGACCTGGCCGGCCGACGCCCCGCCGCCGACGCCGATCGCCGATCGTCACCACCAGGGAGTCACAGATGGACCCGACCCGGGCACACGAGTTGATCGAGCGTGAACGTGCACGCGTCAAGGAACTGCTCACATACTCGGCCGCGGTGCGGGCGGCCGACCTGGAGGCGGCCGCCGACGCGAGGATCTCGGTCTTCGACTCGGCGAGCCCGCTCGCTCAAGAGCTGCTTGACGATGCCGTGGCCGAGCAGCTCAGCGCACGGTTGGCCGCGCTCGACCGGGCCCGCGAGCGCCTGCGGGCCGGCACGTACGGAGTCTCGTTGCGCAGCGGCCGGCCCATTCCGGACGAGCGGCTCGAAGCCGACCCCGCGGCGGAGCTTCTCGTCGACGAGGCCGAGTAGGACCCGGCACCGCGTACATTGCACAGAAGCGACAACTCGCCCTCGCCGCCACCGTGTTCACCGTCATCGCCGCACGCGACCCGCATCCCGACATGAGCGGGAACGGCCGGCGTGGGAGTAATCATGACGAACCCCACCGTCACCCAGACCTCACTCGCCCCTGAGCGGGGTGCCACCGGCGCTCGCCGGCGCCCGTCGATCGCCGCGCGGATCGGCGCGATGGGCCAGAACCGGATCGGCGCCCTGATCCTCCTCGTCGCGACGCTCGCGGCGATCGTCTGGGCCAACGTGTCCCTGCCGTCGTACGAGACGTTCTGGGCGACCGATCTGATGGTCGGCGTCGGTGACCGGCATCTGGACTTCACGCTTCACGCGCTGGTGAACGACGCGCTGATGGCGATCTTCTTCTTCACCGTCGGGCTCGAAGTGCGCCGGGAGTTCGCGATCGGCGAGCTGACGAGCTGGTCCCGTGCCCTCGTGCCCGTCGCCGCCTCCGTCGCGGGCCTGGTGGTGCCCGCGCTCCTTTTCGTCCTCATCGCGCAGGGCTCCGGAAACGAGCACGCGTGGGGAGTCGTGATCTCGACCGACACGGCCTTCCTCGTAGGCGCCCTGGCCCTGGTCGGCCCTCGCGTCCCCGGACGCCTGCGTGTCTTCCTCCTGGCGCTCGCGGTCGTCGACGACATCGGGGCGCTCAGCATCATCGCGCTGGTCTACACCGAGAGGTTCACCCCGCTGCCGCTCCTCGTCGCCGCCGCCGGGCTCGCCGGGGTGTACGTCACGCGCTATCTCCCCAGCGGCCGCGGGCCGGTGTACGTATCCCTCGCGATCGTGGTGTGGCTGGCCTTCCTCGCCTCGGGTGTGCACCCGACCCTCGCGGGCGTCGCGATCGCGCTGCTGGTGCCCGTGTATCGCCCCAACCGCACCGACGTCGAACACGCACTGGAGCTCGCGCGCACCTTCCGCCAGTCGCCCAGCACCGAGTATGCCCGCGCCGCCGCGAACAGCCTCCGCGAATCCATCTCGATCAACGAGCGGCTCCAGGCGGCCTACGCCCCGTACGTCGCGTACGTCATCCTTCCGCTGTTCGCCCTCGCCAACGCGGGCGTCGTACTGAGCTCCGAGCTCCTGGCCGGCGCCGCCCGCTCCGCCCTGACGTGGGGCATCGTCGTGGGTCTCGTCGCCGGCAAGCTTTTCGGTGTCTTCGGATCGAGCGCGCTCCTGCGGCGCCTGAAGCTCGGCGAGCTCGGGGCGGGGCTCACCCTGGATCGCGTCCTCGGCGGCGCCGTCCTGTGCGGGATCGGGTTCACCATCTCGCTGTTCATCGTGGACCTCGCGATCGACGACGAGCTCGCGCGCAACGAGGCACGGGTGGGCGTGCTCGCGGCATCCGTCATCGCCTTCGTGCTCGCGACGATCACTTTCCGGATCTCGGATGCCGCGCGCCCCGACGACGACTCGGGTCAGACGCTCGCGCGCCCGGTCGACCCGGAGCGCGACCACGTGCTCGGCGACCCGCACGCTCCCTTCACGATCGTCGAGTACGGCGACTTCCAGTGCGGCTTCTGCCTCAAGGCGACCGGCTCGATCCTGGAGGTGCGCGACGTGCTCGGAGACCGGCTCCGCTATGTGTGGCGGCACGCCCCGCTCGTGCAGATCCACCCGAACGCCCTCGCGGCGGCGGAGGCGGCCGAGGCCGCGGCGGCGCAGGGCAGATTCTTCGACTTCGCGCGCACGATCCTGGACGACCAGGACAACCAGCGGCCGTCCGACATCATCCGGATCGCCCGCGACCTGGGCCTGGACCTGGAGCGGTTCGAGAAGGACCTCATCTCGGCCGAGGTCACCGGCCGGGTGCGCGACGACATGCTCGACGCCGAGGCCATGAACATCACCGCCGTCCCCACGCTCTTCATCAACGGCCGCCGGCACGTCGGCCCGTACGACGCCCGATCGCTGCTTCGAGCGCTGACGACCACGACCGACGCCCCGGTCGCCGAGTGACGGATGCCGTAGTCGCCCGACGATCAACGGCGCCTCCGCCGACGACGACACGAGGGCCCGATCGCGCTGCCGCCGAGTCGGCACACGCGAGTTCTGGTGGCGCAGACCACCAGGCCGCGGGCCTCGCGACGTGGTCGGGTGCCGGCCTCGTTGTTCCGCGGGCCTCAGGACCTCGCGACCTCAGGACCCCAGGACCCCAGGACCTCGCGACCTCAGAACCTCAGGACCCCAGGGCCTCAGGGCCTCAGGCGCCTCGGGCAAGGTAGCCGCCCGCCACCAGCGCCGCGCGGAGCTTCTTCCGGGCGTCGAAGAGCACCTTGTAGAGCGCGTTGTGGGTCGAGCCCAGCTCGTCGGCCAGGACATCCATCGGCATGCCGTTGAGGACCGTCGAGAGGAACACGATGCGCTGACGCTCCGACAGATGCTCTTCGACCGCGGTCGAGACCGCCGCCGCGAACTCCCGGACCTGCGCCTCGTCGTCGGGGCCCACGTCGGCCCTCGATTCGATCCTGGACCAGTCCTCCTGATCGTAGGAGACCTCGTGGCGACGCCAGAAGTGCCGGTTCATCTTGGCGGCGACGTTGAAGAGCACGAACTTGCCCGCCCACGTGGTGAACCGCGCCTCACCTCGGA
Source organism: Microbispora sp. CSR-4 (assembly GCF_008033685.1). Lineage (NCBI taxonomy): Bacteria > Bacillati > Actinomycetota > Actinomycetes > Streptosporangiales > Streptosporangiaceae > Microbispora > Microbispora sp. CSR-4. The sequence goes on from NZ_VJVX01000022.1 coordinate 94,666, forward strand.
ACGTGTCCAGCCGCTCGGTGACCGCCATCAACGCGTCAGCGGCGGCCTGGCGAGCGATGTCCTCAAGCTCCGGGCCGTACAGCCCCAGGCTCGGCGCACGGCGACGGGCCTCGGAACGCGCGATGCGAAGCAGCAAGGGATACAGCTCCCTGCATGCCGCCTCCCTGGCGGGACCGGCCGTGGCGAGATCACGCACCCATCGGCGGTTGTCGCGATCGGTCTCCGGGTCGCTCACTGCCTCCTCTTTCGAGCATCACGACTTTCGAGCATGGCAACGCCACGCACGCGGCGGCCGGGTCACTGCCCGACTGTTTTGTCCATATGGCAGAGCCGGCCGCGATCACGCGGCGTGCACGCCGGATGGCAGGCCGGCCCGGCCACCACTCCCGTACGAGTCGGGAAATGTCGCTGTCGTCAAGAACTCACGGACGTACGCGGATGATCGTCTTCCCCTTGAGCCGCTCGGTCGGATTGAGAGCGGCGACGGCGTCGTCGAGGGGGGCGATGGTGCCGATGTTGGTCCGCAGCCGTCCATCCCGCACCCGCTGGACGATCGCATCCAGCTGGGCGCGATCGGCCTCGACCACGAAGTCGATCGCCAGACCGTCTGCGGGCCGCGCCTCGACCGGGCCGACGACGGACACCAGCGTTCCCCCGGGCCTGATCAGGGCGGCGGACTGCCGTTGCACGTCCCCGCCGATGACGTCGAAGACCAGATCGACGCCACCGACGTCGCTCAGCGCATCGTTCTGCAGGTCGAGGAACTCATGCGCGCCGAAGTCGAGCGCCTTCTGGCGGTCGGCGGCGCGCCCGGTGCCGATGACGTACGCCCCGGCCTCCCGCGCGAGCTGGGTCACCATCGTCCCGACCGCCCCGGCCGCACCATGGGCCAGGACGGTCTGCCCGGCCTGAAGACGGCCGTGCTGGAACAGCCCCTGCCACGCGGTCAGCCCGGAGATCGGCAGGGACGCGCCCGCGGTGAAGTCGACATCGCCGGGCAGCGGCGCGAGATTGCGCGCCTCGATCGCCACGTACTCGGCGAGGGTGCCGTCGCGGTGCCAGTCGGCCAGGCCGAACACCCGCTGCCCGACCGACAGCCCGGTCGTGCCGTAGCCGAGGGCGCTGACCACTCCGGCCAGCTCGTGGCCGGGGATCGACGGCGTCCGGTCCCGTCCGGTGCGGTCGGTCCAGGTCGACGGCCATTCCATCTCGGTCGGGACGAAGCCGGAGGCGTGAATCCGGACGACGACGTCGTTGATCGCCGCGGACGGCTCAGGCCGCTCCGCGAGCGTCATCCCGGCCGTTCCAGCGGCCTGGTCGGTCACCACGATGGCTTTCATCGGGACTGTCCCCTTCTGTGTTGTGAGTGTCGGCGGTTCAGACGAAGGTGAACAGCCGGTCGGCGTCGAACCGCGAGATCGGGTTGCTGTACACCTTGCGCGGGTCGGGGTAGCCGAGCGCCAGCAGCACCGTCGTGCTGTGCCCGGTCTCGCGGACCTTGAACGCCTTGTCGACGCTGGCCGGGTCGAACCCTTCCAGCGGTGTGGCCTCGACGCCCAGCTCGGCGGCCGCCATCATGGTCAGGCCCACCGCCATGTAGGTCTGCTTCTCCATCCAGTGGTTCAGGTCCTTGTAGCCGTAGCTGCGCAGGTTGAGGAAGTCACGGGTCATCGATTCCCACAGCTCCTGCTTGGCGGGGTCGGGAAAGCGGCCGTCGGCCCGCTCCTTGGCGAACACCGCCTCAAGGTGGCTGTCAGACACATCCGCCCTGGTGGTGAGGATGATCGTGTGCGACGCGTTCAGGATCTTCTCGCTGTTGTCCATGAACCGTTCGCCCAGGTTGCTCGCGAGCCGCTGTTTCCCTTCCGGCGTGGCGACGACGTAGAAGTGGTTGGGCTGCACGTTCACCGACGAGGGCGTGGAGCGCAGGAACCGCAGCAACCGCTGAAGGGTCTCCTCCGGAATGGTCCTGCCGGGGTCGAAATACCTGGTCAGGTGCTTGCCCATGAGCCTGTCGAGATCCATGTCGATCTGCCTTCTTCCTACGCGGAGTGAGTGAAGAGCGGCGGACCGGCCGGCCGCGCGCATCGATGGGCGCGTCGCTCACGGACGAGCGCCACTGATCGTCTTCGGCGAGAGTCACAGATAGCTGTCGAGAATCAGCCGGACACCAGCATAGTGGACCCAATAGTCCAAGTTATCCGATGCCACGACCGCCTTGAAGGCATGATGCCAGCGTGGTTCACCAGCAAGAGGCCACAGTACATGGACTATATAGTCCACTTTGCCGAGATGCGACCCGCCGTCGCCAACCTCGCTCCGGGCGGATGCGGCAAGGCTTCCGGCCCGGGACGTCGGCGATCCAGGGCGGAGACGTTCGTCGGACATCTGCCGCGCCTGGCGTGGTCGCCGCCCGTACCGCTGGAAGCCGTCGGCGTCACCGGACGTGGGGGCTCACTGCGCCCTGGCCGCCTCCAGGACGGGTACGGACGCGGCCCGGCGCGCGGGCAGCGTCGAGGTCGCCAGCGTCGCCACGGCCGCACCCGCCGCGACCAGCGGGAACAGCCACCACTGCGGGGCCGGGCGCAGGTACGAGCTGCCGCTCGTCAGATGCAGCAGCTCCAGCGTGCCCATCGCGATCACCAAACCGAGGATCGTGCCGAGGGCGACCACGGCCGCCGCCTCCCAGCGGACGATCGAGCGGATCTGCCGCATGGTCGCGCCCACGGCCCCCAGCAACCCGAACTCCCGCCTGCGTTCGGCGACGCTCATCGACACCGTGGTCGCCATCCCGAACAGCGCCAGCAACAGCGCCATGCCGACGAAACTGTGCGTCGCGCGCAACGCCCGGGTGAGCGACTGCGACGCCGCCTCCACGTACGCGTCGCGGCCGAGAACGCGTACGCCCGGCACCCCGGCCACGGCGCGCGCCAGGGTCTCCGCCGAGCCGCCACGCACGAGCACCGCCACGGTGGCGGCGTTGGCGTCGAGCAGGTCCATCGTCGCCGGGGCCACCAGCGCCTGGTCGGCGAACAGGTGGGACGGATCGTGGTACGCGCCCGCCACCGTAAGCGTGACGCGGCCCCGCGCGCCACGCACGACGAGGTCCTGGCCGCGGCGGAGTCCCCGTTCCTTCATGACGGCCGACGACAGCGCGATCTGCCCTGTACGCAGTGCGGGCGGCCGGCCGCCCAGCCTCAGGACGTCCCGCAGCCCGGCCGGCTCGACACCACTGACCAGGAATCGGAACGGCTCAGCCGCCTCCTCCGATCCGGCGATGCCCGGCTCTTCCAGGCCGGCCGCGTCCGGCTCCGGCGACACCAGCGTGACCTCGGTCCGGGTCAGGACGACCGCCCGGGACACCCCATGTGCGCCCGTGACCTTCGCCGCGACATCCCTGGCCAGCGGAGCGGGCGCACCCTCGGCGGTCCTCGCGGTGGAGGCGATCGCGTGCTCGGCCGCCATCACCTGCCGTCCCGCCTCACGGAACCGGTCCTGCACCGACATCGTGACCAGCACCACGGAGGCGAGCAGTGCGACGCCGAGCATCAGCGAGGAGGCGGCCGAGGAGACCCGGCGCGGGCTGCGGGTGATGGTGGCGCGCGCCAGCCGTCCGGTCTCCCCGCTGACCAGCGTCCCGACGCGGCCCACCAGCCCGCCCAGCGGCCCGACGAAGAACGGCGTGAGCACGGCCAGCCCTGTCACGGTCAGCAGCGTCCCGAAAAGGTTCATGAGGGCGACGGAGAACGTGCGGTCCGGCCCGGGCGGCTCGTCTGCGCGGACCACGACCGCCACCATGTACCAGAAGCAGGCGCCCGCGAAGATCACGGACGCGGACAGCAGGCGCGGCCAGCGGCGCTCCCGGGGCTCCGCCACGCTGCTGCGCAGCGCCTGGACGGGCGAGACGTCCGCGGCACGGTGCGCCGCCCGCCACGCGGCGGCCTGAGTCACCACGATCCCGGCAGCGGCAGGGAGGGCCAGCGCGACCCAGCCGTACTGGGCGTCGGAGGCGGAGACGTCGAAGCCGTCTCGTGCGAACAACCGGATGATCAGCTCGGACACCGGGAAGCCCGCGGCCACGCCGCCTGCGGAGGCGATCCCGCCCAGCAACAGTGCCTCCAGCCGGATGAGCCTGCCGACCTGCCGCGGCGTGGCGCCGATCGCGCCGAGCAGCGCGAGTCGCCGAGTGCGCTGCCGTACGAGGGTGCCGAAGGTGTTGGCCACCACGAACAGGCCGACGAAGATCGCAACGGAGGCGAGCATGCCGACGACGCCGGCGACGGAGGCGCCCTCACCGGCAGCGGCGGCGGCCTACGCCTGGCGTACGGATGCGGCGGTGCGCACCGCGGCCGTGCCGCCCAGATCACGGGCCATGTCACGGGCCAGGTCGCGGGCCAGGGCGTCGCGAAGCCGATCGGCGGACACGCCCGGTGCGGCCTTCAGCCAGACGCTCTGCCACCTGCCCTCGGGCAGCATGGCGGCGCGCCGGACGGTCTCGGGCGGGGCCAGCACCAGGTCGCCGGCGGCCACCGCGCCGCGGCCATGGACGCTGACGATCCCGGTGATCCGCACCTGGCGCGTCTGGTGGGGCAGCGTCAGCGTCATGGTGTCGCCGACGCGCAGTTCCCCGGCGCGCGACACATGCCGGACGACGGCCACCTCGTCGTCGGCGGCGGGTGCGCGTCCCGCCTCCAGCAGGTAGGGGTTCAGCCGCGGGTCGGGCACCCAGGGGCGCAGCAGGGTGCGGCCCTCGGCGGCGGCCGTGATCGCCTGCCCGTCGGGACGCATGGCCGTCACCGTCACCGTGGCGTCGCCGACGGCCGCCGCCACGTCCGGTCTTGAGGTGAGGCGATCGAGCCGCACCCACCCGTCGGGTGGCGCGTACGGGTCGTCCGGATCCACCGTTCCGCCCTGCACCAGCACGTCCGCGCGCACGTACTCGCTGGCGTCGCTGCCCGCCACCGCCTCCTGCGCGCGCAACGCGAACTGCAGCGAGCCCGCGATGAGCGCGACCGATCCCAGTGCCGCCAGCAGTGTGGCGGTCAGCCGCAGCCAGCCCTCGGCGAAGGTCCGGCGCGCGATGAGCCACAGAGGGTTTCCCATGGCCTCAGTCCTCGATCTTGCGCATGCGGGCGTGTACGGCGTCGATGGTGGGCGCGGCCAGCTCGTCCACGATCGTCCCGTCGCTCAGGAACAGCACCCGGTCCGCGTACGCGGCGGCCACCGGGTCGTGCGTCACCATGACCACGGTCTGCCGGTAGTCGTCGACGGCCGCGCGCAGGAAGCCCAGCACCTCCGCGCCGGAGCGGGAGTCCAGGTTTCCTGTCGGCTCGTCCGCGAACAGCACCTCCGGCCTGCTCAGCATCGCCCGCGCCACGGCCACCCGTTGCTGCTGACCACCCGACATCTCCGCGGGCCGGTGCGCCAGCCGTGGGCGCAACCCCAGCGCGTCCACCAGCGTGTCGAACCATTCCTGCTCCGCGTGACGGCCTGCCAGCCCCACGGTTAGCCGGATGTTCTCCTCGGCGGTCAACATCGGCAGGAGATTGAACGACTGGAAGACGAAGCCCATGCGCTCGCGGCGGACCTCGGTGAGCCGCGTGCGTGACAGGGTGGTGAGGTCGACCTCGTCGACGAGGACGGTGCCGGAGGTCACGGTGTCGAGACCGGCCAGGCAGTGCAGGAACGTCGATTTTCCCGACCCCGACGGACCCATGATCGCCGTGAACTCGCCCCGGGCGAACGCGGCGGAAACCCCGCGCAGCGCCCTGACCGCGCCGTCGCCGGCGCCATACGTCTTAACCACGTTGGTTGCGATCATCACGTGGCCGGTCGCACGCTCGCCGGCCGGTGCCCCGATCATTGGAGCCCTCCCGCACGACAGCGGCTCCGCGCGTGCCCACAGGTCTGCTCACGCATGTACGCCTCCCCGTCTACTGAATCTCATATGAGATAGTCTCATATGAGACTAACTCAAGTGACACTAGAATGAGCGCATGCGCCACGACCTGCTTGAACGGCTCCTGTCCGGCGACGGTGGCGCGGCCGCCGATCATGTGGCGCTCGGCATGCTCCTGGCCGAGGCCCACAACCGGAGCCGTGAGCGGATCAACGAGGCGCTGCGCCCGCTGGGCATCAACGTCCGCGGATTCACCGTGCTGCTCGCGCTGCCGATGTACGGCCCGGTCAGCCAGCGGGACCTGATCGATCACATGGGCATCGACAAGTCCACGATGGTCCGGCTCATCGACGAGCTGGAAGACGGCGGGCTGGTCTCGCGTGAACGGGCGCCGCAGGACCGGCGCGCGTACTCCATCGTGCTCACGCGCCGTGGCGAGCAGACCCTGGCGCAGGCGCGGCAGATCACCGAACAGGTGGGCGAGCACATCTTCGGCTGGCTCGCCGAGCCCGAACGCGGCCACCTCGTCGATCTGCTGCGCGGCCTCGCCGAGCACGCCGCCGCACCCCCGCCGCCTGACGCCCCCGCCCCGCGATGACCGTCCCAGGCGAGCGGGCCGTGCAACGCCCGGCGGCCCGCTCGTCTCAAAGGTCGGTTCGCGCGTTTATGTCCCTTTTGTTGACGGGGTTGGATGAGGCGGGCTGGTCTTCAGCTCGGCCTGGCTGTTCTCCGCCAGTCTCAGCCGAGGCACGATCCTGAAGCGGACGCTCTTCCCGCTCGACCAGTACGCCCTGGATCGGCGGCGTGGGAGGCCGACCGGGTGGCGATGCTACCCCTGCCGCCGGTCGCGCCGACCGAGTGATCGTGCAGCCTGCGACGGACGACGCGGTTGAGGTCTACTTCACACCGGTCAATCTTGTGCTGCTCAAGTCCTACGGGGCATCGAGCCGTTCAATCGCGCTTTGGAGATTGCTCAGCAGCGGGCCGAGACCTATCCGCACGATCTTGCCCCGCCGTACATCCTGCACGGGCCGTACCGGCTCGTCGCACCATACGTCACCGCGCGCGGACGCGAACTGGCGACCGGTCGGTCGGCCGGCAACCGAGCCGCCCGTGATGACGGGTAGCGGCCCGCACCAGCCAATCGCTCAGCTGCCCGGTGAAGTCGGCGGGGCCGGCAAACGACCGGCCGGGCAGGAAGGAGGTCTCCAAATAGCCGTTGGCGCGTTCGACCAGGCCCTTGGCCTCCGGATCGGCCGGAGGGCGCCCGGCGCGGTCGCCGCAGACAAAGCCTACTCATCCCGCGGCAACCGCGCCTACCTACGCGGACGTCGTATCAAGGCAGTCACCCCAGAAAAGAGGGACCAGGCCGCCAAGCGGAAGAACAAGGGCAGCGAGGGCGGCCGGGCCCGTCAGTCACGACACCGGCCTGTACAAGGAACGGAATACCGTAGAACGCCTGATCAACAAGCTGAAGGCCTGGCGAGGCATCGCCACCCGCTACGACAAAACCCCTGCGAGCTACCTCGCCGGCCTCCACCTCCGTGCCGCGATGATCTGGATCAAAGACCTCACCCGGACCAGCCCTTGATCACAACTCGATACGCGCCCTGAGAGAGAGGGGGCGACGACGCACACCTCTACGCGGTGGTGCCGGCGATCGACTCCGTACCGCTGCCGAGGATCACGGCCGCCGCGGCCAGGACATGGCGTCGAGCGGCGAGATCAGCCAGGTCCGCGTCGCGCGCCTCGATGGCATCGACGATCGCTTTGATCTCGGCCTCACTCTGGGCGGGGCGCCCTACGGACGCCAGGGTCCGAGCCCGCAGTTGGGTCACACGCCGATGCAGGCTCTGCACAAGTTGCTGCAGCACCTCGTTCCTCGACCCCTCGAAGAGCACGTCGTAGAACCTGTTCTTCACGGCCATGATCGCGGCGGGCTCGTCCTCGCGACTGACCGACTCGGACAACGCCGCCATGACGGTGCGTAGAGCTTCGCGCTGTTCGTCCGACGCGTACTGGGTGAAGAGGCGTGCCGCCAGACCCTCCAGGTTGGCCCGCACCTCGTACACCTGGCGTGCCTGGCCGGGGGTGACCACGCTGACGATGGTTCCCCGGCCGTTCACGGACTCGACCAGACCCTCGGCCTGCAATTGCCGGAGCGCCTCGCGCACCGACGGACGGCTCGCCGAGGTCAGCTCGCAGAGTTCCCGTTCGATGAGCAGCTGGCCAGGCTTGAGTCGCATGTCGACAATGGCCTGCCGGAGAATAGCCGCAACCTGCTCACGGATGGGGGCATGGCGTTGGACCTGCATCTCCCACATGACCCGAATGTATCCGAAACTTTGCGCGTGGTTGGTTATAAGACGGCAGCTTCGCTCGGGCGAGCGGAATCGCTCTGGGCACCGGCGCGCGGGCGGCCCGACATCGCACGCTCTCGGGATGGCCGCTCAGAATGAGGTCGGGTCACCGCGCGCGGTGGCCCGACCTCATTCTGAGTGAGGATCCTGACCGGCTGCTACACGGCAGCGCCGACGACGAGATCGGCCAGCCGCTGGAAGCGATCGATGTTGGCTGCCTGTCCCAGCAGCCCCGTCGTCAGCGCGACGAAGGTCAGGTCGAGGTCCGGATCGACCCAGTAGATACTGCTGCCGAAGCCGAAGTTCCCGAACGTCTCGGGTGAGGTCATCGTGCCGAAGATGTGGCGCACCACCCCGTGGCCGCGCACCGTGAACCCAAGGCCCAGGTTGGCCGGCGGCGGGGTGTAACCGTGCCGCAGGGCAACCGCTCGGTAGATCTCGTTGGGCAGCTCGCCGGTCCAGTTCTGGCGCGCCATCTGGATCATGCGCGGGGACAGGATACGCGCCCCGTCAAGGCTGCCACCATTCCTCAGCATCTCCGCCAGCCGCATGAGATCACGGGTCGTTGACGCCGCCCCGACCCAGGTCGCCTCGTTGGACTCGGAGGCGAAGAGCCCCTGGTCCCCCGGCGTCGTGGAGGACGTGTGCCGGACCGCCAGGTTGCCGCGCAGGTCGGGGAAGGCATGCCGCTCTCGCATGTGCGGCTTGATGCCGAGGGCCGTATCAGACATTGCGAGGGGCTGGAACAGGTCCTCGTCGAGGATCTCGTTGATGGTCCGCTTCTTCGGATCGGTCCGGCGCAGGACCTCACCGAGGAGCGCGTGGTTGACCATGGGCGAGTAGTCGCACCTGGACCCCGGCTCGACCACCCCGTGCAGGTTCTCGCAGACCGCGGCGACGATGTCGCCGAGTCGGTCCATCGGCATCCCGGTCCTGACCTCCCATACCCCCGGTAGCCCGGCCGTGTGCGTGAGGAAGTGGAAGATCGTGGCACGCTCCCGTGGAGCGCCGGAGAACTCCGGAATGATCTCCACCATCGGGGTCGTCAGGGCGAACTGCCCCAGCTCGACGGCACGCAGGGCGAGGATGTTGATGAACGTCTTCGTCACCGAGAAGATCGTGAAGACGGTGTCGCTCTCGAGCCGTCGCGTCTTGCCCTCGTCAGCGTGGCCTGCCACCAGGTCCAAGGCCAGTTCTCCATGCCGGGCGACCTGGATTGAGGCACCGTGGTAGAGCCCGGAATCGAGGTCGGCCTGCACCACCTCCTCAAGACGGGCCAGTCGCTCCTCTGACATCCCGGCGGCAGCCGCGCCCTTGGTGATCGCCATAATGTTCACTCCTTCTTGCAGTGTGCGTTGATCCGTACGACCAGTTCAGCGGACTCGCGGTCCCGCCCGGCCGGGATCAGGAGGCGAGGATGCCGCCGTCCACCGCGAGGAGGTGGCCGGTGACGTAGGAGGCGTCCTCGGACGCCAGCCAGGCGATGCCGGCGGCGATCTCCTCGGGGGAGCCAAGTCGCGCCAGCGGTGTCATCTGGCGACGGAGGTCGTAGCCGGCCTCGTCGACGATCTGCCGTGCCCCTTCCGTCGGGATGGCTCCGGGGATGACCGCGTTCACGCGGATACCGAGCGGTCCGAGCTCGCGTGAGGCTTGCCGGGTGAGGCTGGTGACGGCACCCTTCACCGCCGAGTAGACGGCCGTGCCCGGCATTCCCCGCCACGCCGCCGGCGACGACACGTTGACGATGACGCCGCCGCCCTGCTCGGACATGGCGGCGATGGCCGCCTGCATGGTCCAGAACACGGCCTTGAGACCGACGGCCAGCATGCCGTCGATGTCATCCTCGGTGAAATCCAGGAAGGGCTTGTACCGGATCCACATAGCGTTGTTCACGACGACGGCAAGTCGCCCGTGGCGCGTCATGACGTCCTCGACGGCTCCGCGGACGGCGTCGCGATCGGTCACGTCGAGGCAGAGCGCCTCGGCACATCCGCCTCCAGATGTGATGCCCTCACTGACCCGAGCGGCCGACTCCTCATCCCGGTCGGCCACGACCACCCGCAGACCGTCGCGGGCGAGACGCTCGGCGGTCGCCCTGCCGATCCCGCGGCCCGCACCAGTGACAAGCGCGACCCCGGCACTGGACGCGGGACTCACCGCTCCTCCGCGCCGGCTCGTCGCGGGAGCGTCGGAAACCGCCTCGGCTTCGGCGTGGGGATGACCATCGTTACCTCTTTCTCTCTACGCGATTCCGATTGCTCCGTGCGCGCTGCCCGGAATGTGCTCCAGGGGTGGGCGTGCACGGGGTGGACGTGAGGCGGGCGCAGCGATCGCCACTCCTCTAGGTCGTGTCTAGGGCCTGGGGGTGGGTGGGGAGTCAAGCGCGGTGGACGATGACTCCAGGACGCCGAGCACGACCGCGGCGGCAGCCTGGACGTGCCGGACGGCGGCGGCATCGGCGGCCTCGCCGTCCCGGCGCTCGATCGCGTCGACGATCTCCTGAAGCTCCCGTGCGCTCTGAGCCGGACGACCGGGCTGAGCGAGTGTAAGCCTTCGCAACTGCGTCACCCGGTGATGCAGGATCCGCACCAGCTGGTGCAGAACCTCGTTCCCGGCGCCCTCGAAGAGGATGTCGTAGAGCAGGTTCTTGGCGGCCATCAGGCTCGTAGAGGAGGCGCCGCTGTGGATGCTCTCCGTCAGGTGTGCCATCGCGGCGCGCAGGTCGTGGCGCAGGGCGCTCCCGGCCTGTTCGGCGAAGAGGCGAGCGGCGAGCCCCTCGAGGTTGGCGCGAACGACGTAGACCTGTCGCGCTTCCTCCCGGGTGATCGCCCGCACGATCGTGCCCCGGCCGTTGACCGACTCGACGAGCCCCTCCGCCTCGAGCTGCCGGAGGGCCTCGCGAACCGATGGGCGGCTGGCGGATGTCATCTCGCACAGCTCACGTTCGATCAACACCTGGCCCGGTTCAAGACGCAGGTCGACGATCGCCTGGCGGAGGATCGCGGCAACCTGTTCCCGGATCGGCGCGTGTCGCCGGACCTGCATCGCCGGGATCGGCGGCACGTCCGCGCCGGCCGCAGCTGGTCCAGCGGAGTCCCCGTCATCGAACAGGGGCATGGCTCTCTCCCAGTCCTGACCGTGAGCGGCTGCGGTCGATGCGGTCGAGCAGCGGATCCGCCAGGACCACTTCCGAGCCGGCCAGACCCGTCGAGCGGCAGAGGGTCACCTCATCATCCCCGGTGCGCGCGACGTGCCGGCCCGCGACCACGGCGCCGAGCGCATCCGGCACCAGAGCGGGGAACCATGGACGGTTCCCCGCTACCGCCTGCTCCGGGGAGTCGCTCACAACCTTGTCGGCCCGTTCGACCGACGCCGGGTCCGAATCACTGGCACCCCGCCAGTTCGGTGCAGTGGAGCCGACCGACGACGGGACGTCTACCCCGGCGCGGACGCCGGCGTCGGTGAGCAGCCGAAGAGCGCCGGTCACCCGACTCGCCTTCCACCATCGACGTAGACGGTGCTGCCGGTGGTGAACGCCGATTCGTCGCTGGCGAGGAACACCGCCGCCCGGGCCAGATCGTCAACGGTTCCGATGCGCCGGAGCGGCACGACCGCCAGCAGACCGGCCCGATAGTCGGGGTCCTGGTAGCGGGGAGCGGATAGTGGGGTATCGGTCGGCCCGGGGCAGAGCGCGTTCACGCGGATACCCGCCGGGCCGAGTTCGGCGGCCGCGTACTCGGTGAAGGTGCGGACCGCGGACTTGCTCGCCGCGTAAGCCGTGCTGGGCAGCCAGACCCGCTCCGCGACGACGGAGGTCACGTTGATGATGGAACCCGGCCGCCCCTGGGCCACAAGACGCGCGGCCGTGCGCTGGGTCATGAAGAACGTGCCCCGGGCGTTGATGGAGTGCGTCTGGTCCCAGAGCTCGGGCGTCACGTCGAGGAAGTCGGCGTGCACGCCGACACCGGCGTTGTTCACGACCACGTCCGGGATGCCCAGTGCCACCTCCACCTCGTCGAGCGCCGCGTCGATTCGCTCGATCTGGGAGATGTCCAGCGTCACGGCGCAGCTCACGGCTCCGGAGCGGGCCAGTTGGTCGGAGGTCCGTGCCGCGGCCTTGCCGTCCCGGTCGACCACCGCGACAGCCGCGCCCGCGGCGGCGAAGTGAGCGCAGATGGCTTGACCGATGCCGCTTCCCCCGCCGGTGACCAGCGCCGTCCGGCCGCGCAGCGGTGTGGCGCGGGACGACGGGGCGCTCACGAGGCAGCTCCGAAGTAGGCCTGGGCAACGGCCGGCGACGCCTCGAGTTCGGCGCGGGTTCCGGCCATGACGACGCTGCCGCGCTCGATCACGCAGCCACGGGTGAGCAGGGGGATCGCCTCCAATGCGTTCTGTTCGACCAGGACGATCGTGAGATCGCCGTCCGCCTGGTGAAGAGTGGTGAGCAGTTCGAACACCCGCGCGACCACGACGGGCGCCAGCCCGAGAGAGGGCTCGTCGAGCAGCAACAGCCGCGGCTCCGCCATCAGCGCGCGTCCGATGGCCACCATCTGCTGCTGGCCTCCCGACAGGCTGCCCGCCTGCTGGTCGCGACGGTCGGCCAGTTCCGGGAAGGTCTCCAGGACGCGGTCGAGGTTGCGGCTCTGCCACGCCTTGCCCCGTCGGTAGGCCCCCATGAGCAGGTTCTCTTCGACCGTGAGCGACGAGAACATGCGCCGCCCCTCCGGGACGTGGGCCACTCCCAGCGCCGGCCTGCGGTGCGCGGGTTCGGCGGCCAGATCGATGTCGTTCCACCGCACGTGGCCGGTGGCGTCTGGTGGGGTCAGCCCCGCCAGGGCTCGGAGGATGGTGGTCTTGCCCGCTCCGTTCGGCCCCAGGATCCCGAAGAAGTCGCCATCGGCGACGGCGAAGGAGACGTCATCGAGCACGTGGCTGTCGCCGTATCGAGCCGACAGATTCCGGACCTCGAGCATCAGCGCGCTCCTTCCTCGTGGGCTCGTCCGAGCCATGCCTCGATGACCTCGTCCCGCGCGAGCACGTCGCCGGGGTCGCCCGTCGCGATCAGCTTGCCGTGGTGCAGCACGGCCAGCCGATCGCACAGGCTGCGTACGACGTGCAGCACGTGTTCGACGAGCATCACGGTGATCCCCGCCGCCGGAAGCTCCGCGACCGCGGCCACGAGAGCGTCGGTCTCCTGGCGCGTGAGCCCGTTGAGCATCTCGTCCAGCAGCAGCAGCCGGGGGCGGGCGGCGACCGCACGAGCGATCTCGACGCGCTTGCGGTCCGCCAGGGCCAGAGCCGTGGCGGGAGTCGCCGGATCCAGGGTGAAGCCGGCCATGTCGAGCGCGGCGGCGACCGCCTCGTGGGCCTCGCGAGCATTCCGGTGGTGCGCGCGTGCCGCGACCAGCACGTTCTCCTCGGCCGTCATGGTGGGGAACAACCTGACCTTCTGGAAGGTCCGGGCGACGCCCCAGGACGACATGCGCTGAGCTCCGTGCCCGGTGACGTCGCGCCCAGCGAACTCGATGGACCCACCACTGAGCCGGACCGCTCCGGCGATCGCGCCGAACAGAGTGCTCTTGCCGGCTCCGTTCGGACCGACGAGGCCGACGATCTCGCCGCTGCCGACCTCCAGCGAGACGTCGTCCACCGCTCGCAGTCCCCCGAACGTCACGCAGGCACCGGTGATCCGCAGCAGACCCGGCTCCCCGTCGGGACCAGTCCGGACGTTCTCACGGCTGGCGCTCACGATCCACTCCTCGGCTGTTCGGGGATTTCCTGTGCGGGCACGGTGGCCGCTTGCGCGGCTTCGCCACCGCTGGCCGGACTCCCGCCGAGTCGGTGCGGCCGGCGCGCCCGGACGGCGGCGGTGACCGCTCGCGCCAGTCGAGCGATGAGGAAGACGAGACCTCGCCGTTCGACGAGCATCACAGCGGCCACGACGACCGCGTAGGCCATGCCCGACAGCCCCGGGGGAGCCGAGGACAACTGCGCGGACAGGATCTGCTGCACGGGGATGAGGACGGCGGCGCCGACGATCGGACCGACCACGGTTCCCCGCCCACCGGTGAGGGCCACCAGGGCGATGACGAACGCCGTGTTGGCGCCGAATCCCGTCACGGGGTCGATGGCCCGCAGGGACTGCAGCATGACGCCACCGCCCACCCCGGTGACCGCCGCGCTCAGCGACAGCCCGACGAGGCGGACACGGGTCACGTCCACGCCTGCCGCCCGCGCCGCATCGGGATCGTCCCGGCTGGCACGCAGGAACAGACCGAGCCTGCTCGCGGCGAGCAGACCGACGATCAGCGTCACCACCGCGAGGATGGCGACCACCACGTAGTACAGGGTGAGTGCCGAGTCGAACTGGAACATCTCGGGGGCGTCGCGCAGGAAGGGGATGCTCAGGCCGACATCGCCGCCGGTGAAGTCCCGGAAGTGTGTGGCGAAATCGGCGAAGAGCAGAGTGAGGACGAACGTTGCGAGGGTGAAGTAGGTGCCCTTGAGGCGGAGGGCCGGGAACGTCGTGATCGCCCCGGCGAGCGCCGCGGCGAGCGCTCCAACCAGCATGCCCACCCAGGGGGTGAGGCCGAAGTGGATGGTGAGCAATGCCGTCGTGTAGGCGCCGATCCCGAAGTAGACCGAGTGCCCGAAGGAGAGCAGGCCGCCGTAGCCGCCGGCGATGTTCCATCCTTGCGCGGCGATGGCCCACACGACCGCGGAGATCGCCACCACGAGGATGAACTGCGTCTGGATGAGCCAGAACGGCAGTGACCAGCCCACGAGCAGCACCGCCAGCGCGATCAAGGCCGGTCGGCCGGGTGCTGACCGCACCAGGTTCACGTCATCACCCGCTTTCCGAAGAGCCCCAGAGGTCGCACCAGCAGGACGACCAGGAAGCCGATCCACACCGCCTGGTTCTGCAGGTCGAGCGCCACGTAGGTGGCCGTCGCCTGCTGGACGACGCCGATGACCATGCCGGCGATGAAGGCACCCCGGATGCTGCCGAGGCCGCCGAGGACGACCGTCACGAAGGCAAGCGCGAGATAGCCGAACCCGGTCGTCGGGTTGACGGTCTGATAGGTGGCAAGCAGGCCACCCGCCAGGCCGGCCAAGCTGACGCCGATCCCGATGCTGATCGAGAAGACCCGCCGACGGTTCACCCCGACCATCGCCGCGGCGTCGGCATCGTCCACGACCGCTCGCAATCCTCGCCCGAACTCCGTCCGGTTCACGACCAGATCGAGAACGGCGAAGGCCACAGCGGCGATCACGAAGGCGACCACCTGCGCCTTGGACAGTGACAGCCCTCCCGCCCGCCACGCGCCGTCCAGGACGGTGTTGACGCTGCGGTCGGTGGAGGTGAACACGGCGAGCAACAGCGACTGGATGAAGATGCCGAGAGCCGCCGTGATCACGATCTGGGGCAGGTGCGCTTCGTCCTCGGTCGTCGCGCCGACCGCGGTCCGACGCAGCAGCAGCAGGTAGACCAGCACGCCCAGCAGACCAATGGCGAGACCGAACACCGGGGTGAGGAACAGCCCGAACGATCCGAGCGCGCTGACCGCGACCACGCTGAGATACATCCCGATCGTCACGAAGTCCGCGTGGGCGAAGTTCACGATCCGGGTGATTCCGAAACTCAGCGACAGCCCGCTGCTGATCACCCCGTAGAGACCGCCCACCAAGACACCGGAGACGAGGACCTGCAGGAGGGTGCTCATCGACGCACCTCCCCGCGGGTCCGACACGTTGCCTCGGTCATCGCGCGCCCAGGGTCAGTTGCACCGTCGCGTACTTCTGCGGCCACACCGTCTTCGGCACCCCGTCCGTCCACTGCGTGAGCACCGGGACGGCGTGCGGGTTGGTGCCGTCCTGATCGAACGACACCTCACCGCCGGGCATCGCGGCCGCCGGGCCGGACGTGACGTGCATCGAATGGAGCTGAGACGCGATCTTGTCCGGATCGCAGGTCTTGGCCTGGTTCATGGCTTCGGCGATCAGGTGCACGTTCACCCAGGACTCCCCCGCCTCCATGGGCATGAACGGGGCGTTGAACTGCTTCTTGTAGGCCGCGCTCGCTTGCGCGACTCCGTCGAGCGGCAGGTCGTCGTTCCACGCCCCGACCGCCATCAGGCCGTTCACATCGTCACCGAGCGTCTTGCCCAGGCTCGGCGCCACGAAGGCACCGCCGAATCCCAGGATGGGAGCGTCCAGCCCTCTGGCGCGCAGTCCCTTGATGATCAGGGTCACGTCGGCCGGCGGGCCGGACATGAGCACGAGGTCCGGGTTCTGCTCGACGATGCGGTTCACGATCGGTGTCGCGTCGGCGATACCGGGCTGGTAGAACTCGGGATCCTTCGCGGCGACGCCAGCGGCCTTGAAAGCCTGGATGGCGGTCGTGATCTGCTGCGTGTTCGCGGTGTCGTTCGGCCCGACAGCGGCGATCCGGGTGAACTTGTGGCCCGCGGCCCGCGCCGCGGCCAGCACATCCGACGTCGCGGCACCGCCGATCTGCGACGACTTCGGCGGCGGCTGGAAGTAGTACTCGTACTTGCGCTGGGACAGCGAGTCTGCCCAGGCCTGCGTAACCAAGGGCACGCGAGCCTCCTGGGCGACCGTCGAGACCGTCGTGGTCAGGTTGCTGAACCACGCGCCGACCAGCGCGACCGCGTGGTCGCTCTTGATCGACTTCGTCGCCGCGCTCTTCGCCTGCGCGACATCGCTGCTGCTGGTGTCCTCCTGTACCACCTTGAGCTTCGCTCCCCCGAGCGAGGCGATCCCGCCGGACGCGTTGACCTCGTCGGCGGCCACCCGCATCCCCTGCAGCGAGTTTGTGCCGAACTCCGCGAGCGGACCGGAGAGCGGGTACGGGGCGCCGATCACGATCTCGTCGCCGCAGTCGCCGGAGTTCGCGCCGGCGTTCGCACTCTGGTTCGCGACACCACCGCACGCACTCAGCAGGAGTGCTCCGGATCCCACGACGGCCAGCCACGCCAGGCGGCGCGGGTGGGTCGTTCCGCGGCTGGATCTCGGGACCTGACGGGGCGCCCGTCGCTTCGGGGCAGGGGTCGGCATTTTCTATGTCCTCTCAGGCGAGCCCGGGCGCCACCTTGGGGCGGGAAGGACGCCCAGGGGTGCTCATGGTCGGGGATGGCGCGACGCTCTGATCGACGTCTCCGGGGGTGACGCTGCAAGAGACAGTAGGGAGACCTGTCTGATAGGTCAATAGCTGCTTGCAGATGTCTGAAACCATGGTTAAATACGGCTACTTCGTTGCCGATCGCTCGAGAGGACCCCATGACCGCCGCCAGCACTCCCTCGCACAACGGCAGCTCAGCAACTCCGCCGGAACCGGAGACGATGCTCGCCGCCGGCGACCGCGTACGCCGTCGAGTGCTGGGCGATGAGCATGTCGACCGGTCGCGGACGCGGGCCACCCCGTTCGGTCAGCCACTGCAGGAGCTCGTCACCGAATACTGCTGGGGCAAGATCTGGACGCGGCCCGGCCTGGAGCTCCGTACCCGCAGCCTGATCAACATCGCGATGCTCACCGCGCTGGGCAAGCCCGACGAGCTGAAGCTGCACGTGCGGGGAGCGATCCGGAACGGCTGCAGCGTCGAGGAGATCCAGGAGGTCCTCCTGCAGACGGCGATCTACTGCGGCGTCCCGGCGGCGTTGGAGGCGAGCCGGAACGCCCAGGTGGCACTGGACGGCATCGATGGTGAGTGATCTGGGCGCCGGCCTCCGGGAGCTGGGGCCGATCGGCTTCGTCGGCCTCGGCAACATGGGCAGCCCGATGGTTGCCCGTCTTCTCGCCGCCGGGGCCGAGGTGCAGGCCTTCGACACATCGGCCGATGCGCTCGACCGGGCCCTCGCAGGGGGAGCCACTCGCGCCGAGGACCTGCCCGGCATGGCCGATCGATGCGAGATCGTCGTGCTGATGCTGCCCGAGTCATCGGTGGTGGAGAAAGTCGCCGCTCAACTCGTCGGTGACCGCCCTCCGGGCGCGCTCCGCGTGCTGGTCGACATGAGTTCGTCCGAGCCGCTGCGGACGCAGGCATTGGCGGCCGAGCTGAGCGCCGCCGGTGTGACCGTCCTCGACGCGCCCGTCAGCGGTGGAGTCGCCGGAGCCGAGACCGGGACGCTCACCGTGATGGTCGGCGGACCCGGCGAGATCGTGGAAGAGGTGCGGCCGGTCCTTCGCACGGTGGGTCGCCAGGTGACCCACGTGGGTCCGGTGGGGGCGGGGCACGCGGTGAAGGCCCTGAACAACCTCATGTCCGCGGCTCACCTGGTCGCGTCGACAGAGGCGTTGATCGTCGCCGCACGGTTCGGCCTGGATCCCGCAGTCGTCGTCGATGTCGTGAACACGAGCAGCGGTCGCAGCGGGTCCACTGAGCACAAGTTCCCCCGGTTCGTCCTTCCGCGCACCTTCAATTCCGGCTTCACCGCCGCCCTACTGAAGAAGGACGTCGGCATCGCGGTCGGATTGGCCCGAGCTCTCGATGTGACCACACCGGTCGCTGACAGCGTTCTGGCCGCATGGGTGGACGCCTGTCAGACGCTGGCCGCGACCGCGGACCACACCGAGATCGTCCGCCCGTACGAGGAGCGGAACAAGGCAGTGTTGTCCGTACACGAGGGTGAGCATTCGACGGTGACGACGTGAGCGGCACCGACGTCGGTGAGTGGGTCGACCTCTCCCATCGGCTCGTCGACGGCCTTCCCCGGGTGCCGACCTTCCCCGCGCCCCGTTATTCGCGGTTCCTGTCCATGCCTGAACACCCGCTCAACGTCACCCATATCGACATGGTGGTGCATGTCGGGACCCACGTGGACGCTCCCTGCCACTTCATCGACGGTGGGCCCGCCATCGACGATCTCCCCGTCGGCCGCTTCACCGGACCCGGCATCGTATGCCGGGTCCGGGCAGGAGATCGAGAGGTGTTCGGAGTGGACGCCCTCGTCGATGCCGAGGCCATCGAGCGAGATGACATCGTCCTGCTCGAGACCGGCTGGTGGCGGTATTTCGGCAGCCCGCGCTACGACGAGCACCCGTCGCTGTCACTGGAACTGGCGCACTGGTTCGTCGAGCGCGGCGTGAAGTTGATCGCCCTCGACACACCGACGCCTGACCTCCCCGTCCATCTCCGTCCGGCCAGCTTCACCTGGCCTGTGCACCAGGTGCTCCTGCGCGCGGGTGTCCTCATCGCCGAGCATGTGACGAACCTCGGCGAGCTGTCCGGCAGACGCGTCGAGTCCGTCTTCACCCCGCTCAACATCGGTGGCGCGGACGGCGCGCCCGTACGAGCGCTCTCCCGTTCCCTGCCCTGACGGCGACGATCACCGGACGGCTCTGGCCAGACACGGTGAGCAGGAACCCGGCAGCAGCCGGAGTTTCCTGCTCACCGTGACCGACACCCCTCTCCTGCTCGGAAGGGTGTGAACTGTCACATCGCGAGCCGAGCACCTAGGGTGGCCACGAATCATGGCCGAACCGATCCATTGGGCGCTTGATTGGCGCGTCGTCCCCAGCGCGGCGTTTTCCGGTGCCGGTGAATGTCAGGGGCTGAGCCGGGTGAAGACCATGGCGTGGTCGGAGGCCGACGCGTCGCGGCGGCTGGTGGAGTCTTCGATCACCGAGGGCAGCCCGTCGTGCGAACTGGCCGCGTCCGCCGGACGCAGCGCATGGACCTCGAGGGCGCGGGCGAGGAGGGCGTGCGCAACCAGCAAGTGGTCGATGAGTTCGCCGCGACCGTGAAAGGTTCGGGAGAACCGCCGTCCGGAAACGCCGCCGCGAGCGGGACATCCCCACGCAGAAGGCTGCCGCACAGCTTGCAGGAATCTCTTGGAACACGTGGCAGAGGCCTGAAGCTGGCACTCCCGTAAGTGCGACCAGTCCGAGTGCCGTGGCGGAGACCCTGCGTTGGCCCCCCTCCTACCCGATCACCCGCCTGGAGCAAGGACATGACGGCTCCCAGGCAAGTAGTTGAGGGGGTGCCGGCGCCTCGATAGCCGTGTGCCACTAACCGTCACGCTCATGATGCGGCGGCGGTGATGCATGAGCCGGCCGTAGTCCGACCTGAGGACGATCTCGATGATCTAGTCATACAGCCCCCCGGCCGGTTCCGACGAGAGCCTGGTAATGGTCCCACTTCTGGTTCCACCGGGGACGTATACAACAACCTGGATGACGAGGACGTCGCGTGGCTTGTTACTACGGTCACGCGCCATGGCCGAGAGTTGGCGACCACCATCTCCGACGCCCGCAGACGCGGACGGATCAAGCGGCAGCAGGGCTGCGGAGACAGGTAGCACAGAGTCGTCGACAGTGCGGCCCCTGTCCTTAAGCCTTAGGGCTGGGGGCTTTCTGTTGGTAGCCCCATCACGCAGGAGCCTGAGTGCTCCTAGTGACTTCCTAGACTGATCTCTGTCACCTGGTCGGAGGTTGTCCCGTAGCTCGTAGAACTTGAGGTGGCGGTCCCCGCCTCGGGCCCTACCTGGTGGTAGGTCTCGAGCAATCGCCAAATCACTCCGAGTAAG
>NZ_VJVX01000220.1:0-695 GCF_008033685.1 Microbispora sp. CSR-4
CTTGGCCACCTCGACGATCTCGGCGTTGCGGACCGCGATCCCGGCCACGTGCTCGGCTGTGACGGTTTTTTCGTTGTCAGTCAGCGCATAGGCCGGCACCCCGCCGATCCGGCGCAGCGTCGTATCCAGGCACGCGACGATCGTCGGCAGCGTCTTGTCCCAGACCGGGATCACCCCCCGGAATCGCGACCAGGCCAGCCACGCGCACCACAACGTGGTCGGCCGCCCGCCGATCAGCGGGCCGGTGCCCCAGTCCCACTGCAGCCACAGCCCCGGCTCGACCCCCCACGGCCGGTAGATGCGATGGCGGCCCAGCCGATACTGCGCTTTGGCCTCGGCCACGGTCCGCCGGGTGGTGCGCTCACCGCCGGTGAACCCCATCGCGACGATCCGCTTGTGCACTACATCCGCGCGGATCTTCCCCCGCGAGCGGACCACCAGCTCCTCGATCTTCGGCAGGTAGGCATCGATCGCCCGTTCCCGGTGCTTGCGCTGCTCGGGGGCCTGCCCCGCCGCCCGCATCTTCACATAACGGGCCACCGTGTGGTGGTCACACCCGGCCAGATCGGCTGCAGCCCGGTAACTGCCGGTGAGGTCATACGCCTCGAGAATCTCCATGATCTCCCTGCTGCTCTTCACCCGCTCGACTGTCGCCGACCGGGACAAGTACGGAAGGAGCGGGGAGATATCTGGCC
>NZ_VJVX01000221.1:0-693 GCF_008033685.1 Microbispora sp. CSR-4
TTCGCCGGCGATGATTTGGAAGCCGAAGGATTCTGCGGGTCCTGTGGTTTTGGTGTCGATGATTCGGCTTTGGTCGTCTGGGTTGGTGAGTGTGCCGGTGCGGTTGTCGGCCCAGCGGTGTCCGTGGATGTGGAAGGTGTGGAAGAGGTTGCCGTGGGCGATGACGATGAATTCGACTCGTTCGCCGAGTTTGGCCGTGTAGTCGGGTGCGGTGGTGAGGTTGTTGGTTTTCATGTCGTTGAAGACGACGGTGAAGGTTTTGTCGGGGAGGGTGTCGCCGGTGCGGCGTACGACTAGTGGTCCGTAGAGGCCGAGGAGGATGCCGCCGGTGCCGTGGTCGGTTCCGACGACGTGGTCGTGGTAGTGCCAGTAGCCGGCGCTGCCGGGGGCGATGGTGCCGTCCGCGCGAGTGGTCGGGGCGTGGGTGCGCCAGGTGTAGACGTAGCGGCCTCCGGGTTGGACGACGCTGTCGTTCATCCGCGTGCCGTCGCTGCTCGTCTCGTAGTCGACGCCGTGCACGTGCAGGCTGGCGGTGACGTCGGTGTTGTTGACGAGTTCGATTTCGAGGGTCTCGCCCTCGATCATTTCGATGAGGGGGCCGGGGATGGTGGGCTTGCCGGGTTCCAGGCCGTAGCCCATCTGCCCATCGGGGAATTTGTCCACGTAGAGGGTGATGCGGCGGACCTCGCCCGG
>NZ_VJVX01000222.1:0-684 GCF_008033685.1 Microbispora sp. CSR-4
TACTTCCCAACTGGCGCTACATCATTGATCAGTGGATCACGCTGATCAACCGTAACTACCGTTGGCCCATACCCCGATTCCTTACTGCGGTCACCATAGTAGAAGCCGTGGATCGCATGCTTTATCTCGATAACGTTTCTGATCGGGCTAAAGAGTATGATCAAATCGCAAGCAATGTGGATGCAGCCCTCGCATCTGTTGCTGGGTTGAACTCGAAGCGCCGGGCACGCATAAGAAAGTTGATCGCGAACTCGTATGAGCCCTCTCTCGAAGACCGCCTAAAAAGGCTTTCGGTGCGGGTAGCCTGCGGGCTGGTTCCTTTGAACCTGCCCGACAATTGGGCGAAGCGAGTAGCCGCACTGCGGAATCAAATCAGTCATGGACTGCCGGCTGTGCATGATCTAGCAAGAGATCATCGCGGTGCACAAGTAGGGGAGGCGATACTGCTCCATTTACTGGAATCGCTCTTCTTGGCCGAGCTTGGATTCACGACAGAAGAGCTGGAAAAGGCGATGATGAGGCGGGCTCAGCTTGGTTGGCGTGCTTCTACTATCTCTAGAAATATCGACAGCCTTCCCGAGAGCTAAGGCGAGCTATTGGTGGTTATCTCTCCGGTGTGGACATAGTGCGATGGTCCGTGCTCATTCTCTGGGCTGTGGCCTTTGTGTCTGACAGCTTGTCACC
>NZ_VJVX01000223.1:0-672 GCF_008033685.1 Microbispora sp. CSR-4
TGGCCCGGTGACGCAGACGGTGGTGGAGATGCAGCGGGGGCTGTTGCTGATCATGTCGATCAGTGACGGGTCCTGT
This sequence comes from Microbispora sp. CSR-4, assembly GCF_008033685.1. Lineage (NCBI taxonomy): Bacteria > Bacillati > Actinomycetota > Actinomycetes > Streptosporangiales > Streptosporangiaceae > Microbispora > Microbispora sp. CSR-4. The sequence goes on from NZ_VJVX01000223.1 coordinate 77, forward strand.
CTGGCGGTGCTGGCGGCTGCCGATTCCGATCTGGGTCTGGTGGCCTATCAGATGACGTTGCTGGTCGAGCGGGCGGGTCAGGTGCTGACTCCCGCGGTCCGCGCCGAGCTCCAGGCGTCTCACCCGCGGTGACGGAAGACTCCGCGAAGTGAGGCACGCGGTGGAGGACAGATCGGGGAAGACGCCCTGAGCGGGCGGCCTGGACAGGTCGCCGGGTTCCGGAGCGAGAGCGAAAAGGTCAGGAGGACGCTGTGGCAGGCGGCGGCTGGAACAACGAGGCCTATCCGCCGGTGGGCGACCACCGGCAGTACGGCGGCACGAACCCCGTCCCGACGCCGGCGCCGACGGAGCAGAGCTCGCTGGTGCGGCCGTACGCCGTCACCGGCGGGCGTACGGCTCCTCGGCTCCAGCTCGCCATGGAGGCCCTCGTGTCCTCCGCCACGGTGATGCATCAGGACCTCTCCACGCTCACCCCGGAACGCCAGGCGATCAGCACGCTGTGCCGTCAGGTGCGGTCGGTGGCCGAGGTGTCGGCGTTGCTGCGGATTCCGCTGGGTGTGGTTCGCGTGGTGATCGCGGACATGGCGGCGGAGGGG
>NZ_VJVX01000224.1:0-671 GCF_008033685.1 Microbispora sp. CSR-4
CGACCCTGCCGCTGGCTCCGGCGACGTCGCGACCGGACTTCGCGATGAGGAGCCTCGTGGCTGGGGAGCCGGTGAGTGCGGGGCCGGTGAGCGGCGGCCTGGGGAGTGCGAGCCGCGCAGCACCGCGAACACCGCCGCTGCCGAGGGCGACCACACCGCGAACGCCGACTCCGCCGAGGACGACGACACCGCGAGCACCCGCTCTGCCGAGTGCGACACGACCGCGCCTGCAGAGGGCGATGGCTGCGTTCGCGGCGCGGCCCGGTCCGGAGCAACCCACGCCCGGCGGGGTGCGTCAGCATGGCCTGCTCACGGTGGCGGGCATTGGCACACAGCCCCTTCGCACGCTGCCCCTTCGGACACAGCCCCTTCGGACGCAGTGCCTTCGGGTGCGACGGCTTCGGATGCGCCGCCATCGCAGGCAGCGCCCTCGGAGGCAGCGCCTTCGGAGGCAGCGCCTTCGGAGGTGGCGCCTTCGAGTTCGGCGTGGACGGATCCTCCTCCCGAGGATGTCTCCGCTCATCACACCCACGCTGGGCCTCGGACTGCGGGGGACTGCCGGCATGGCCACAGCACGTGCCGGTGCGGCAGCCAGGGCGCGTGGCGGTGCAGTGGCGACGCGCGGTGCTCGTGCGCGACGCAGGCAGCGGGAACTCCGGGAACAGCAGCGG
>NZ_VJVX01000225.1:0-670 GCF_008033685.1 Microbispora sp. CSR-4
CGTCGGCGCTCTCCGCACTGGCATCTGTCCCGGCCTCGCCGGGAGCAGGGTCGCCCGTGTCGTCCCGGCCTTCCTCGAAGCCCCCGGCATCCCGCGCGTCTCCGGCGTGGTCGGCGGTGTCGTCGGCCTGGCCCGGCTCGTCAGTGCTTCCGGCAGGGTCGGGGACGTAGTCGCTGGGGGCGCTGTCGCCGAGGTCTGCGAAGTGGTCGCTGACCTCGTCGGCGGCGGCCGGGGCAGCGGGGTCTTGGGTGGCCGGGTCGGTCTCGTCGGTGGCCGGGGCAGCGGGGTCGTCGGTGGCCGGGTCGGCGGGGTATGGGTCGTCGGTGGGGTCGGTGTTGTCGGGGTCGGTGGGGAGGGATTCGGCGCTGACCACGACGAGGAGCTCGGCGGCGATCTTCTGCTCCAGCAGGGCGATCAAGGCGTCCGCCTGGCGCACCGTCAGCGGGCGGTCATCACCCTGTGCCCTCAGCTTGGCGTACGCCTGCAACAACGCCATCAACCGGGCGCCGGCCTCACGCGGCAGGTAGAACTCCCCTTCCACGCCGCCGCCCTTGCCCGGGCGGACCCGCAGGAACCGCCGCCCGTAATCGGCCCGCTCATCCCGCTCTTCCCCATCGGGGTCCAGCACCGCCCGCAGATGGCGGCCGGCCTTGGCGACCTCCGCCGCCCC
>NZ_VJVX01000226.1:0-667 GCF_008033685.1 Microbispora sp. CSR-4
CGTCTGATCGCCAACTCGCCGCTGTGGTCCTCTGATGGTTCATCCGCCCGGGAGCCCTTCCCGATCATCAACTTCGGGCTCCGGCAGCGCGGCGACGCACCCGTTGCCGCAAGCACAGACCACCCAAGCTCGGACGTTCCAGGCACCGATCCCGATAGCACAACCAACGACGGCGCGGATGCCACGAGTGGGGCGGCCACCGGTACGAATGCCGCTGGCATGAGCGGTGCTGGCACGGACGGCGCTGACGCGAACGCCGCATGTTGGACCGCCGACAGCGCGGGATCTGACGCGGGTGCCGCCCGTGGGGCTTGTGCTGGTGCGGCTGCCGATGGCGCGAACGGCGCTGGCTCTGGTGCCGCGTGCGGGGCCGCCGACGGTGCGGCATCCGCCGGTGAGAATGTCGGTGGCACGAACGGCGCTGGCGCGAATGCCGCGCGTGGAGCTGCCGACGGTGCAGATACCACTGGCCCGGACGCTGCTGGCGCGGATGGTGCTGGCGCGGCCGGCCCGGGTGCGGGTGCGGGTGCTTCCGACGGTGTGGGCGGTCGTGGTCAGGGCCGTGGTCGTGTGCGGTCGTCGTGGGTGGTGGTGGGGTCGGTTCGTGAGGTGGCCCAAGAGCTGGCGCTGACCCCGCTTCCCGATGACGTGGACATGTGCCTGGCCG
>NZ_VJVX01000227.1:0-663 GCF_008033685.1 Microbispora sp. CSR-4
CGCAGACCTCGGCGACAGCGCCCCCAGCGACTACGCCCCCGACACCACCGGGACCACTGACGAGCCGAGCCAGGCCGACGACACCGCCGACCATGTCGAAAACGCGCGGGACGCCGAGGGCTTCGAACAAGGCCAGGACCACACCGGCGCCCCTGCACCCGCCGAGGCCGATGACACCGGCGACCACCTCGCGGACCTCAGCGACAGCGCCCCCAGCGGCCACACTCACCACGCGACCGGAAACCCCGAGGCCCCGAACGAGACCGTTGCCACCGGCGACTGCGACGGCGACGCCGAAAGCACCGACTCCGCAACGGGCTCTCCATATGCGACGAGCGGACTTCGCGACGAGGAGGCTCGCGACTGTGGAGCCGGTGAGCGGCGGCCCGGCGAGTGCGAGCCGCGCGACACCGCAAGCACCGCCGCTGTCGAGAGCGACCACACCGCGAACGCCAACTCCGCCGAAGACGACAACACCACGAGCACCAGCTCTGCCGAGAGCGACGAGACCGCGCCCACCAAGGGCGATTGCTGCGACCGCGCCGCGACTCAGTCTGGAGCACCGCACGCCACGCGGGGCGGCTCCGCATGGCCTGCCGACGGTGGCGCGCATTGGCACACAGCACCTTCGGACACAGCGTCTTCGGGCGGGACGGCTTCGGA
>NZ_VJVX01000228.1:0-661 GCF_008033685.1 Microbispora sp. CSR-4
GGCGTCGCGGACATCGGGACCGTCGGGAGCGACGCCCGGCGGGTCCGGACCGGAGCGGGAGACACCACCCGGATGGGCATCGGGAACGGCACCGGGAGCCGGGCGTGGGACGCCGGGGACGGCGCAAGCAGCATCGCAAGGAGCCGCACAGGGGGCATCGCGGGGTGCGTCACCGGGATCAGCTCCCGGGGCGTCACCCGGAGCAGCGCCAGGTGCGTCGGCGGGCACGATGCCCGGGGCGTCGCTGGGGTCGGCGCTGGGAGCGTCGGCAGGCACGCTGCCCGGGTCGCTGCTGGGGACGGCACTGGGTGCCTCGCTGGGAGGGCCGCTGGGGATGGTGCCGCCGGGGATGGTGCCGCCGGGGTTGTTGCTGGCGACGGGGCAAGTGCTGCCCGTCTCCAGCGTGCATCGGCTCGCCCGGACCTCGACTCTGGTGCGGATCGTCATGAACGCCGACGGGCAGGTGCTCGACATGGGCCGCAAGGTCCGTCTGGCGACTCCTGCCCAGCGGCGGGCCATCTTCGCCCGGTATGCCACGTGCTGGGTCGACGGCTGCCCGCTGCCGGCGACCATGTGCCAGATCGACCACGCCGACAACTGGAGCACCGGCGGGCTCACGGACCTGAAGCTGCTGGGCCCGGCCTGCCAGTTCCACAACCGC
>NZ_VJVX01000229.1:0-656 GCF_008033685.1 Microbispora sp. CSR-4
GGCGCTGACGCCGCTTCCCGATGACGTGGATGTGTGCCTGGCCGAGGCGGAGGAGTTGCTGTTCGCCCGGGATCGGATCACCAGCGCCCTGGCCGACCGCGTCGGGCGGGTCCATCGAGCGGGGCAGGCCAGGCAGCACGGCCATGCCTCCACCCGCTGCTGGTTGCGCACCAGTGGGGGGATGACGGTGGGCGGTGCGGGCCGCCTGCTCACCCTGGGCGCGGAACTGCCGCGCCTCCCCGTCGTGCGGGAGAAGTTCGCCACGGGTGAGCTGGCGGCCGGGGTGGTGGAGGCTATCTGCGCCGCTGTGGCCGGACTAACCGACGAGCAGGCCACCTTGGCGGAGCCGATCCTGGTGGACCTGGCGGGCAAGGCCGGGGCGGCGGAGGTCGCCAAGGCCGGCCGCCATCTGCGGGCGGTGCTGGACCCCGATGGGGAAGAGCGGGATGAGCGGGCCGATTACGGGCGGCGGTTCCTGCGGGTCCGCCCGGGCAAGGGCGGCGGCGTGGAAGGAGAGTTCTACCTGCCGCGTGAGGCCGGCGCCCGGTTGATGGCCTTGTTGCAGGCGTACGCCAAGCTGAGGGCACAGGGGGATGACCGCCCGCTGACGGTACGCCAGGCCGACGCGCTGATCGCCCTGCTGGAGCAGAAGATCG
>NZ_VJVX01000023.1:0-115367 GCF_008033685.1 Microbispora sp. CSR-4
TCGTCCTGAGCCAGGATCAAACTCTCCAAACAATGCTTGAAAAGAGATCACTCTGGCCGGCACCCCCCGGCTAAGGAAAGGTGCCGTCAAAGGAATCCGCCACCGATGAAAACCACCGGTAGACGGGGTCATGCATGATTCATGCACTGGCTTTTAGCACACTGTTGAGTTCTCAAGAAACGGACGCGACCACCATCACCCGAAACCCTGAAAGGTCCCACGCTCCGGGGCGTTTCACCGTTTGTTTTTCTTTTGTCTTGCTGGTCTTAATTCTTCCCGACCGGCTCTTTCGTGTCAAATCCGCCCCACCGGGACTTCATTTGACCCGAAACCCGCCGACCGACAGGAATTCCGACCCCCCGTTTCCGGGGCAACCCCTCTAACTTACCTGATCCCCGAATGTCCGTCGAATCGCGACGAATCATCCCGAGATCGGGTTCGATAAGAGGGAGTCGCTGAGATCCTAACAGCCGATCCCCCGAGGGGGACTCAGGCTCGCCGGTCCTCAGCGCGTGCAGAAAGACTAGCACCCACGCGGAGGTGCTGTGCACAACTTGGGCAACTTTGTGGTCCTGCCCTGTCTCCAGGGTCTTCAAACCTCAGTCGTCACAAAGCTTGAGACGCCTGTGCGCCCTCGTCCACGACGAGGGCGCACAGGAAGACGGCCTAAGCCGGCAGGGCGGCGAGCTGGGCTTCGAGACGGGAGATGTCCTCGGCGGCCTGCTCGGCCCGCCGGCGCACCTTCGCCACGACGTCCTCCGGCGCCTTGGCCATGAACTGCTCGTTGCCGAGCTTCGCCGTCACCTGGGCCTGCTCCTTGCGTGCCGCGGCCAGGTCCTTCTCCAGCCGTTTCCGCTCGGCGGCGACGTCGATGGCTCCGGCCGTGTCGATCTCCACGAGCACCGTGCCGACCGTGAGCCGGGCTGTCGGGCTGAAGGTGTCCGTCGGCTCGTCCAGACGCAGCAGGACGCGGATCGCCCCCTCATGGGCGGCGAGAGCCGTACCGGACAGGGACAGCCGCGCGGCGACCCGCTGGCCGGGCTTGAGGCCCTGGTCCGAACGGAACCTGCGCACCTCCGTCACGAGATTCTGCAGCGAGGAGATCTCCTGCTCGGCCGCGGGATCGATCAGCTCGGGCGACGCCGTAGGCCAGGGAGCGACCACGATCGACTCCCCACCGGTCAGAGCCCGCCACAACTCCTCCGTGACGAACGGCACGAGCGGGTGGAGCAGCCGTAGCAGCGCGTCGAGGACATGCCCCAGAACCCGCTTGGTGTTCTCGGCCACCACGCCGCCCTCGGCGAACTGGACCTTGGCCAGCTCGACATACCAGTCGAAGACCTCGTCCCAGGCGAAGTGGTAGAGCGCGTCGGACGCCTTGGCGAACTCGAACTCCTCGAAGGCCGCGTCGACGCTGGTGACGACCTCCTGCAGGCGCGACAGGATCCACCGGTCGGCCGAGGTGAGCTCTTCGGGCAGACCGTCGGAGACGGCGCCGTTCATCAGCGCGAAGCGGGTGGCGTTCCAGATCTTGTTGCAGAAGTTGCGGGATCCGGCCGCCCAGTCCTCGCTGATCGCCACGTCTGAGCCGGGGTTGGCACCGCGCAGGAGCGTGAAGCGCGTGGCGTCCGCGCCGTACCGCTCGATCCAGTCGAGCGGGTCGACGACGTTGCCGAACGACTTCGACATCTTCTTGCCGAACTGGTCGCGCACCATGCCGTGCAGGGCCACGGTGCGGAACGGCGGCTGGCCGTCCATCGCGTACAACCCGAACATCATCATCCGGGCGACCCAGAAGAACAGGATGTCGTAGCCGGTGACGAGCACGGTCGTCGGATAGAAGCGGGCCAGATCGGGTGTGGCGTCGGGCCAGCCCAGCGTGGAGAACGGCCACAGACCGGAGGAGAACCAGGTGTCGAGGACGTCCTGGTCCTGCTCGTAACCGGCCGGCGGCTCCTCGTCCGGCCCCACGCAGACCATGTCGCCGTCCGGGCCGTACCAGACGGGGATCCTGTGTCCCCACCACAGCTGGCGCGAGATGCACCAGTCGTGCATGTCGTCGACCCAGTCGAAGTAGCGCTTGGCCAGCTCCGGCGGGTGGATGCGGGTGCGGCCGTCACGCACCGCGTCGCCCGCGGCCTTCGCCAGCGGGGTGACGTTGACGAACCACTGCAGCGACAGCCGCGGCTCCACCACGGTCTTGCAGCGGGAGCAGTGTCCGACGGAGTGCACGTAGGGCCGCTTCTCGGCGACGATGCGGCCCTGCTCGCGCAGCGCGGCGACCACGGCGGGCCGCGCCTCGAACCGGTCGAGCCCCTCGAAGGGCCCGTGGGCGGTGATGATTCCGCGCTCGTCCATGATGACGAGCGACTCCAGCGAGTGGCGGCGCCCGATCTCGAAGTCGTTCGGGTCGTGCGCGGGGGTGACCTTGACCGCGCCGGTGCCGAAGGACGGGTCCACGTGCGCGTCCGCGACGATCGGGATGCGCCGGCCGGTGAGCGGGACCTCGACGTACTTGCCGACAAGGTGCGCGTAGCGCTCGTCGGCGGGGTGGACGGCGACAGCGGTGTCGCCCAGCATGGTCTCGGCGCGGGTCGTGGCGACGACGATCTCCTCGTCACCCGAGCCGTAGCGGATGGAGACGAGCTCGCCGTCGTCGTCGCTGTGCTCGACCTCGATGTCGGACAGGGCCGTCAGGCAGCGGGGGCACCAGTTGATGATCCGCTCGGCGCGATAGATGAGCCCGTCGTCGAACAGCTTCTTGAAGATCGTCTGGACGGCCCGGGAGAGCCCCTCGTCCATCGTGAAGCGCTCACGCGACCAGTCAACGCCGTCGCCGAGCTTCTTCATCTGACCGAGGATCCGGCCGCCCGACTCCTCCTTCCACTGCCAGACGCGCTCGACGAACGCCTCGCGGCCGAAGTCGTGGCGCGACAGGCCGTCCTTGGCGATCTCGCGCTCCACGACGTTCTGCGTGGCGATGCCGGCGTGGTCCATTCCGGGGAGCCACAGCGTTTCCATGCCCCGCATGCGGGCTCGCCGGGTGAGCGCGTCCTGGATCGAGTGGTCGAGGGCGTGGCCCACGTGGAGCGACCCGGTCACGTTGGGCGGGGGAAGCACGATGCTGTACGGCTCGCGCCCGCTGCCCGGGTCCGCTGTGAAGTAGCCCGCCGATACCCAGCGCTCGTAGCTCCGGGTCTCGACATCGACGGGCGCGTACTGGGTGGGCAGCTCAGACGTAGTCACGCTGCCCAATTCTAGGGATGTCCGGAAGCCGTCCGAGCCGTCGCCGCACGCCCTGTGGACAACGCCGCGGCGAAGGCCCGTTTCAGGCGGACTTCTCCCTGGGGGTCCGCTGCTGCTTGGCCTGCAGCTGGTCGCGGGGCACCAGGGTCGGATTCACGTGCTCCAGCACGGCCTCGCGGGTGATGACGACGCGCGCCACGTCCTGGCGGGAGGGCACCTCGTACATCACGGACTGGAGGACTTCCTCCATGATGGCGCGCAGCCCGCGGGCGCCGGTGCCGCGCAGAATGGCCTGGTCGGCGATGGCCTCAAGGGCGTCGTCGGAGAACTCCAGCTCGACGTTGTCGAGTTCGAGCAGGCGGCGATACTGCTTGACGAGCGCGTTGCGCGGCTCCGTGAGGATCTGGATCAGCGCGTCCCTGTCGAGGTTGTGCACCGACGTGATCACAGGGAGACGGCCGACGAACTCGGGGATCATGCCGAACTTCAGGAGATCTTCCGGCATGACGTCCGAGAAGATGTCGGAGGAGTCCATCTCCTCCTTCGAGTGGATGATCGCGTTGAAGCCGATGCCCTTCCTGCCGACCCTCGACTCGATGATCTTCTCGAGGCCGGCGAAGGCGCCGCCGCAGATGAACAGCACGTTCGTGGTGTCGATCTGGATGAACTCCTGGTGGGGGTGCTTGCGCCCGCCCTGCGGGGGCACGCTCGCCGTGGTCCCCTCCAGGATCTTCAGCAGGGCCTGCTGCACGCCCTCGCCCGACACGTCCCGCGTGATCGACGGGTTCTCGCTCTTACGGGCGATCTTGTCGACCTCGTCGATGTAGATGATGCCGGTCTCGGCCTTCTTGACGTCGTAGTCGGCGGCCTGGATCAGCTTGAGGAGGATGTTCTCCACGTCCTCGCCGACGTAGCCGGCCTCGGTCAAGGCGGTGGCGTCCGCGATGGCGAACGGCACGTTGAGCATCTTGGCGAGGGTCTGCGCGAGCAGGGTCTTTCCCGACCCGGTGGGGCCGAGCAGCAGGATGTTGGACTTGGCCAGCTCCAGGCCGTCGTCTCGGCCGCGCTCCCCGGACTGGACGCGCTTGTAGTGGTTGTAGACCGCTACCGACAGCGCCTTCTTCGCCTTGTCCTGCCCGATGACGTACGCGTCGAGGAACTCGTAGATCTCGCGCGGCTTGGGCAGGTTGTCCCACTTGAGCTCGGAGGATTCGGAGAGCTCCTCCTCGATGATCTCGTTGCAGAGATCGATGCACTCATCGCAGATGTAGACGCCTGGTCCGGCGATGAGCTTCTTGACCTGCTTCTGGCTCTTGCCGCAGAACGAGCACTTCAGCAGGTCTCCCCCGTCGCCGATGCGTGCCACCCCAGATACTCCTTTGCGTGGGACCGCCCCTGCCGCCGCGGTCGCTTCCGTCCGCACCCTGCTCGCGATCCGGCTCATGGTTCTGAGTCATGATCCGACGATCGCGATCCGGTGCGAAAACGTCATCCCGCTCAGGTTTCGACGTTACCGTCTCTCGGGCCCTCAGTGAGCCCCCTAGCGGTGAGTCGCACCGGAACGTGCCCAAATGGGCACCGTTCCGGTGCGGCAACTCCCTCAGGAAGCGGCGACCGCCGCCGCGCGCTTCTTCCGCGACGGGATGATGTCGTCCACCAGCCCGTACGCCTTCGCCTCCTCGGCGCTGAGGATCTTGTCACGCTCGATGTCCTTGCGGACCTCGTCGGCCGACTTGCCCGAGTGCTTGGCCACGATCTCCTCGAGCAGCGACCGCATCCGCAGGATCTCACGAGCCTGGATCTCGATGTCGCTGCCCTGGCCGCCGCCCTCGGTGTAGGGCTGGTGGATCAGAACGCGGGCGTTGGGCAGGGCGAACCGCTTGCCCGGGGTGCCGCCGGCCAGCAGGACCGCGGCGGCCGAGGCCGCCTGCCCAAGGCAGACCGTCTGGATCTCGGGCCGGACGAACTGCATGGTGTCGTAGATCGCGGTCATCGCGGTGAACGAGCCACCCGGCGAGTTGATGTACATGCTGATGTCGCGATCCGGGTCGAGCGACTCCAGCGTCAGCAGCTGCGCCATCACGTCGTTCGCCGAAGCGTCGTCGATCTGGACGCCGAGGAAGATGATGCGGTCCTCGAACAGCTTGTTGTAGGGGTTCATCTCCTTGACGCCGTACGACGTGCGCTCGACGAAGGAGGGAAGGACGTAGCGGCCGTTGATGTCACCCGGCCGGATCAGCTCACTCATCTGGGAAGCTCCAGTCACGAGACGGCGCCCTCGGAGGGCACCTGGCGGGCGCTGCGCACCACGTGGTCGATGAAGCCGTAGTCCTTGGCCTCCTCGGCCGTGAACCAGCGGTCCCGGTCGGAGTCGCGCTCGATCTGCTCGAGCGGCTGGCCGGTGTGGAAGGCGATCCGCTCCGCGAGAGTCTTCTTCACATAGAGCATCTGCTCGGCCTGGATCGCGATGTCGGCCGCGGTGCCGCCGATGCCGCCCGACGGCTGGTGCATCATGATCCGGGCGTGCGGAAGCGCGTATCGCTTGCCACGGGCGCCGGCGCACAGCAGGAACTGCCCCATGGAGGCGGCCAGTCCCATGGCGACCGTGCACACGTCGTTCGGCACGTACTCCATCATGTCGTAAATCGCCATGCCGGCGGTCACCGAGCCACCGGGGGAGTTGATGTACATCCAGATGTCGCGCTCGGGGTCATCGGCGGCGAGGAGCAGGAGCTCAGCGGCCAGCCGGTTGGCCACCTCGTCGTTGACCTGGGTGCCGAGCACCACGATCCGCTCGCGCAGCAGGCGCTGGTAGAGCTGGTCCTCGAGGCGGGAGGGGCCACCCTCCGGGCTCCGGGCCTCGAAGCCGGAACCACCGGTCGGGAAGAAGGTCGGCGGGCTGGTCACAGCGTCACCTTCCGATGCGTCGTAATCGATTGGCTTTGCTTGTGACCTTAACGCGCGACGCAGACAGGTCATGCCCGTGCGCCGTACTGTTCGCTGACGGCGCATGTCCCGCCCGGGACGAGGCCCCCGCGCCACATCGCCCGTGTTCCCCGCCCTAACGGCACGGGCCGGGGCATACAGATCCCGGCCGTACGATTTGCTCCCCGACACGCGGTAAGAAACATATTTGCAGGGATTTGCCCGAATATAACCGGAAACCCCCGGCGCACCCGAGTGCGCCAGGGGTTTCACCGTTACCGCGACACCGATCGGCCTCCCGGCCGATCGGTGGCAGAAGTCAGGCGAGAGCCTGGGTGAATCAGCTTTCCTTGGCCTCGTCGGAGGGCTCCCCGGCGCCCGCCTCCTCGACGCCCACGGCCTCCTGCTCAGGGTTGAGCTCGGCGTAGATGGCCTTGATGTCCACCTCGTTGCCGGCCGTGTCGGTCACCTTGGCCGCGTCACCGATGAGGGTCTTGGCCTTCTCGCGCACGATCTCCATCATCGCCAGCGGGAGCTGGTTGTTGTCGGCGAGGTGCTGGGCCAGCGTGTTCGGCGCGACGCCCATCTGCATGGCGCGACGCACCACGAAGTCGGTCAGCTCCTGCTCGCTGACGCCGATCTCCTCGGCCTTGACGATCTTGTCGAGGACGAAGCCCGACTTCAGCGCCTTGGCCGAGGTCGCCTCGTACTCAGCGAACAGCTCCTCCTCGGTGGTCTGCTGGAGGCGCAGGTACGCCTCGCGGCTCAGGCCGCTCTCGGCGACCTGGTGCTCGAGGTTGTGCTTGCGCGCGTCGATCTCCGCCTGGAGCGCGCTCTCGGGCAGCGGGATGTCGATCTTCTCGAGCAGCGCGTCGAGCGCCTTCTCGCGGCTCTGCACGACCTGCTCCACCAGCTTGTTGCGGCGAACCTGCTGGCGGATGCTGTCCTTGAGCTCGTCGAGCGTGTCGAACTCGCTGGCGAGCTGCGCGAACTCGTCGTCCAGCTCGGGCAGCACCTTCTCCTTGACCGACTTGACGTTGATGATCACGTCGGCCTCCTCGCCGGCGTTCTCACCACCGACGAGCGTGGTGCGGAAGGTCTTCTCGTCGCCGGCGGCCATGCCCTGCAGGGCGTCGTCCAGGCCCTCCAGGACCGAGCCCGCGCCGACCTCGTACGACACGTCGGCGGCCTGCTGCTCGTCGAGGTTGCGGCCGTCGATCTCGGCACGCAGGTCCATGACGACGTAGTCGCCGTTCTGGGCCGGGCGCTCGACGCCGGTCAGCGTCGCGAAGCGCTGGCGCAGGGCCTCGAGCTGGGTGGTGATGTCCTCGTCGGTCACCTCGGCGGGGTCGACCACGACCTCGGTGCCCTGGTAGTCCGGGACATCGAAGGCGGGGCGGATGTCCACCTCGGCGGTGAACTCGACCTGCTCGCCGTCCTCGATCTTGGTGACCTCGATCTCGGGCTGGCTGACCGGGAAGACCTCGGTCTCGTCAACGGCCTGGCCGTACAGCTTGGGCAGGGCGTCGTTCAGGGTCTCCTCGAGAACCACCGCGCGGCCGAAGCGCTGCTCGATGATCCGGGCCGGCACCTTGCCAGGACGGAAGCCGGGCACGCGCACCTGCTGCGCGACCTTCTTGTACGCGGCCTGCAGGCTCGGCTCTAGCTCCTTGAACGGCACCTCGACGGTGAGCTTGACCCGGGTAGGGCTGAGCTCCTCGACAGCGGTCTTCACGGGGTGGTCTCCTTGATCCAGCATCTGGTGATCGCGGGCACGTCGTGCACGGCAACCGCGGCACAGTAACGCGCGCCGCGCCCACGTGAGAGGCGCAGGATCACCGTCTCGCCTGCACGCGACCTGTCCGGGCATGCTCGACTGTGGCGGGTGTCCAACGCCGAGGGCAGTCTAGAGCAGATGAGCCCCGGTAGCGACTGATCAGAGGTCTGCCATGATCTGCCGCAACAGGTCCACCGTCTCCGTAGGGGTGGTGCTGACCGCGCAGAGGCGTTCCATGACCTCGCTGTAGCGGTCGACCTCTTCCCGTTTGTCCAGGTAAAGCGCACTGGCGAGCTGCTCGACATACACGATGTCGGGCAAGTCGGGATCCGCGAACCGGAGGATGCTGAAGGCACCGCCCTCTGCGGCGTGTCCGCCATAGCTGAACGGAATGACCTGGATCGTCACGTTCGGCTGGTTCATCAGGTCGATGAGGTGCTGGATCTGACCCCGCATCACGTCGACACCACCGATCGGCCGGCGCAGCGCCGCCTCGTCGATCACGGCCCAGAACTTGGGACTGTTCTCACCGTCGAGGATGCGCTGGCGTTCCAGCCGCAGGTCGACCCGCCTGGCGATCTCCTCCGGCGCCGCTCCGACCGCGCCGGCCATGATGACGGCCCGCGCGTACTCCTTTGTCTGCAGCAGACCGGGAACGAACTGCACCTCGTAGGTGCGGATGCGCTCGGCGGCCTCCTCCAGGCCGACGTACGCCTGGAACCACGACGGCAGCAGGTCGTTGAACCGGTGCCACCAGCCGGGCTCGTTGGCCCGCTCGACCAGGTTCATCACGACATCGCGCGTCTCCTCGTCCTCCACCCCGTAAAGGGCGAGAAGGTCGGCAACGTCGCGTTCCTTGAATCCGACCCGGCCCAGCTCCATCCGGCTGATCTTCGACTCGGAGGCCCTGATGCACTGGCCGGCCTGGTCGCGGCTGATGCCCTTGCTCTCACGGAGCTTGCGGAGCTGGGACCCGAGAAGGATGCGCAGGGCCGTCGGACCCGATCCAGCCTGGATCTGTATCACGGCGCCTCCCTCTCACCTCGGCTCTGTGTGCCGCCAAGGGACGACCCGCACGACACCCCCAGCCCACACAGTGTCACCACTTCGGGCTCCGATGACAAGGTCTGATCTACGTGTCCCTGACGGTTAGCACGGACAGCTTGTGCGTCTGCACATGACAATTGCACGTGCATTTGGGTCTTGCAGCGACGGGACGCACTGATCCATCATGTCTAGGTGCATATTGGGCCAAAATGTGCACCAGTCCTCGACCTAGGCCAGCGGGAGGTACGGGCAACCATGTCGGACGAGCCCAAACCCGGCGGCCAGCTGACCCGTGACGTGGGATTCGGCTGGTTCCGGAGGGCGGCAGGGGCGTCCGATACGGCGATGTGCCCCCTGGCACCACAGGCAGACTCGGTCAAGACCGCGCGTGATGTCACCCGTACGACCCTGCGCCAGTGGGGCCTGTCGGAACTGAGTGACGACGCGGCACTGGTCGTGAGCGAACTGGTGACGAACGCGGTCCGTTACGCGCTGTATCCGGCGCACCGAGCCAGCGCCTGCCCTATAACACTGACGCTCCTGCGCATCGCCCCGCACGTGTTGCTCGCCGTCTCGGATCCCAGCGACCAGGCGCCGTCGCCCACGCAACCCGACTTCGTCTCCGAGCACGGACGCGGCCTCTACATCGTCGAGACCTACAGCCAGGCATGGGGCTGGGACGCACTCGACGAGGGCGGCAAGGCAGTCTGGGCCCTCTTCCGCACCGGCGACTGACCCGCACCACCGGGTGATCTTCAGCTTCCGGGGCGTCACCTGGAGGCTGTTCCACGTCCTCATCAGTTCCTCCTGGCCGGGCAGCTAGGGAAGTTGTGCGCGGAGCGCGAGCCACTGGTCGAGCGTTCTTGCCGTCGGCGTCTCCGACAGGTGACTACGGATGATCTCGGCCGGCGCCAGGAGGTTCTTGCATTGACGGAGGGCCAAGAGCTGCTTGTGAGGCCGCTGTCGCCAGTCGGCTGCCCACTCCGCGGCGTTCTCCAGTTCAGCGGGGAGGGCCGCGAGGATGTCGATGGCGAGGGCATCGGGGTTCAGCAGGGGTGAACGCGTGGAGCCGAGGCTGTCGATCAGATATGCACGCAGGTTGAAGCGCCTCACATTGGCGGCGATGGCGTCCAGTCCTGCGGCCTCGGCTCTGGCGAGCGCGTACATGGCCGTCTCCGCCCACGCTCGCCGTCCTTCGCCGAGCTCGGCCCGACAAGCGTGGAGGCTGTTCACCTCCCACACCCCGAGCCAGTGATTGACGGATTCGGAGGGGTGATCGACCACGAGGTCACTTTCCCACGCGCGCGGTGAAGTGACATGTGAGGCACGGAAGGAAACGTCGAAGGCCAGGCACCCCGTACGGAGTGACCTGGCCTTTCTTGATGAGAGCGGACGACGGGAATCGAACCCGCGTAGCCAGTTTGGAAGACTGGGGCTCTACCATTGAGCTACGTCCGCGCGCGCCCGGTGTCCATCTGGTCTAGACTTCATCCGGTCGTCAGGGCGTAAGCGTACCGGAGTCTCGGACCGCACGCGTACCCGACGAGACGGGGCGTGGCGCAGCTTGGTAGCGCGCTTGCTTTGGGAGCAAGAAGTCGCAGGTTCAAATCCTGTCGCCCCGACCATCGCTCGAACACGTCGAAGGCCGCATCCGGCGACGGGCCGCCTTGAACACCGATTCCGCCCGGGCGCGGTGACCGGACGGCTGGAACCGGCACCGAGCCGGACGGCTGTTCGAGATGCGACGGCGGATCGCGTTCCGGCAAACTGCGCGGGTGAGCGCGGACACGTCCATATCGCCACAGGAGCGCGCCCTCCGCCATGTCGAGGCCATGTCGTCGGGAGACCCGCTCGATATCCGGTTGCGTGTGACCCTCAACTTCCACCCCGACCGCTCGTACGGCGGCCGAGGCTCTTCACCGGACCACGTTCTGCTATCCGGACAGCTTCTTCGAACCCTCGGCTTTCGGTGTCGCGTCCCGCATGGCGCTGATCGAGCCGGCCGAGGCCGGCGACGCGGACCTCCTGGACGACTACATCGAGGCTCAGGTGCACGGGCCGGTCAGGCTCGACCGGGACGTGGAGGCCCTGGTCCTCGATCCCAGCTATCGCGGGACCTCTGTGGAGGCCGCTGCCCGCCGGTTGCCGTGCCCGGTGGAATGGCATCGCGGGTTCCGCCTCACCGTCGAGCATCTGCGGCGCCACCCTGACTACCGGGGCCAGGAGTACGTGGCGCTCGGCGCGGAGATCGCGGTCGGCGGCGTGCTCGATCCGCGGATCATCGGAGACGCCGCCCGCAGCGGGCGCTACGACGCGCAGGCGCTGAAGAAGGTCTGGTATTGCGTGGCGCGCTTCGGCGCGCCTCTGCCCCCGGCCGGCGAAACTCCTGCCCCGGTCGCCGCCTGCTGTCCGTACGGACCGGAAGGCGGCTGAACGGGACCTTCACCCCCTCGCCGATCCTGAGTGGATCTCCGGGACGAATCCGAGAGCGGCGACCGCTCGTGTCGCCGTCTCCACGTCCTGAAACCAGAGCCTGGGCATCCGGGGCGGGCCGGGGGCCGCACACGTTTCTATAACCTGTTCTCGCCGTACCCCCGGAACATTGAGGAGCACCATGGGCGACCTCGTCCTCGTCGACCGGCCATCCGAGGCCGTCGCGGTCGTGACGCTTAACCGTCCGCGCAAGTACAACGCGATCTCCAAGGCGCTGCTCGACGAGTTCCAGGACACGCTCGGGCGGCTCGCGCAGGAGCCTGACCTGCGCGCGATGGTCCTCACCGGGGCCGACCCCGCCTTCTGCGCGGGACTGGACCTCGGCGAGCTGGAAGCGGGGGTCAAGATCGGCCACCCCGACTCCATCCTCCCGCTGCGGAACTTCCCGGTGCCAGTCATCGGCGCGGTCAACGGCGTTGCGGTGACCGGCGGCCTGGAGTTCGCGCTCGCCTGCGACTTCAGGATCGCCAGCGAACGGGCGCGGTTCGCCGACACCCACACCCGCGTCGGCATCGTGCCCTCCTGGGGCATGACGGCCAGGCTCAGCCAGGCCGTCGGGCAGTCCTGGGCGCGGCAGATGACGTTCACGGGGGACTTCGTCGACGCTCCCCTGGCACTGCGCATCGGCCTGGTGAACGAGGTCGTCGCGCACGACCGGCTGCTGCCCCGGGCGGTCGAGCTCGCGCAGAGCATCGCGACGACGACGCCGGAGACGCTGCGCAGGATCCGGGAGATCTACGACCTCCTGCGCGACGGCACCGGCGCCGACGGCCTGCGGGCCGAACTGGAGACCGGCCGGGACGGGCTCGCCATCACCAGCCCCGAGGACTTCGCCGCCCGCAGGCGGGCCGTCTTCGACCGGGGCCGGACGCAGAACCGCTGACCGTACGCAGAACGCCGAGAGGTCACTCCTCCTTGACGTACGGGTGGGTGAGGAACTCGATGGAGTGGCCGTCGGGGTCGTCCACGTACACCCCGCGGCCGTGGTGCCGGTGGTTGATCTGCTGCGGCTCCTGGTGCTCGGGGCCACCCCAGTAGGGCAGGCCTCGCTCGACGATGCGGGAGAAGATGCCGTCGAACTCGTCCTCGGAGACGAGGAACGCCAGGTGCTGCATGACGATCCTGTCCCGGTCGACGATCGAGTCGGCGTAGTCGATCGTCACGCCGTTGCCGAGCGGGACCGTGGCGAACGGCCCGTACGCGCCGGGCTCGGGCTCGCCGAGCAGCCCGGTCAGGAACCGGGCGGACGCGAAGCGGTCGCTGCTGTGCACGATCGTGTGGTCCAGTTGAGCGGTCACGTCGCCCTCCAGGTTTCCTCCTGCCTTCATCAAGGCAATACCGTGGACGGGTGATCGACAAGCACATCTCCCGCGTGCTCGGACTCCTCGGGCAGGACGACACACTGCGCGTCCTGGCCGGGCTGGTCCTGCGTCCCGGTGAGCCGCTCGACAAGGTCACCGGGCTCGACCCCGACGTGGTGGGCAAGGCCCTGGACCGGCTGGAGCGGGGCGGCCTCGCCGTACGGGACGAGGACGGCTGGCGGGCACGGCCGGAGACCTTCCGCGACCTGCTGCGCACGATCCCCTCCGCGCCGGCGGACCCGATGGACGCGTTCCTGGTGGACGGGCGGCTCGTCTCGATCCCGGCGAAGAGGGCCAAGCGGCTGATGGTGCTCGACTACATCGCCCAGGTGTTCGAGATCGGCGTGCGCTATCCGGAGAAGGAGGTCGACGTGGCGCTGCGCGCGTTCCATGACGACTACGCCGCGCTGCGCCGTTATCTGGTGGACGAGGGGTTCCTCACCCGGGAGGCCAACGTCTACTGGCGCTCGGGGGGAACCGTCTGACGCGGCCGTCTGACGCGGCCAGTCTGACGCGGTCGTTTGACGCGGTCGTTTGACCGGGTCCGGCCACATCGGCAGACGCCCTTTCCCGATGGGCCCGCGGCGCGGAGACTGGGAGTCATGGGCGAGCCGACCAGGGTCCTTCTCGACGAGTCGCGGATTCCGCGGAACTGGTACAACGTCGTCCCCGACCTGCCCACGCCGCCCCCGCCGGTGCTCCACCCCGCGACGCTGCAGCCGGTCGGCCCCGACGATCTCGCCCCGCTCTTCCCCTCGGCGCTGATCGAGCAGGAGGTGTCGGGTGAGCGGTTCGTTCCCGTGCCCGACGGCGTCCTCGACGTCTACCGCCTCTGGCGGCCGACGCCCCTGATCCGCGCCCGGCGCCTTGAGCGTGCCCTCGGCACACCGGCGCGGATCTACTACAAGTACGAGGGCGGCAGCCCGTCGGGCTCGCACAAGCCCAACACCGCGGTCCCCCAGGCGTACTACAACGCGCGGGAGGGCGTGCGGAGGCTGACCACCGAGACCGGCGCGGGCCAGTGGGGCTCCGCCCTGGCGTTCGCCTGCGCCCAGTACGGCCTCGACTGCGAGGTCTGGATGGTCCGGGCGTCGTACGACCAGAAGCCCTACCGGCGCACGCTGATGAAGATCTACGGCGCGACCCTGCACGCCAGCCCGTCGGCGGTGACCACGGCGGGCAGCAGGATCCTGGCGGAGGACCCCCACTGCACGGGGTCGCTGGGCATCGCCATCAGCGAGGCGGTCGAGGTCGCCGGTCAGCATGACGACACGCGATACGCCCTGGGCTCGGTGCTCAACCACGTCCTGCTGCACCAGACCGTCATCGGCGAGGAGGCGCTGGAGCAGCTCGCCGTCCTCGGCGAGACCCCGGACGTGGTGATCGGCTGCACCGGCGGCGGCTCCAACTTCGCCGGGCTGGCCTTCCCGTTCCTGCGCGAGAAGCTCGCCGGGCGCATGAACCCCGTGCTGCGCGGCGTCGAGCCCGCCGCCTGCCCGTCCCTGACCCGGGGCTCCTACGCGTACGACTTCGGCGACACGGCGGGGTTCACGCCGCTGATGAAGATGCACACGCTGGGGCACACGTTCGTGCCCGACCCGATCCACGCCGGCGGGCTGCGCTATCACGGCATGTCGCCGCTGCTCTCGCACGTTTACGAGCTGGGCCTGGTGGAGGCCGTGGCCGTCACGCAGACCGACTGCTTCGACGCGGGGATCCGCTTCGCCAGGGCCGAGGGGATCGTGCCGGCGCCCGAGCCCTCCCACGCGGTGGCCGCGACGATCGCGGAGGCGCTGCGGTGCGCGGAGTCGGGCGAGGAGAAGGTCATCGTGATGTCCCTGTGCGGGCACGGCCACTTCGACCTGCCCGCCTACGAGAGCCGTCTCGCCGGGCGACTGGAGGATTTCACGCTCCCGCAGGAGCGGATCGACGCGGCCCTCGCGCACCTGCCCGCCGTCTGATGTGACGCATGCTCACTGATATCCGTTTCGTCCCTTGACCGGCGGGTACGGCTGCGCCATCGCTCCGTCATACCGACCGGAGCTCTCATGTCAAACGGCTGAAATGCGCGGTATCAGCTCCATACGATTCTGGGACACCATCCGCTCTCTCCGGAGAATTCGTTGAACCGGAACTGCGTCATCAAGGACCCCGCCCCGGGCAACCGGGCGCAGTGGCGCCGCAGCAGCGCCGCGTCCGCGCACGAGCGGCTGGCCTTCCTGAACGAGGCGAGCCGGCGGATCGGCAGCACGCTCGACCTGTCCGAGACGAGCCGGGAGCTCGTCGACATGGCCGTCCCCCGCTTCGCCGACGCGGCGGCGGTGATGGTGCAGGACCGCCTCGTGGCGGACGGCGAGCTGTCGTCCCGGCCGGTGGACGGCACCACGCTCGTACGCAGGGTCGCCCTGGCCGTGGCGGGCGCGGATCCGGACTCCTGGGTGAAGACCTTCCCCGTGGGCGAGTCGATGGTCTATCCGGCGATCCTTCCGCAGGCCCAGTGCATGGCCGTCGGCAAACCGCTCATGTATCCGGCGCTCGACAAGGAGAGCGCCCGGCTGATCGGCGCCAGCATGGACCGGGAGGAGGCGGTCGCCTCGCTCCTGACCGACTCGTCGTTCCTCGCGGTGCCGCTGCGGGCGCGGGGGCGGGTGCTCGGCTGCGTGATCTTCACCAGGCATCCGGGAACGCGGTCGTTCGAGGAGCAGGACGTGGTGGTGGCCGAGGACCTGGCCGCCCGCACCGCCGTGTGCATCGACAACGCCCGGCTCTACACCAGGGAGCGCAGGACCGCGCTGACCCTGCAGAGCAGCCTGCTGCCCGTCGAACTGCCGCAGGCGCTCGGCATGGACATCGCCACCCGTTATCTGCCGGCCAGCGACCTGATGGGCGTCGGGGGTGACTGGTATGACGTCATCGCCCTGCCCGGGTGCCGTACGGCCCTGGTGGTGGGCGACGTCATGGGCCACGGCACCAGGGCCGCGGCGACGATGGGCCAGCTGCGCACGGCCGCGCGTACGCTCGCGAGCCTCGACCTGCCGCCCGACGAGGTGCTGTTCCGGCTCAACCTGATGAGCCAGGACCTCGACCCCAGCCAGATCGCGACGTGCATCTACGCCGTCTATGACCCGGTGACACGCAACTGCGCGCTCGCCCGGGCCGGCCATGTGCCGCCGATCCTCCTGCACCCCGACCGGTCGACCGAGATCATCGACCTGCCCGCGGGCCTGCCTCTCGGCATCGGCAGCGACCCGCTGGAGTCGCGCGAGATGGTCCTGCCGCCCGGGAGCGTGCTCGCCCTCTACACCGACGGCCTCGTGGAGAGCCGGGAGCGGGACCTCGACGCCGGGATCATGGGGCTGCGCCGTCTGCTCGCCGGTCCGGTCGAGGACCTGGAGGACATGTGCGACGTGATCATCAGCAGCCAGCGGTCGGGGCATGAACGTGACGACATCGCCCTGATGGTGGCCCGGGTGCGCGACCTCGACCCGGACGAGGTGGCGACCTGCCCGCTGCCGTCCGACCCGCGGTTCGTGTCGCACGCCCGCCGCTTCGTCCGCAGCACCCTGCAGAGGTGGGGGCTGAACGGCCTGGTGGACAGCACCCAGCTCATCGTGAGCGAGCTGGTCACCAACGCGCTCAAACACGGCTGGCCGCCGATCGAGCTGCGTCTGCTGCGCGGCCGCACGCTGGTGGTCGAGGTCGTCGACGGCTCCCCCGCCGCTCCCGCCCCGCGCACGGCCACCCCCGACGAGGACACCGGCCGCGGTCTGCAGCTCATCAAGCGGTTCGCGTACCGGTGGGGCACCCGGCCCACTCCGTACGGAAAGATCGTCTGGGTGGAGCAGCACCTCCCTTGACCCGGGCGTTCCCTCCCTGTCGAGCGTGTATGACTGATCGTTGAGAAGAGTTACGTTCGAATCGGGAGTTCGTGGCGAGGAGGGGACATGATCGACATCCGTGACGCGTACCGCAGGGCGCTGGATGGCTTCGGGGCCCGTCTCCATCTCGTCCGCCGCGGGCAGTGGGAGCTGCCGACCCCCTGTGTCGACTGGGACGTCCGGGGGCTCGTCAACCACGTCGTGGCCGAGAACCTGTGGGCCCCCGAGTTGCTGTCCGGCCGTACGGTCGCCGAGGTGGGGGACGCCTTCGAGGGCGACGTGCTCGGCGACGACCCGGTCAAGGCGTTCGAGGCGTCCGCGCAGGGAGCGGTCCAGGCGGTGTACGCCGAGGGCGCCCTGACCAGCGTGGCCCACCTGTCCTTCGGCGACGTGCTGGGCGAGGAGTACATCACCGAGCTGTTCGCGGACGCGCTGATCCACACCTGGGATCTGGCACGTGCCATCGGCGGGCCGGGACGGCTCGACCCCCAGCTCGTCGCCTCATGCTCGGAGTGGTTCGAGAAAGCACGGGAGGACTACCGCGAGGCGGGAGTGTTCGGGGACGAGCAGGGCGTCCCGGCCGACGCCGACCAGCAGACCCACCTGCTCGCCGCCTGGGGCAGGAACCCCTAAAGAGTGCCTATCGGCCGGTGGGCCGCTTGCCGTGGTTGGCCTTCTTCTTCTTGCGTGCCTTCGACTTGCGTGCGCGTCTGCCCATGACGACCGCCTTCCGTCGAGTACGGCTTTCGCCCACTGTCCTCCCTGGGACCACGGGCGGCAAGAGGCGTACCCCAACTCAACATGTCTCCACGTTCGTGAGGCATAATTTGTTTGAATCTGTAGAGGAGTGGTGGATGCTGGCCCAGCAACGGCAGCAGGCGATCCTTGAGAGGGTACGCAGGACCGGCGGGGTGCGCGTCGCGCAGCTCGTACGCGACCTCGGGGTCTCGGACATGACGATCCGCCGCGACCTGGAGGTCCTCGCGGAACGCGGCCTGATCGTCAAGGTGCACGGCGGGGCGACCGCCACCGGCACGGGCTCGACGGAGGAGCCGGGCTTCGCGGCCAAGTCGGTGCGGCAGCAGGCCGAGAAGGAGGCCATCGCCCGCAGGGCCGCCCTGCTCGTGCGGCCGGGCAGCTCCGTAGCGCTCTCGGCCGGCACCACGACCTGGACACTGGCCCACCATCTGGTGGACGTGCCCGAGCTGACCGTGATCACCAACTCGGTGCAGGTGGCCGACGTCTTCCACCGCGCGGGACGGCCCGACCAGACCGTGGTGCTGGTGGGAGGCGTGCGCACGCCCTCCGACGCGCTGGTCGGCCCGGTGGCCGTGGCGGCCGTCCGCTCCCTGAACGTCGACACGCTCATGCTGGGCGTGCACGGCATGAGCGTCCGGGCCGGTTACACCACGCCCAACCTGCTGGAGGCGGAGACCGACCGCGCCCTCATCGCGGCCGCCCAGCAGCTCGTGGTCCTGGCCGACCACACCAAGTGGGGGACGATCGGCTTCAGCACGATCGCCGCCCTCGACGAGGCCGGCGTGGTCGTGAGCGACGTCGGCCTGCCGGAGGAGGCACGCGACGCGCTGTCGGAGCACGCCGGCGAGCTCCTCCTCGTCGATCCGTCCGGGGAGACCGAGCTGGAGACCGCGCTGTGACGCCGGCCCGCCGCACGTCCTCCGACGCCTGTAGTAAACCCGGTGCATCCCCCGGCCTCCGCGCGCCCGCCGTGTCCCCCTTTCGCAAACCCGCACCGACCCCCTTGTAAGCCCGCTCCGACCCGGGACACCGCACCGTGAAAGCCGGAGATCGCACCGTGAAGCTGGAGACCGCTCTGTGAAGCGCACCATCACCCATCTCGCCGACGGCCGTGAGCTGATCTACTTCGACCGGCGCGACGACGCCGACCACAGCGCCATCGACACCAGGGACCTGCCGCCGCGCCCGCTCGCCTCCGAGCTGCGCTACGACCCCCTGATGGACGAGTGGGTGGCCGTCGCCCGGCATCGCCAGACACGCACACACCTGCCGTCGGCGGAGGAGTGCCCGCTCTGCCCGGGTCATCCCGGCTCGGAGATCCCCTCGCCGTACGAGGTGGCGGTGTTCGAGAACCGCTTCCCGTCGTTCAGCTTCAACACGGGCTCGTACGAGCAGGTGGGCGGGCTGAGCGAGGTGCGTCCGGGGATCGGGCGCTGCGAGGTCGTCTGCTTCACCTCCGACCACAACGCGTCGTTCAGCTCGCTGAGCGACGAGCAGGCCGAGCTGGTCGTCGAGGCGTGGGCCGACCGTACGGCCGAGCTGTCCTCGCTGCCCGGCGTGGAGCAGGTCTTCTGCTTCGAGAACCGCGGCGCCGAGATCGGCATCACGCTGCCGCACCCGCACGGGCAGATCTACGCCTATCCGTACGTCACGCCGCGCACCCGGCAGATGCTGAACGCCGCCGCCCGTCATCAGGGCGGCAACCTGTTCGCGGATGTCCTGGCCGCCGAGCGGAAGGGCCCCCGGGTGGTGGCCGCCAACGAGCACTGGACGGCCTTCGTGCCCGCCGCCGCGCGCTACCCGTTCGAGGTGCACGTCTACCCGCACCGCCAGGTGCCCGACATCCCGGCGCTGTCGCCGGAGGAGCGAGCCGCGTTCGCGCCGCTCTACATCGAGGTGCTGCGCCGCCTGGACGGGCTGTTCGGCGTCGTCATGCCGTACGTCGCGGCCTGGCACCAGGCTCCTGTCACCTACCGGCGCGACCTCGCCTACCTTCACCTGCAGCTTTTCACGATCCGGCGGGCGCCCAACAAGCTCAAGTATCTGGCCGGATCGGAGTCGGCCATGGGCGCGTTCGTCAACGACGTGCTGCCCGAGGAGGCCGCCCGGATGCTTCGCGAGGCGATAACGGCCTGATCTCCGATTGATTGCGGCTTTGGTGGCAGCGACGGTTTCTTTACCACTAGTATCCCTGACACCGGCCGTCACAACCGGTACGCCTAATCCCGGGCGCCCCGCCCGGGAACCGGGGACCCAATCACGCACCTGGGGTCAAGGCAGTCGCCTGCCCGGGCTCCTCCAGCCCGAACCCGTCAGCTAACCCGGTCGGCAGATGGAGAGGAGTGGGCTCTGCCCCGCGCATTCCCCCTGGCTGTCGGCGTGCTCGCCTCCGCCGTCCTCGTGTTCGGTACGGCGGCGCCGGGCGTCGCCGAGCCCAAACCGACGGAGAAACAGCTCAAGAAGGAGCTGTCGGACCTGCGGCAGAAGGTCAACCGGCTGATCGCCGACTACAACGCCAAGCGTGTCGCCCTCGCCAAGGCCCGTGAGGAGGAGAAGGCGGCTCGCGACCGGCTGGCCAGGGCCCAGGCCGACTACCAGGCCGCCAGCGACGCCGTACGGCAGATGGCCGGGCTGCGCTACCAGACCGAAAGCGCGATGGCGCTGCCCGACATGAACACCGCCGCGCTCAACTACCAGCTCAAAGAGGAACAGGCCGCCCGGCTCGCGCACTTCGACCGGGTCCGCGACGCCCGGCAGCAGGCCGCGGACGCCGCCAAGACGCTGACCGCGCAACTGAAGGCGCAGGCCGAGGCGGTCGCCGTACAGCGCAAGGACGCCGAGGACCTCATCGACGAGATCAAGGACAAGCTCGACGCGCTGATCCCGATCGCGCCGGGAAAGCTCCCGGGTGGGTCGTGGGCACCGGAGCTGCCCAGCGGTGCCGACAACATCACGCCCCGGATGAGGTTCATGCGCACCGAGGTCGAAAACCACTTCAGCCTGCGGTTCCCGGTGGGCTGCTACCGGGCGGAGAACAGCGGCGAGCATCCTCTCGGGCGCGCCTGCGACTTCATGATGAGCTCGGGCGGCGCCATGCCCTCCCCCGAGATGAAGGCGCTCGGCGACAGCCTGGCCGACTGGGCCATCAAGAACGGCCCCAAGCTCGGCGTCATGTACGTGATCTGGCAGCAGCGCATCTACAACCTCGGCCGTCCCGGCTGGCGGCTCATGTCCGACCGCGGCGGAATCACCGCCAACCACTACGACCACGTACACATCTCGATGTACTGACCTGCCAGGGCACTCGCGGGGTGGGCCGGCCACCTCGGCGAGCGAGGCGGCCGGCCCGCTCCGGGTCAGGCCGGGATCTGCTTCTCGTGCCAGGTGTAGTAGAGGTAGGTGCTGCCGGGCCCGGTCAGCGTGCCGTAGACCTGCCAGAAGGTGTTGGTGCCGGGCGAGAAGCGGAAGATCTTGTCCCCGGGCCGGTCGTCCACGATGACCTGCTGTGACCCCGTGGGCCCGATCCGGACCTCGATCGTGAACGTCTCGTTGTCGGGGATGTCGAGGCAGACCTCGTGCGTGTACGCCGTCGGACCGGCGATGTTGTAGAGGCGATTGTCCACCGCCGGCGACTCGACGTTGGTGGGGACGTATTTGTTGACGACGTAGGTGTACCCGCCCGTGGAGCAGTCCACTGCGGAGGTGTCCGCGAGCGCGGGGCCGGCGCCGGTGAGCGTGACGCCGAGAACGCCGGCGGCGACGGTGAGAACGGAGATGGTGCGCTTCATGCCTCTCCTCATCCGTACGGTGTGACGCTTCAACCAAGTAGTTGAAGGCTGAACTGATTTTGATCACATTCGCCACAATTACACAAGTCTGATCAATTACCTGTCCGAATCCGAGTCAAGACGGCCGGGTTCGGCCTCCCGTCGGGCGCAGGCCCGGCGTGCGGCCCGGCCTTCGGCTACGTCATGAACCGCGCTCAGGAGGGGGGTGCCGGGACGGGCAGAACCGCCGGGTGCCTCCGCCCGCTAATCGGGGTGACTACGCGCCGAGTCCGGGGGAGGATGCCGGGATGACCGACACACGTATCGATCCCCCCGTCGTCGCGGGAGAGCGCGAGATGCTGCGCGCCTGGCTGGACTGGCACCGTGACACCCTCGCCGTGAAGTGCCGGGGCCTCACCGAGGAGCAGTTGCGGCTGCGCTCGGTGCCGCCCTCCAGCATGTCGCTGCTCGGCCTCGTACGGCACATGGCCGACGTCGAGCGGGCCTGGTTCCGGAGGC
Source organism: Microbispora sp. CSR-4 (assembly GCF_008033685.1). NCBI lineage: Bacteria > Bacillati > Actinomycetota > Actinomycetes > Streptosporangiales > Streptosporangiaceae > Microbispora > Microbispora sp. CSR-4. Next base: position 21,773 of record NZ_VJVX01000023.1, read on the forward strand.
GGCTGAACGGCGAGGATCTTGGCGGCATCTACTTCAGTGCCGACGACCCGGACGGCGAGTTCGACAATGTGGACACCGCGTCGGCCGAGGAGGCCTTCGCGACCTGGCAGGCGGAGATCGAGCAGGCGCGGGCGGCCGAGGAGGCCTGCGCCGACCTGGACGCCATGACGAAGGCGTCCACTCGTGACGGCGTCCACTACTCGCTGCGGTGGATCATGTGCCACATGATCGAGGAGTACGCCCGCCACAACGGCCACGCCGATCTGCTGCGCGAGCGCGTCGACGGCGTGACGGGCGAGTAGCCCCCGACGGCGAGTGGCCTCCCTCAGCCGGACAGGCGGACCGGGTTGACGAGGTCGGCGTAGATGAGCAGGCCGCCCATGACGACCAGCAGGGCCGCCATGACGTACGTCAGCGGGAGCGCCTTGGCCACATCCACATAACCGGGGACGGGCCTGCGGCGCACCCGCGCGAACGCCCGCTTGACGCCCTCCCAGAGCCCGCCGGCGATATGGCCGCCGTCCAGCGGCAGCAGCGGGATCAGGTTGAACATGCCCACGGCGAGGTTCAGCCCGGCGAGCAGGTTGATGAAGATTTCGATCTTGTTCTCGACCGAGAGGTCGGAGGCGGCGATCTCACCGCCGATGCGGCCCGCCCCGACGATGCCGATCGGCCCGTTCGGGTCGCGCTTCTCCCCCGAGAACGCGGCGTTCCACACGCCGACCATCTTCTTGGGGATGTTGACCATAGCGACGGCGGTGCGCTCGGTCAGCTCCCACATCTGCCCGACGACATAACCGGGGCCCTTCTTCACCACGACGGTGGTCGGGCTCACTCCCAGGAAGCCGACGTTCTTCTCGATCTTGTCCGGGTCGGTGAGCGAGGGCATGTCCTGCGCGATCAGGTCGACCTGGAGGTCGGTCCGCTGCCCGCCCCGCTCGATGCCGAGCGTGGTCACCCCCGCGCCGTGCTCCCGGATCAGGCGCTGCGCGGCCTCCCAGTCGGTGACCGGCGTGCCGCCGATGGCGACGATGTGGTCTCCGGGCCGCAGACCGGCCTTGGCGGCGGGCGTCAGCGGGTCGCTGTCGCGGCAGTCCCGGTGGTCCGCCTCGGCCGCCGGGATGGCGCACTTGGACACCGAGGCCACGACGGGCGTCAGCTCACGGACGCCGAAGCCCATCATCACGACCGCGAACAGCACGAACGCGAGCACGAAGTTCATCGCCGGGCCGCCGGTCATGATGATGACCTTCTGCCACCAGGGCTTGCGATAAAAAACCCGGCCCTCGTCGCCCGGCCGGATCTCCTCGGACGCGACCGCCCGCGCGTTCTCGATCAGGCCCTGCCAGGGACCGGTGGAGACGCTGCGCAGCTTGCCGGGCTCGTCGGACGCACGCGGCGGCAGCATGCCGATCATGCGGATGTAGCCGCCGAGCGGCACCCACTTCACGCCGTATTCGGTCTCGCCCCGCTTGCGCGACCACATGGTGGGCCCGAAGCCGACCATGTACTGGGTCACGCGTACGCCGAAGAGCTTGGCGGGCACGAGGTGCCCGATCTCGTGAAGGGCGATCGAGACCAGCAGACCGACGAAGAGGATCACGAATCCGGCCGCGAAGAGCCAGCTCATCAGCGCGTACCCCCGAATCGGAGAAGGTGCTCTGGCAGACGAAGCACCCTTCGAGCGTAGCCCACCCGCACGAGGGCGAAGACTTTTCCGGCGCCGGTTCGGCTTGCCCGTGTGTGACCGGTTGGGGACACTTCGTTGACAGTACGCAGTTGGGCGATCACCCTGTGAAAGACGTCAAGAGGGGAGCATCTTGATCCGGATCCTGGTGGCCGAACACCTTCCGTTGGTACGGCGCGGCCTGGTCGCGTCCCTCGATGGGGAGGACGACCTGCGGGTGGTCGCGGACGTCGGGTCGGGCGAGGACATCGTGCCCGCGGCACTCGACGTACGGCCGGACGCCGCCGTGGTCGACGCCGACCTCCCCGGGGTGGACGGGCTCACGGCCGCCGCGCGGCTGGGAGAGAAGGCCCCGCGCTGCCGCGTGATGCTGCTGTCGGCGCAGCCCAGCCCGGGGCACATCAAGCGGGCCTTCGCGGCGGGCGTCCTCGGCTACCTGGGCATCGAGGTGGCCCCCGAGCATCTGGCCGACGGCATCCGCCGGATGGTCGCCGGACGCCGGGTCGTCGACTCCGAGCTCGCCGTCGCCGCGCTGGAGGCCGCCGACTGCCCGCTGACGCCGAGGGAGCACGAGGTGCTGCGGCTCGCGGCGGGCGGCGGGCGCTCGAAGGACATCGCGGCCGAGCTGGGCCTGTCCGTCGGCACCGTGCGCAACCACCTCTCGCGCATCCTCGTCAAGACCGGAGCGCGCAACCGCGTCGACGCCATACGGATCGCCACCGACTCCGGCTGGCTGTAGGCGGCTCAGGGGCGCCAGATCAGGACGAGCGCGCAGTCGTCGTTGTGGCCGGAGGACATCGCCTGCACGAGCTGCCGGGCCTTGTCGCGGAATCCCGACGGCAGCAGCCGCTCGGCCTCGCCGAGCAACCGGTCGAGCCCGGCGTCGATGTCCCTGCCCGGCTGCTCGATCAGCCCGTCGGTGAACAGCATGAGCGCGTCGCCCTTGCGCAGCACGCCGCTGTCGGTCTCGCAGGCGAGATCGGGCACCACGCCGAGCACGACGCCCTTCGCCGTGGAGACCCGCCACGTGCCCGACCCGGAGTCGAACCGGACCACGGGCGGGTGCCCCGCCGAGGTGATCGTGTACTCCCCCGTGGACAGGTCGAGCTCCAGGTGCACGGCCGTGACGAACCCCTCGTCGCCGAGCTGGCGGTGCAGGTAGGAGTTGCACGCCGCGAGGAAGTCGTCCACCGAGCCGAGCAGGCCGCCGAAGGTGCCCGACAGCATGAGCGCGCGGGTTCCCGCGTCCACGCCCTTGCCGGAAACATCGACGACCGCCAGCTGAACCCGGTCGCCCTCCCGCATCGAGACGACGAAGTCGCCGCCGAACGACGATCCCCCGGCCTGCTTCAGCACCACCTTGCCGCCCCAGTCCTTGGGCAGCGGCGGCAGCTCGCTCTGCCGCTTGAGCCGGTCGCGCAGCTCCAGCAGCATCGCGTCGCCGCGCAGGCCCTGGACGCCGAGCTTGCCCCGCGTCCGCGCCATCGTCCAGGCGAGCGCTGCCGTGAAGGCCATCGTGATGAGCAGGCCGGGGCCGACGCTGAGCACCCCCCTGACCGGGCCCATGTACGTCAGGGCCGCGACGACCACGCACAGCAGGAGCGCGAGACTGCGCAGCCGGAGCTGGAGGCCGCCGATCAGCGTGAAGAGGATCAGCAGCGAGGGCGAGAACCAGTACGCCGACACGTCCGCGTCGAGCACGCCGACCACGACGGTGAGCGTGACGAGAGCGATGAGAAGGTAGCGGTCCTTCGACCACACCTTCCTGACGAAGCGGACCAACGGCACCAGGAGTGGCACACGCGCCAGGAGCGCGCGCAGCCGAGGAGGGATCAGCGGCGCCGGACGGGAATTCATGATGGCCTCGACTGTATCCGGACATCCCAGGTAGCGATACCTGCTTGACCAACGTCTAGATCATCCGGCACGGATATTGGCTCGCCTCGCGCGGCGGCCGGCTTCTACGGTGAGACGATGAGCCTCACCGTGCGCGCCATCACGGATTCCGAATGGCCGGCCTACTCGGACGTCCTGTTCGAGGCGTTCAACTCCTCCTATCCTTCTGAGATCCGCGAGCGCTGGCGGGAGCTCGCGGAGATCGACCGCACGATCGCGGCCTTCGACGGTGACCTCGCGGTCGGCGGCGCGCAGATCCTGTCCTTCTCCATGACCGTGCCGGGCGGGCCGATCCCCGTGGCCGGCGTCACGTCGGTGGGCGTGCTCCCCTCGCATCGCCGCCGCGGCGTGCTGACCGCCCTCATGACCCGGCAGTTGCACGACCTGCACGAGAACGGGCGTGAGGCCGTCGCCGCGCTCTACGCCAGCGAAGCCGGCATCTACGGACGCTTCGGGTATGGCAGGGCCGCAGACACCTTGTCCTTCCGCATCCCCACCCACGACTCGGCCTTCACGCGCTCGGCTCCCACCGATCCGGCGCTGCGTCTGCGCCTGGTCCCGCCTGCGGACGCGCTGCCCGCCCTTCAGCGGGTCTACGACGCCGTACGGCCGGGCCGTCCCGGCCTGTACGGGAGGTCCGGCGGGTTCTGGCGCAATGAGATCCTCCCGGACACCGAGCACGACCGGGGCGGGATGGGCCCGCTGCGCTGCCTCGTCGCCGAGGACGCGACGGGAGCGCGCGGCTACGCGCTGTTCCGGGCGAGGGGCAGGTGGAGCGAGCACTCCGTGCCGGAAGGAGAGGTCCGGCTCCTGGAGCTGATGGCCACCGATCCCGCGGCGTACGCGCTGGTCTGGCGCGGCGTCCTCGACCGCGACCTGTGCGCGGTCGTCCACGCCGGGCGGCGGCCGGTGGACGACCCGATCATGCACCTGCTGGCCGATCCCCGCCGGCTCAACGCGATCTGGTTCGACGACCTGTGGATCCGCCTCGTCGACGTCGACCGGGCCCTGGCCGCCCGCGCGTACGCGGCCCCCGCCGACCTGGTCCTGGAGGTCGTGGACGAGATCTGCCCGTGGAACGCCGGCCGCCTGCGCCTCGTCACCGACAAGGGATCGTGCGAACCGACGGACGCGCCCGCCGACCTCACGCTGCCGGTCGACGTGCTGGGCGCGGCCTACCTCGGCGGGCGGCCCCTGCGGGCGGCGGCGGACGCCGGGCTGGTGCGCGAGCACCGGCCGGGAGCGCTGCGCGAGCTGTCGGCCGCCATGATGTGGGACCCGGCTCCCTGGGGCTGCCGGGTGTTCTGATCTCCGCAGGGCCGCCGCGACCGCGTAGGCTTCGAGGCATGGCGCTGCAGAGTTTGCAGATCACCGCGATCACGGCCATGCGGGCCCGTGACGTGTCCCGGCCGACGCCCGAGCAGCAGGAGGCCGCCGACCAGCGGCCGCTGCGCGACGAGACACCCCGGCGGGAACCCCGCCGGGGCCGGGACAGGGACGCTCGCTAGACGTACGGCGCTGGAGGCGCTCAGGCGGGCAGCGGCGGCAGTTCGCCGGTGGCCTCGTATTCGGCCAGCTGCCGGATCCGCCGGGCGTGTCGCTCGGCCCCGGAGAACGGCGTGGCCAGGAAGATCGCGACGAACCTGGTGGCCTCCTCCGGCGTGTGCTGCCGGGCGCCCAGGCTGATCACGTTGGCGTCGTTGTGCTCGCGGGCGAGCTTCGCCGTTTCCTCGTTCCAGGCGAGGGCCGCGCGCACCCCCCGCACCTTGTTGGCGGCGATCTGCTCGCCGTTCCCCGAGCCGCCGATCACCACCCCGAGGCTGCCAGGGTCGCCGGCCACGCCCTGCGCGGCGCGCAGCACGAACGGCGGATAGTCGTCCTCCGCGTCGTAGACGTGGGGACCACAGTCCTCCACCTCGTGGCCCTGCTCCTTGAGCCAGGCGACCAGATGATTCTTGAGCTCGTAGCCGGCATGGTCGGCACCGATGTAGACACGCACGGCACAAGTTTCCCAGAAAGGCTCTGGCGGGGACGACCCCGGGCTCCACTAGAGTAATAGCCGATATGGGCCTGCGTCCCTTACACCCTCCGGCCTGACAGGAGTGTCATGCACGAGCTTCGGTATGTCGGCGACCCGGTCCTGCGTACCCCCGCCGAACCCGTGACGGACTTCGACCGCGAGCTGCGCCGGCTGATCGACGAGATGTTCGCCGTCATGTACCAGTCCGACGGTGTCGGGCTCGCGGGGCCGCAGATCGGCGTGGGCCTGCGGCTGTTCGTCTACGACATCAGCAACCGCAAGGGACACGTGATCAACCCGGAGCTGACGATCGACGACTCCGAGCCGGTCATCGAGGAGGAGGGCTGCCTGTCGGTGCCCGGCAAGGAGACCGGCAGGCCGCTGTACGCCCCGACCCCCCGCGCCGCCGGGGTCACCCTGCGCGGGGTCGACAAGCTCGGCCGGCCCGTCTCCCTGAAGGCCCGCGGCATGCTCGCCCGGTGCTTCCAGCACGAGTTCGACCACCTCGAAGGCATGCTGTACGTCGACCGGCTGGGCAAGGACGAGCGCCGCAAGATCCTGCTGCAGACGCCCTGACGTCCTACATCAGGATGGCCTTGATCTCCAGGAACTCCTCGAGGCCGAACTCGCCCAGCTCGCGGCCGATCCCGGAGTGCTTGTAGCCGCCGAACGGCGCCATCGTGTTGAACCGGCCGCCGTTGACCGACACCTGCCCGGTGCGCAGGCGGCGGGCGACCGCGAGCGCCCTGCCCTCGGTGCCCGCCCAGACCGCCCCCGACAGCCCGTACGGCGTGCCGTTGGCGATCTCGACCGCCTCGTCCTCCGAGGAGAACGGGATGATCGACAGCACCGGGCCGAAGATCTCCTCCTGCTCGATGGCCATGCCCGGCGAGACGCCCGCGAAGATCGCGGGCTCGACGTAGTAGCCGCGCTCCATGGGGTTGTCGGTGCCGCCGAGCACGAGGCGGGCGCCCTCCTCCTGGCCGCGGTTGATGTACTTGACGACCCGGTCACGCTGGGCGGCGGACACCAGGGGCCCCAGCCGTGTGCCCTCGGCGAACGGGTCGCCGGGGACGTAGGCGCCGGCCGCCTGCACGGCCAGCCCCACGGCGTCGTCGTACTGGTCCCAGTGGACGAGCATCCGGGTCAGCGCGGAACAGGTCTGGCCCGAGTTGAGGTAGGCCCCCGCGACGCCGCTCTTGACCGCCTTCTCCAGGTCGGCGTCGGGCAGGATGATGTTCGCCGACTTGCCGCCCAGCTCCAGCGCCACCCGCTTGACCGTCTCGGCCGCGAGGGCCGCGACCCGGCGGCCCGCCCTGGTCGACCCGGTGAACGAGACCATGTCGACGTCCGGGTGGGCGGCGATGGCCTCGCCGACCACCGGACCGTGGCCGCTGACCATGTTGAACACGCCGGGCGGCAGCCCGATCTCGTGGAAGATGCCGGCCAGCGCGTACGCCGCGAGAGGCGCGACCTCGCTCGGCTTGAGCACGACGGTGCACCCGGCCGCGAGGGCCGGAGCCACCTTGCACACCACCTGGTGGAGCGGGTAGTTCCACGGCGTGATCGCGCCGACCACGCCGACGGGCTCCCGCACGACGAGCGAGTTGCCCACGCGGCCGGCGTCGAACTCGTACCGTTTGGCGAGGTCGGCGTAGGAGGCCAGCACCTCGGCCGGCATCAGCGTCTGCACCTTCAGCGCGAGCGTTAGCGGGGCGCCCATGTCGGTGGCGATCGTGGCCGCGATCTCCTGCGCGCGTTCCTGCAGCAGCCCGGCCGCCGCCCCGAGGAACGCGGCGCGTTCGGCCGGTTCCAGGGCCGACCACGACGGGAAGGCGGCACGGGCGGCGGCGACGGCGGACTCGACGTCGGCGGGTGCCCCGGCGGGCACCCGGTCCACGACCTCCTCGGTCGCGGGATTGACGACGTCGACGGCCTCGCGCGAGGCGGACGGGACCCAGGCTCCATTCACGTAGAGGTGACGCATGTCACTCATCCTTGCGCCTCGGCTGTCAGATGGCGAGTCTTCCGGCCGAAACCTTTCCAGCGGATTCTCGCGAGGGTGAAGGAGCCTGTGAAGTCTCAGGTGAAGATCGGGTCGCGGGTCCTCGACCTCTTCAGCTCGAAGAAGCCGTCGGTGCCGGCGACGAGCAGAACGCCGTCCCACAGGCGCGCGGCGGCCTCGCCCCTCGGGATGGGCGAGACGACGGGGCCGAAGAACGCCGTGCCCTCGACGGCGATGACGGGGGTGCCGACCTCCTGGCCGACCAGGTCGATGCCCTCACCGTGCGAGCGCCGGATCTCCTCGTCGTACTCGTCCGAGTCGTGCGCGGCCGCCAGCGCGGGGTCGAGCCCGGCGGCGGTGAGAGCCTCGGCGATCGTGTCCAGGCCGCGGTCGCGTCCCTCGTCGTGGAAGCGCCTGCCGAGCTCGGTGTAGAGGGTGCCGAGCACCTCCTCGCCGTACTTGTCCTTGGCGGCGGCCAGCACTCGCACCGCGCCGAGCGTCTGCTTGACCCGCTCGGCGTAGTCGGCGGGGATGTCCTTGTCCTCGTTCAGCACGGCCAGGCTCATGATGTGCCAGCGCACGTCGATGGGACGGAGCGCGGTGACCTCGTGGATCCAGCGCGAAGTGATCCACGCCCAGGGGCAGGCGGGGTCGAACCAGAAATCGACAAGCTTTCGGTCGGACACTGTGACACCCTCTCGTACGGACTATGGTTCCCTCGGTCGTCAACCCGGGCAGGAAATCTCCTATTCCAGGTAGGAGCGATCTCGAATCCGCCTTGTCGCCGCGGCGTGGCAGGATTCATGCAATCCCTGCCGCGACGGGGCGGCGGGGGCCGGGGGCGTTGATCATGCGATGAGGAGCGGGTGTGGCAGGGAATCTGACACGGGACGAGGCTCGGGAGCGTGCTCGGTTGCTCACCGTCCAGTCCTACCAGGTCGAGCTCGACCTGACCGAGGGCGAGGAGCGGTTCGAGAGCATCACGACGGTCCGCTTCACGTCGGACCGTGAGGGGGCGGACACGTTCATCGACCTCCACGGCGCGCACGTGCGGAAGGTCGTGCTCAACGGCCGGGAGCTGGACGCCGGCACCTACGACGCCGAGAAGGGCCGCATCCCGCTGCCGGGGCTCGCCGCGCAGAACGAGCTGCGCGTGGACGCCGACTGCTCCTACATGCGCACCGGCGAGGGCCTGCACCGCTTCGTCGACCCTGTCGACCAGCAGGTCTACCTGCACAGCCAGTTCGAGACGGCCGACGCGCACCGCATGTACGCCTGCTTCGACCAGCCGGACCTCAAGGCGACCTTCGAGCTGACCGTCCTCGCCCCCGCCGACTGGGAGGTCGTGTCCAACCAACGCCGCCCCCGACGCGGTCGAGGCGCTGGAGGAGCACCAGGGGCGGCACGGCACGCTGCAGGCGGCCAAGCGCTGGCACTTCCCGCCGACTCCCGTCATGTCGACGTACATCACGGCCCTCATCGCCGGGCCGTACGCGGTCGTGCGCGACGAGCACGACGGGATCCCGCTCGGGATCTACGTGCGCCGCTCGCTCGCGCAGTATCTCGACCCCGAGAACATCTTCGAGGTCACCAAGCAGGGCTTCGACTTCTTCCACCGCGTCTTCGGGCTGCGCTACCCCTTCGGCAAGTACGACCAGCTGTTCGTGCCGGAGTTCAACGCGGGCGCCATGGAGAACGCGGGCGCGGTGACCTTCCTGGAGGACTACGTCTTCCGCTCGCGCGTGACCGACGCGCTGATCGAGCGCCGCGCGGAGACGATCCTGCACGAGATGGCGCACATGTGGTTCGGCGACCTCGTCACCATGCGCTGGTGGGACGACCTGTGGCTGAACGAGTCGTTCGCCACCTACATGTCCGTGCTGTGCCAGGCCGAGGCCACGCGGTGGGGTCAGGGCGCGTGGACGACGTTCGCCAACGTCGAGAAGGCCTGGGCCTACCGGCAGGACCAGCTGCCCTCCACCCACCCCATCGCCGCCGACATCCCGGACATGCAGGCCGTCGAGGTCAACTTCGACGGCATCACGTACGCCAAGGGCGCCTCGGTGCTCAAGCAGCTCGTCGCGTACGTGGGGCTCGACAACTTCCTCGCCGGGGTGCGCGACTACTTCAACGAGCACGCCTGGAAGAACACCACCCTGCAGGACCTGCTGTCGGCACTGGAGCGCACCTCCGGGCGTGACCTGTCGTCCTGGTCGAAGGAGTGGCTGGAGACCTCGGGCGTCAACACGCTGCGCTCGTCGTTCACCACCGACGACGAGGGCCGGTTCCTGAGCTTCGACGTGCTGCAGGAGGCCACGCAGGAGCACCCGACGCTGCGCTCGCACCGCGTCGCCATCGGCCTGTACTCCCTGCGCGACGGCGTGCTGACCCGGACCAAGCGGGTCGAGCTCGACATCGTCGGCGCGCGGACGTCCGTGCCCGAGCTGATCGGCGAGGTCCAGCCCGACCTCGTGCTGGTGAACGACGACGACCTCACGTACGCGAAGATCCGCCTCGACGACCGGTCGCTGCAGACCCTCGTGAACGGCGGGATCAGCGCGTTCGCCGAGTCGCTGCCCCGCGCGCTGTGCTGGTCGGCCGCCTGGGACATGACGCGCGACGCCGAGATGGCCACCCGCGACTACGTCAAGCTGGTCGTCTCCGGCATCGACTCGGTGCGCGACCTCACCGTCCTGCAGACCGTGCTGCGCCAGGCCCGCCAGGCCGTGCAGCAGTACGCCGACCCGGCGTGGCGGGCCACCGGCCTGAACGAGCTGGCCGGCGCGCTGCGCCGCCTCGTCGCGTCGGCCGAGCCGGGCTCGGACCACCAGCTCGCCTACGTCAACGCCCTCGCGGCGACCGCCGTCTCACCCGAGGACCTGGCGTTCCTCAAGGGCATCTTCGACGGCACCGCGGTGCCCGAGGGCCTGGCCGTCGACGCCGACCTGCGCTGGACGCTCATCCAGTCGCTCGTGTCCGGCGGCGTCCTCGGCGCCGCGGAGATCGACGCCGAGCTGGCCAGGGACGCCACGGCGACCGGCGAGCGCTCGGCCGCCACCAGCCGGGCCTCGATCCCGACCCCGGAGGCCAAGGCCGAGACCTGGGCGACGATCGTGGGCGGGAAGCTGAGCGGCGCGCTGCTGCGCGCCACGATCCTCGGCTTCATGGACCCGCAGCACCCCGAGCTGCTGGAGCCGTACGCCGACCGCTACTTCGAGGAGGTCGGGCGGATCTGGAGCGAGTGGACCTCCGACATGGCGCAGAACTTCGCCATCGGCTGCTACCCCGCGCTGCTGATCAGGCCGGAGACCGTGGCCCGCACGCAGGAGTACATCAGCAGCACGCAGCCGCCGCACGCGCTGCGGCGCCTGCTGCTGGAGGGCGCCGACGGCGTCAGCCGGGCGCTGCGCGCCCGGGAGCGGGACGCCGCCGCCGGATCCGCCGCCTGATCCGCCTGTCCGATCCGCTGGCTGATCCTGGCCTGATGCCGGTCTGATCCTGACCGGACCGGCGTCGGGCCGCACGATCACGACCCCGAGGGCCCCGGCACACCGCCGGGGCCCTCGGGCGCATCAGAGGACATGCGGGCGCAGCAGGGGTCCCGTGCGGCGGGCGTGTCGCCGCACGGGACCCCTAGGGGCCTCGGGCGTGTGGCGCGGCCAGCGCAGAGGCGAGGCGCGGGCGGATGGCGTGGGCGTGTCGCCGCGGACGCATAAAAGCCTCGCGCTTGTGGCGCGGACGCACATAGGCGAGGCGCGGGCCGGGTGGCGCGGGGGCGCCGGCTGGGCTGTGGCCGGCGAGCGAAAGCGGGCCTGTGGCGGGCGCGCCGGCGAGGCTGTGGCGGGCGCGTGAAAGCGGGCCGCAAGCCGGATGCAAGGCACCGGGAGTGCGATGGGGATGCCAGGACCGTTCGCCGCGGCGTCCACAGGACCGTTCACGACCCTTTACCGTGCCCCTCACCGGGCCCCTCACCGGGCCGCTGAAAGGGCCGTTCACAGGATCTTCGACGGAACCTTCGCTTGGGCCCTTCACCGGGCGGACGGGCCGGGCTACCGTCCGTCCAGGAGGCCCGTGAACGCCATGATCCCTATGCTCGTCGCCCTCGCCGTCGTGGCCGTCCTCGTCGCGACGGTCGTCTCCGCCTACAACCGCCTCGTACGCGCCCGCAACAACGTCGACAACGCCTGGGCGCAGATCGACGTGCAGCTCAGGCGGCGCTACGACCTGATCCCCAACCTCGTGGAGACCGTCAAGGGCTACGCCGCCCACGAGCGGGCGACCCTGGAGGCCGTCGTCGCGGCACGCTCGCAGGCCATCGGCGCACAGGGCCCCGAGGAGCGGGCCGCGGCCGAAAACCTGCTGTCCGGCGCGCTGAAGAGCCTCTTCGCGGTGGCCGAGGCCTATCCCGACCTCAAGGCGAGCGCCGGCTTCGCCGAGCTCCAGGAGGAGCTGGCCACCACGGAGAACCGGATCGCCTACTCGCGGCAGTACTACAACGACGCCGTCCTGACCTACAACAACGCCATCCAGACGGTGCCCGCCAACCTCGTCGCGGGCATGACCGGCTTCACGCCCCGCGAGTATTTCCAGGCGCCCGGCGAGGAGCGCGGCCCCGTCCAGGTCGGGTTCTGACCATGGCCTTCTGGGCGGCCGCGGCGGCCGCGACCGGGCTGTGGCTGCTGCTCCTGCTCGCGCTCGCCGCGGCGACGAGAAACCCGGACGTCGAGCCGGGCCCGGCCACCGGAGTGCTCGCGAAGCACTCCCCCGCGGTGGTCGACCTGATCACCGGCGGCTGGCGGCTGTGCGACGAGGCGGCCTCCGCCACCCTGCTCGACCTGGCCGCCAGGGGCGTCGTGGCCGTCGAGGAGATCGGCCCCGAGCTGTCCCTCGTACGGCTGCGCAAGGACCCCGGCGGCCTGCGGCCGTACGAGCGGCTCGTCTACGACCACGTGCGCGCGCTGGCCGTGGACGGCGTGGTGGCGACCGGAGCGCTGGCCGAGGGCTCGCGCGACCTGCGCCGGTGGTGGAAGAGCTTCCGCAGGAAGGTGATCGTCGAGGCGCGGGAGCAGGGCCTGTCACGGCCGCGCTGGAGCCGGGGCCACGCGCTGCTCCTCGGCGCGGCGGCGGTGGTCCCCGCCGCGGCGATCGGCATCGCGGCCGGTGCCGGCGACGCCGGTGCGGACCACAACGGCGGGCCCGGAGCGGCGATCGTGTCCTTCGCCCTGCTCGTGATGTTGATGGGCAGGCTGAACGGGGAGCGCGGCACGGCCGAGGGGGCCGCGGCCGCCGCGCACTGGCTGGGCGTCCGCGAGCACCTGCGGGCGACGGGACGGTTCGCCGAGCAGCCCGCCGCCTCGGTCACGATCTGGGGCCGCCACCTCGCGTACGCCGCCGCGCTCGGGCTCGCGCCGCGTGCCGTCGGGAACCTCCCGGTCAGCACCCCCGCCGACGACAACCGGGCCTGGTCCGACTATGGCGGGATGTGGCACGTCGTGAACGTCCGCTATCCCTCGCGCCTGCTGTGGGGCCGGCCGCCGGGGACGACGATCGTACGGGGTCTCGCGGCCGGCTGGTTCGCCGGGTTCTTCACCTGGATCCTCCTGGTGGCCGCCGCCGCGTTCGGCGTGTGGCCGGACGGTCTGGTCCTGCCCGCCGCCCTCGCCGTGGGCCTGGTGGTAGCGGGCCTGCCGGTCGTCTACGCGATCGGCGACCTCGGCGGCGCGGCGACCGTCGAGGGCCGGATCGTACGGCTGCGCCGATTCCGCGACGGCAGCAAGGGGGACGACACCGCCAAGTGGACCTACTGGTGCGCCATCGACGAGGGAGGCTCCCGCGACGTCAGGGCGATGTGCCTGAGCGAGGACCTGTGGCGCCGTCTGCGGGAGGGCGACACGGTGCGGGCCGTGGCGGGGCGCAGGCTCGGCTGGATCAGGCGGATCGACGTGATCGAGGACTCCCGGCTGCGGGCCTCCTACGACGACACCGGTGAGCACCTGGTGGACGCGCCGGAGAACCTCGGCGAGGTGCGCATCCTGCCCGACCGCCCCGCGCGCGCCTTCCGGGCCGAGGACGGCGGGGCCGATGCCCCCCGGCGCCCTGAGTAAGGTCGTCGGGTGCACTCAGCCCACGACCTGTTGATCGCCCTGGCCGGGAGGTACTCGTTCGGTGACGTCGGCGCGCTCGCGCCGGCCGTGCTCGGAGATGGGGACCAGGCGGCCCTGGTCGCGTCGGTCTGCGAGTTCGGCCAGCGGTTGCTCACGCTCGACGCGGAGGACTTCCACACCGTGATCGACGCCCAGACGGTGCCCGCCGACCTGCGCAGGCGCGCCCGCGCGTGCCACATGCCGCAGACGCCCCGGGAGCAGCCGCGCGGCGCGCTCGACTCGCTGCGGCCGGCGTACGCACTGCTCCTGGAGGTCGTCGAGGCCCGCTGGAGGCGGCGCGAGCTCAGCTCGATGATCGCGGCCGTGCACATCTGCAGCGAGTATCTTCCGCTGCTCGCCTTCGAGCCCGCACTCGGACACGCGGGCGACCCGGCCCGGTGGCCGGAGGGCCTGCGCGCTCCCGGCAGCCGGTTCGGGGCCATGCCCGACCGGGACTGCGATCACACCAGGGCGGAGCGGTCGGCGGCCGAGCGGACCCTGCGGGTGGCCGTGGAGCCGCCACCCGGCTGGCGGGCCTACTTCGACCGGCAGCACAGCCAGGTGGCGGGCGCGCTCGCCACCTGCGCGGGCCGGTGCCGCACCCCCTGCTCCGCCCTCGACTGGGTGCCGGACCTCGACGACCTGTCCGCCCGCTGCCGGATCGCGCTGACGTTCGCCGACACCCCGCTCGTACGGCTGCGCCACGCGGCCCCGGTCGGCCACGGCTTCGGCGTGCCGTCGCCGGAGGAGGTGCTGGAGGCGTGGGAGCGCAGCCGCGCCGCGCTGGCCAAGCACGAGGCGGCCGCCGCCGTCACCGCCGACGACGGCTTCCCGCTGCCGGGGTTACCCTCGCTGTTCTCCGCCGTGGCGGCGGCGCCGGTGCGGCCGGCCACACTGCTCGCCGACGTCGCCGCCCACATCGTGAACCTCCTTAAGGACTGACCGCGTCACCACATCGGCGGCCTGCGGTCGCCCCAGAATCCACCGACGGACGCCTCCACCTGGGACGACAGCGAGATGAGCGTCCCCTCCTCGCCGAACCTGCCCGCCAGCATGACGCCGATGGGCAGGCCGTCGGGCGTCCAGTAGAGCGGGAGGTTCACCGCGGGCTGGCCGCTCACGTTGTAGATGGCCGCGAAGGGTGCGAAGCGCATCATCCGCTCGAACGTCTCCTCGGGCGACTCGACGTCCTCGAACCAGCCCACCGGCACGGGCGGCTGGGTCACGGTCGGCGACAGCACCGCGTCGTACGCGTCGGTGACGAGCAGCGCGAAGCGGGTGGCGAGCTGGAGCGTCCCCTGCGCCTGGAGGAACTCCGGGGCCGAGACGGCGCGGCCGCGCTCGCGCAGCCACGCGGTGAGCGGGCGCAGCTTCGGCTCCAGCTCCTCCGCCACGGGGTGCATGCACGAGAAGCTGAACCACATCTTGACGAACTCGGGCACCACGTCCGGGCCGAACGGCGGCGCGATCTCCTCCACCTCGTGGCCGAGCGACTCCAGCACCGCCGAAGCGCTCTCGTACGCCGCCAGCACGTCGGGGTGGACCTCCGCGCCGGGCACGGCGGGGGTGGCGAACCTGGCGATCCGCAGTCGCCCCGGCTCGCGCCCGACGTAGGCCGAGAACGACCCGAGCTCGGGCGCCGGCGCGTGGTAGAGGTCCCCGGGGTTGTTGTGGGCCATGACGTCCAGCAGCGCGGCGGCGTCGGCGACGTTCCTGGCCAGCGGCCCGTTGGTCGACAGCCCCGCGAGGTCGGGGATGATCGGGCCCGCGGAGATGCGGCCCCGGCTCGGCTTGATGCCGAACAGGCCGCAGACGGAGGCGGGGATGCGGATCGAGCCCGCGCCGTCGCTGCCCTGCGCGGCGGGCGCGAGTCCGGCCGCGACGGCGGCCGCCGCTCCCCCGCTCGACCCTCCGGCCGACCGCGTGATGTCCCACGGCGTACGGGCCGGCTCGTGCAGGTAGGTCTCGGTGTAGCAGGGCATGCCGAACTCGGGGGTGCTGGTCTTGCCCAGCATGACCGTGCCGGCGTCTCGCAGGCGCTCGACCACGCTGTCGTCCGCGGGTGCGACGAACCCCTCGTACGTGGCCGAACCGAAGTGCAGCGGCACGTCCTTGACGAAGTTGAGGTCCTTGATCGGGATGGGCACGCCCAGCAGCGGGGGCAGGTCCCCGGTGTCGCCGGCGGCCAGCCGGGCCTCCTGCTCGCGTGCCTGGGCGAGGGCCCGGTCGGCCGTCACCGTGACGAACGCCCCCAGGCCGGGGTCGAGCCGCTCGATGCGCTCCAGGTAGTGCTCGGTGATCTGAACAGGAGAAAGTTCACCCGTACGTACGGCTGCCGCCTGCTCAAGAGCGGTAAGATCGTGAATGTGCGCCACGCTACCGAACGGTAGGCCTCTGGGCCGCGGATATCTAGAGAAGATACCCGCACTTCCGAGCAACGAATCAGCTCAAGCAGGCCACAAAAGTATGAACCATCCAACACTAGGCAAGCCGCTGACGGCTCAACTACCGTGAGTGATGTGGATACCGGTCTAGCGCCAGAAGACGGTCACGATACGTCACCTATATGGGTGGGTGACCAATCGTCAGAGCAGGCGGAACGCCCTTCGGCGCCCCCTGAGGCGCCGGCGACTCCGACGTACGCTCCGGTCGAGCGAACGTCGCTGATCAGCCTGTGGCAGGACACGCGATATCGCCACCTGCGCAGGCGGGCCGTGATCGCCGTCGCGGCGGGCGTGGTGTTCGGCGTGCTCTTCGGCAGCTGGCGGCTCGGGCTCACCGCGGCCATCCTCGCGTGCGTCGCCGACGCCGTCTATCGGGCGAGGACCGTCTCCACCATCCCCGCGTGGCGGCGCGCCTCCGCGGCCGAGCGGCAGACGGAGGCCCAGCTCAAGAAGCTGGAGCGCAACGGATATAAAACGCTGCACGCCCGGGCCATCCCCGGCAGCGAGGCGCAGATCGACCACCTCGTGGTCGGGCCCACCGGCGTGTACGCGGTGGACTCGGAGAAGTGGGACAAACGGCTGCCCGTACGGGTCCAGTCGCACCGCAAGCTCTTCCACGGCCCGTTCAACCAGAAGCCGCGGCTCGACGAGGCCCGGTGGGAGGCGGCGCAGGCCAGCGACCTGATCAGCAAGGCGCTCGGCCGGGAGATCACCGTGGTGCCGTCCCTGGCCATCTACGGTCCGCCGATCCCGTGGCGCATCCTCAACATCCGCGAGGTGGACGTTTTCTCCGGCGGGCTGGTCCGCAAGTGGATCACCAAGCGGGAGAGGTCGCTAACCACATCGGAGATCGACGCGATCTACCGGGCCGCCGAACGCGTGCTGCCCGCACGCTACCCCGAGTAAAGCGCGGCACCCCAGGTAGAGCGCGTCGCGAGCGAAGCGCGGCATCCCAGGTAGAGCGCGTCGCGAGTGCGGCGCGGCGAGAGCGCGGCACCCCGGAGCGAGCCGGTTTCCGGGGGGACACGTCCCGACTCGTGGACAGCGGGTCTCGGCAGCCGGGCAGTGGTCGTACCATTTGAAGACTCAGTAGTCTCCGGATGGGGGTCCCTCGATGCCCGCTCTCAGGTCCCGCACTGTCACTCACGGCAGGAACATGGCCGGCGCCCGTGCGCTGCTTCGGGCCACGGGCGTAGCGGGCAGCGACCTCGGCAAGCCGATCGTCGCGATCGCCAACAGCTTCACCCAGTTCGTGCCCGGCCACGTGCACCTGCGCGAGGTCGCCGACGTGGTGGCCGGCGCGGTCCGCGAGGCGGGGGCCGTCCCGCGCGAGTTCAACACGATCGCCGTCGACGACGGCATCGCGATGGGCCACGGCGGCATGCTCTACTCGCTGCCGTCCCGCGAGCTGATCGCCGACGCCGTCGAATACATGGTCAACGCCCACTGCGCCGACGCGCTGGTCTGCGTCTCCAACTGCGACAAGATCACGCCCGGGATGCTGCTCGCCGCCTTCCGGCTCAACATCCCCACGATCTTCGTGTCCGGCGGCCCGATGGAGGCCGGCAAGATCCCCGGCCGCAAGCTCGACCTGATCGACCCGATGATCGCTTCGGCCGACGAGAGCGTGTCGGACGCCGACCTCCTGGCGATGGAGGAGAACGCCTGCCCGACCTGCGGGTCCTGCAGCGGCATGTTCACCGCCAACTCCATGAACTGCCTCGCCGAGGCGATCGGCCTGGCCCTGCCCGGCAACGGCACCACGCTGGCGACCCACAAGGCCCGCAAGGCCCTTTTCGAGGACGCCGGACGGCAGATCGTCGACATCACCCGGCGTTACTACGAGGAGGACGACGAGGCGGTCCTGCCGAGGAGCATCGCCACCCGCGAGGCGTTCGAGAACGCGATGGCGCTCGACGTCGCCATGGGCGGATCGACCAACACGATCCTCCACATCCTGGCCGCCGCCCGCGAGGCGGGCGTCGACTTCGGGCTCAAGGAGATCAACGAGATCTCGCTGCGCGTGCCGTGCCTGTGCAAGGTCGCCCCGGCCACGATGAAGTACCACGTCGAGGACGTGCACCGGGCGGGCGGCATCCCCGGCATCCTCGGTGAGCTCGACCGGGCCGGCCTGCTCCACCGCGACCTGCCGACCGTCCACTCCGCCTCCATCGCGGAGTACATCGCCAAGTGGGACCCGAAGTCCCCCGAGGTCACCGACGAGGCTTTGGAGCTGTGGCACGCCGCCCCCGGCAACGTGCGCACCGTCAAGGCGTACTCGCAGGACGCCCGCTGGGAGTCGCTCGACCTCGACCGCGCCGAGGGCTGCATCCGCGACCTCGACCACGCGTACACAAAGGACGGCGGCCTCGCCGTCCTGTACGGGAACATCGCCCAGGACGGCTGCGTGGTCAAGACGGCCGGCGTGGACGAGTCGATCTGGCGCTTCTCGGGCCCGGCGGTCGTGTTCGAGTCGCAGGAGGCGGCCTCCGAGGGCATCCTCGGCGGCAAGGTCAAGGCCGGCGACGTGGTCGTCATCCGCTACGAGGGCCCCAAGGGCGGCCCCGGGATGCAGGAGATGCTCTACCCGACGAGCTTCCTCAAGGGCAAGGGCCTGGGCAAGGCGTGCGCGCTGATCACCGACGGCCGCTTCTCCGGCGGCACGTCGGGCCTGTCGATCGGCCACGCCTCCCCCGAGGCCGCCGAGGGCGGCGCGATGGCCCTGATCGAGGACGGCGACATCATCGACATCGACATCCCGGGCCGTTCGATCGAGCTCAGGGTGGCCGAGGACGTGCTGGCCGCCCGCCGCGAGCGGCTGCTGGCCGACCTCGGCGGCTACCGGCCGCGCGACCGGCAGCGTCCGGTGTCGGCCGCCCTCCAGGCGTACGCCGCGCTGACCACGTCGGCCTCGACCGGCGCGTCCCGCGACCTGTCCCAGCTCTCCCGCTAGACCCGGGAAACGCGTGGGGCCGCCTCCGAGGAGGCGGCCCCACGTTCTCCTGCCGTCAGCTGTAGGAAACCGTCTGCACGCTGCAGTTGGTCATCCACGGACCGGGATAGACCGGGGCCGTCGTGCAGCCCCAGGTGGCGGTCACGGTGGTGGTTCCCGCGGGGATGCTGACGCTGCCGGCGGTGCCGGCGAAGTCGTACGAATGGCCCTCACTGCATATGGCGGAGACGCTGACGGACGTCGTCCCGCTGGGCAGCGTCTTCGTGAACTGCCACGCGTGCGTGGCCGGGACCGCGACCAGGCTGCTGTAGGGCACCCCTACGACGGAGATGGGGTACCAGTCCCTGGTGTCCCCGAAGCTGTTGTAGTTGAGGCAGTCCACTGTGGCGTTCAGCGTGACGGTGTCGGCCATGGCGGGGCTGGGCGCGAGCGCGAGGCTCAGCACGCCGGTGGTCACGAGCGCCGCACCGAGCGCGAGCACTCTCCGGGCTGGATTCGCAGCGAACATTGGTGTCCCTTCTCCCTCATTTCAACAACGAATGCACCATCTCCCCCAGGAACGGTCAATCTCCGGAGTTTTCGGAAGTCCGGAATGTCGGGTCGGCTGAAAATGCGCCGAGCCGGGGGCCCGAAACGCACCGCCGGCCCGCCCGGATAACCGAAATCCGATATGCAGCGGATGATCGCAGAGATTTCAGGCACGATTCGGCGAAATGTTTCGAATGCCCCGCTCATGGTGATTTCCGGGTGGAGCCCGGTCTCTGAAAGTTTCAGAGCGTCGTCCGCCCACGACCACCGCGAAGCCGTCCGGCGCTCATGGTTCACCGCCGTTGCCGGGCCGCCCACAGGTGATGCGGGGCCGTGTGGAAGCCGTGCCGGACCGGGCGCAGGCGGCGAACAGGCCGCCATCACGCCGGTCTTCGCCGTCGTCGGCCTTCACGTCACCAGGACCGTACGGCCCGGCGAGGGGATGCACGCCGGGAGGGTGGCCGTGGCCGTGGCCGTGGGGCTCGCCGGGCGGATGCGCGCCGCGATGTGACGAGTCGTATGGCACGGCAAGGGGATTGCACGCCAGGATGCGGCCGTGGTCGTAGGCCACGGGCGGGCGGATGCGCGGCGCGGTGACGACAGCGGGCGGATGCACGGCGCGGTGACGACAGCGGGCGGGGACGACCGGTTTCCTCCGCAGGCGGTCGGGCGTCCCGGACAGAAAACGGTGGCCGGAAGGACAGGCCACCCTAGCGCCGTTACCGAGCACGCGTTCGGAAAAATGTCAGTGCTCGTCGCTATTGTCGAACTATGGCCAACGTCATTCGGCACTCGCTGACCGCCGAGGAACTCGCCGCCCTCGCCCTGTCGCTCGCTCACCTCGGTGCCGGCCCGCAGTCGGTCACCGCCCGGCGCGGTCTGCGCCACGCTTTCGAGCACCTCGATCTGGACGACGACGTCATCGCCACGACCCTGACCACCCTGACCACTCCGCTGCCCACCGACGTCGCCCGCCGGGCGCGGGCGGTGGCCAACGCGATCACCGCCCGCCTGGTGATCCGCATCCAGTATCACGACGCGGCGGGCCGGATGACGGTCCGCGACGTCGAGCCGGTGACCTGCCTGGTCCACGGCGAGTTCTGGTATCTGGTGGGCTGGTGCCGCATGCGCCGCTCGATCAGGGCGTTCCGCTTCGACCGCATCCTGGCGGTGGAGCCGACCGACCTGCCTGCGCGTGCTCACCTGCCGCAGCGCTACCTGCCGTTCCAACGCCGCTCGCGGGCCCGCCGCCCGTCCGCGGCCTGACTCGACAGCCCGGCTCCGGTCCCTGAACCGGCGGCCCGGCTACGCCGCCCGCGGGCGTGGCGCCCACGCCCGCGGGCCGTACGGCCACCCGCGCCGGGCGGCCGGAATCAGCCCGGAGCAGCCCAAGGAGCCCCAAGGCAGCCTGGAGAAAGCCCCGGAGCTGTCCGGTGAGAGCACGGGGACGGACGCGGCTCAGCCGCCGCAGCAGCCACCACCGCAGCAACCGCCGCCCGCGCCACCCGACGGACGGGCGGCGGGAGCCCCGGACGCCCTGCCCGTGACGGCCACGGTGGACAGCAGCTTCACGGTGTCGTCGTGGCCGGAGGGGCAGACCGCCCGGTCACCGGCCTCAGCCATGGGACGGTTGAGTTCGAACGTCGACCCGCACGCGCGGCAACGGTAGTCATAGCGAGGCATGCGTCCAGATTAGAGCCCGGCCCGGCGTAAGCGGGCGTCCCCGGGGAGGCGGCGCAGCCGAAGTAGGTGGTCACATGGCCGGCCATAGACCGGCGACCGAGCCGCCTGCAGGAAGGACGACGACCCGGCGTAAGCGGGCGTCCCCGGGGAGGCGGCGCAGCCGAAGTAGGTGGTCACGCAGCCGGCCATGGACCGGGCACCAAGCCGCTGCCAGGAGGGATGACGACCCTGCGTAGGCGGGCGTCCCGGGGAGGCGGCTCAGGCGAAGTGGATGGTCGCGTAGTCGGCGATGGGCCGGAAGCCGAGCCGCTGATAGACGGAGTTGGACGTGGGGTTGTCCAGATCGGTGAACAGCAGCACCTCGGTGGCGCCGTCGTCGAGCGCCTTCCTGCTGGCCGCGTGGGCGACGGCGCTGCCGTACCCGCGTCCGCGCAGCTCGGGCGGGGTGTAGACGGGCCCGATCCGCGACATGCCGGCGATCGGCGCGGAGACACCGGCGATGGAGACGGACCGGCCGTCGTCCTCCCACATGATCAGTTCCTCCCGGTTGACCCGGGCGGCGACGACCGGAGTGGGGTCGGCCGTGCGCTCGGCATGCGCCTCGTGCTGGAACTCCCGGATGAAACTCACGGCCGTCGGCAGGTCGCCGGGGCCCGCGACGCGGGGCTTCCCCGGCGCGGAGGGAGTCCGCAGCGCGCCGAGGCGATAGAGCCGCTCGGCCCGGCGGCGGGTTTCCGGCCGCCACCACGCGGCCGCGAACGCCTCGGCGACGGCGATCGGACCACCGACCGCGGGCACGTCGTGGTCCAGCTCGATCAGGTCGCGTGCCAGCAGGGGAAGCGCCGCGAGCGGAACGTCGCCCAGCGCGAGCGGATAGGGCGGCGTCTGGCAGGCCGCCCCTGCCACGGTGTCGCCGTCCTCCAGCCAGGCCAGCAGGGGATCGACCGTGAACTGACCGCTGCGGATCCCGCGCAGCACGGTCAGCATGACCGTGCTGCGGACGGGATCGCGCAGCAGCCAGGGCTCCGCCGCCGCGGCGTACTCCTCCACGTCGGCGGTGATCGTCCACCTCATGACGTCGCCCGTCAGGCCGCCGTCTCCGACAGGTAGGGCGCCCACTGCGGATCACCGTCGAGTTGCGCGCCGATGAGCCGCCAGTGCGCGCCGTGCGGCACCACGGGGGCCACCCGCAGCGCCCAGCCGAGCTCCTCCAGCAGCTTGTCGGCCTTGCGGTGGTTGCACGGCGTGCACGAGGCGACGCAGTTCTCCCACGTGTGAGGGCCACCCCGGGATCGCGGGATGACGTGATCGATGGTCTCGGCCCGCTGGCCGCAGTAGGCGCAGCGGAAGTTGTCCCGGCGCATCAGCGCGGCCCGGGTGAGCGGGATGCGCGTCCGGTAGGGGATGCGGACATAACGCCGGAGCCGGATCACCGATGGGACGTCGAGCGTGCGCGTGGCCGAGCGCAGGACCGCGCCCCGGCCGTCGCGGTGGACGACGTCCGCCTTCTCTCTCAGCACCAGAATTACGGCCCGGTGCAGGGAGAGCGTGGTCAGCGGTTCGTATGTGGCGTTCAGGAGCAGGACTTGGCGCATCAGCCGGCCTCCACAGCGGTCTCGGCTGTGCGCCTGGGTTGTGGTCCCGTCGGTTGGGACCCGGATGCTTCCGTCACAGGGACCTCCGCCGGACGGCCCAGCGGATCGTCACCACGGCACCGCCCTTCACCAAAGTGTGGCCTTGTCGGCGGCCCCCGCGCCACCCCATAAAGGGTCTGTGAGGTGAACGACTGGGACGCCTGCTGCTTCTATGCCCAGGTGTTCACCCCTTTATTCCCGTCTTGGCCGGGTACGGACGATGTACCGCCGCAGGCGTCCGGCTGTTTTAAAGTGCCTGCATGAGCCGAGTGCCGTACCCGCCAGCCCGCCGTGACGACATCGTCGACGATCTCCACGGAACGCCCGTCCCCGACCCGTACCGGTGGCTGGAGGATCCGGACGATCCGGCGACGAAGGAGTGGCTGGACGCGCAGGAGACCCTCTTCAGGTCCGCCGAGCTCGAAGGGCGCGACCACTTCCGCGAGCGCATCGCCGAACTCCTGCGTTCCGGGTCGGTGGGCACGCCGTCCTGGCGCGGCGAGCGCCGCTTCTTCACCCGGCGGGCCCCCGACCAGGAGCACCCGGTCCTGTACGTCGCGGACGGCGGCGGCGAGCGGGTGCTGCTCGACCCCACCGCCCTCGACCCCTCGGGCCTGACCACGCTCGACTCCTACCAGCCGGACAAGGAAGGCAACCGGCTGGCGTACCAGATCTCGGTCGGCGGTGACGAGGAGTCGCGCCTGTACGTCGTCGACGTGGCGACCGGAGAGATCATCGAGGGGCCGATCGACCGCTGCCGCTACTCCCCCGTGGCCTGGCTGCCCGGCGGGGAGGCGTTCTACTACGTGCGCCGGCTGGCGCCCTCGCTGGTCCCGGCCGGCGAGGAGCAGTATCACCGCCGCGTCTACCTGCACCGCGTCGGCACCTCTCCCGACGACGACGTGCTGATCTTCGGCGAGGGCCTGGAGAAGACCAACTACTACGGGGTCTCGGTCTCCCTCGACGGCAGATGGCTGTCGGTCTCCGCCTCGCGGGGCACCGCCCCGCGCAACGACCTGTGGGTGGCCGACCTGGCCGCCTCGTCGCCGGAGGCGCCGGAGCTGGTCACCGTGCAGCAGGACGTCGACGCCCAGACCGGGCTCCACTTCGGCCGCGACGGGCGGCTCTACGTCTTCACCGATCTCGACGCCCCGCGTGGGCGGGTCTGCGTCACCTCGCCGGAGACGCCCGGCCGTGAGCACTGGCGCGACCTGATCCCCGAGGACGCCGAGGCGGTGCTGTCCGACTTCGCGATCCTCGACGGCATGGCCGAGCCGGTCCTGCTCGTCGGCTGGACCCGCCACGCGATCGGCGAGATCTCCGTCCATGCCCTGGAGAGCGGCGAGCGGATCGGTGAGGTCCCGCTGCCGGGGCTCGGCTCCATCGGAGGGATCTTCGAGCGCCCGGAGGGCGGGCACGAGGCCTGGTTCAGCTACACCGACGGCATCACCCCGACCGCCGTGTACCACTACGACGCGCTGACCGGCGAGACCTCCCTCTGGGAGGCGCCGCCTGGCGCGGTGGAGGTGCCCGAGGCGACCACCGAGCAGGTGGTCTACCGGTCGAAGGACGGCACCGAGGTGCGCATGCTGGTCACCTCGCGCCCCGGCTCCGGGCCCCGTCCCACGATCCTGTACGGCTACGGCGGCTTCGGCGTCCCGCTGACCCCCGGGTTCTCCGCCACGACGCTGGCGTGGGTCGAGGCGGGCGGCGTCTACGCGGTCGCCCAGCTTCGCGGCGGCGGCGAGGAGGGCGAGCAGTGGCACCGTGACGGCATGCTCGGCAACAAGCAGAACGTCTTCGACGACCTGCACGCGGCGGCCGAGCACCTCATCGCCACCGGCGTCACCACCCGGGACCAGCTCGCCATCTCGGGCGGCTCCAACGGCGGGCTGCTCGTCGGCGCGGCGCTCACCCAGCGCCCCGACCTGTACGCGGCGGTCGTGTGCTCGGCGCCGCTGCTCGACATGATCAGGTATGAGAAGTTCGGTCTCGGGGCGACCTGGAACGTCGAGTACGGCTCGGCCGACGTGCCGGAGGAGTTCGCCTGGCTGTGGAGCTACTCGCCGTACCACCACGTGCGTGAGGGGGTGTCCTACCCGGCCACGCTGTTCACCGTGTTCGCGTCCGACACCCGTGTCCATCCCCTGCACGCGTGGAAGATGGCGGCGGCCCTGCAGCACGCGCAGGCGGGCGACCGGCCGATCCTGCTGCGCAACGAGACCGAGGTGGGGCACGGCGCCCGGGCCGTGAGCCGGTCGGTCGAGCTCTCGGCCGACCAGCTCGCGTTCCTGGCCCGGCACACCGGCCTGAAGGTCGGCTGAGGCGCGGAGGTCAGCGCGGGAAGATGACGGTCTTGTGGCCGTCCAGCAGCACGCGGTGCTCCGCGTGCCAGCGGACGGCCCGGGCCAGCGCCTGGCATTCGAGGTCACGGCCGATCGCGGCGAGGTCCTCGGGCGAGTGGGTGTGGTTCACCCGCGCGACCTCCTGCTCGATGATCGGCCCCTCGTCGAGGTCGGGCGTCACGTAGTGCGCCGTGGCGCCGATCAGCTTCACGCCCCGCGAGTACGCCTGGTGGTACGGCTTGGCGCCCTTGAACGACGGCAGGAACGAGTGGTGGATGTTGATCATCCGCCCGGCGAGCTTGGCGCACATCTCCTGCGAGAGCACCTGCATGTAGCGGGCGAGCACGACCAGATCGGCCTGATAGTGGTCGACCAGCGTGAGGATCTCCGCCTCCTGCCGCGGCTTGGTGTCCGGGGTGACCGGCAGGTGGTGGTAGTCCACGCCGTACGACTGGGTGAGCGGGCGCAGGTCGGGATGGTTGGACGCGACGCCCACGATCTCGATCGGCAGCAGGCCCGAGCGCACCCGATAGAGCAGGTCGTTGAGGCAGTGGTCGAACCTGCTGACGAGCACAAGCGCCCGCGTCCGCACCGCGAGGTCGAAGAGCTGGAACTCCATGGCGAACTCCGACGCGAGCGCGGCGAACGCCGCCTGCAGCTCGTCGACGGCGTGCCCGCTGGAGAACTGCACGCGCATGAAGAACCGCTCCTCGACGGGGTCGCCGAACTGCTGGCTCTCGATGATGTTGCAGCCCTTCCCGGCCAGCAGCCCGGAGACGGCCGCGACCACTCCCGGCCGGTCCGGGCAGGACAGGGTCAGCACATATTCAGCGCTCATGCTCAGATCCTCGAGGGGTGACGGTGTCGGCTACAAGGGTAGGGCCACCCGGTCGCCGAACGCGGGCCTGGCGGCGAGCGCAACCCGGGACACGCGGGCTGCGCCGGCGGAGCAGGCGAGGACGCCGGGAGCGGACTCCGTAGCGGCGGGCCGGATCGGTGAAGGCCGGGCCGGGCAGGCAGGCCGGGGGAGGCCGGGCGGGCAGGCAGGCCGGGGGGAGCGGGGCCGAGCAGGGTAGACCGGTGGAGGCCAAGCTGGGTCTGTGGCGGCGGGGACGGCGGACGCCCGGGTGGCCGTCCGCCGTGAGCGCTCCCCCGCCGTGAGGGGACCTAGCCCGCCTTCTCGTGCCGCTCCAGCGCCGCCCGTACGTCGGGGTCGTCCGGGGCCAGGGCCAGCGCCCGGCGCAGGTCGAGCATCGCCTCCCGGCCCCGCCCGAGCGCGTCGAGCGCGGTGGCCCGGTTGAAGTACAGCGCCGCGTCCTCGCCCAGCTCGATCGCCCGGGTGAGGTCGTCTACGGCGCCCCGCGCGTCGCCGGTCTCGAACCGCAGGGTCGCGCGGTTCGCCCAGGCCGAGGCCAGGCGGGCGTCGGCGGCCAGCGCCGCGTCGAAGGCCAGGGCGGCCTCCGCGTAGCGGCCCGCCTCGGTCTCCAGCTGCCCCAGCACGCCGTGCAGGTGCGCGTTGCCGGGGTCGAGGGCGAGCCCCGCCTCGACGTCGCGCCTTGCGGCCTCGTGCTCGCCGAGCATCTCCAGCACGCCGGCCCGGTTGACGTACGCGTCGAGGTAACCGGGGTCGAGCTCGATCACGTGGTCGAGATCGGCCCGGGCGCCGTCCAGGTCCCCGGCGGCCAGGCGCAGCTCCGCCCGGTTGTAGTACGCCTCGGGCAGCGGCGGGCTCACCCGCATCGCCGTCTCGTAATCGGCCAGCGCCTCCTCCGTACGTCCTATCTCGAACAGCAGGTTGCCCCGGTCGAGATAGTTGTCGGGGAAGCCCGGGTCGATCGCGACGGCGCGGTCGAAGTCGGCCAGCGCCTCCTCCGTGCGGCCGAGGCGTGCGAGAAGCTGCGCGCGGTTGCCGAACAGCACCATCCGGTGCACGGGGTGGGCGTCCGGTGGAAGATCGCGCTCGGCCAGGTCGATGGCCGACTGCACCAGGCCGAGTGCTTCGTCGGTCCGCCCTTCCCGCAGCTCGATCAGCGCGCGGCCGTTCTGGTCGAACCCGAGCTTGAAGGCTCGGGTCCGCCGGTCGGGCAGCAGCGTGGAGATCGCTATCGCCTCGTTGATCCAGGCCCTGGCCCTGACCAGGTCGCGCCGCGCCGGATCGCGGTCGCGCGCGTCGAGCATCGCCGTGCCGTATGCGGCGGCGGCATGCACGGCCGGATCGACGCTGACCCTGCGCGCCTGGTCGTACAGCTCCTGCGCGTGCGCCCGACGGCCCAGCCCCGCCAGGGCCGTCGCGGTGCGATGGGTGAAGCGCCACCACAGGTCGGACCCCGGCTCCACCAGCCGCAGGCCGCGCGAGCCCAGCTCCACGACCGCGTGCAGGAACCCCTCGGTGACGCAGTGGTCCACCGCGGCCCACAGTGCCCGCGCCGCCGCGTCGACGTCGCCGCCGTGCTCCAGGTGGTACGGCACCGCGCCCAGGGCGTGCTCCGCCGCCGCGGGGTCGGCCATCAGCTCGGCGGCGCGCCGGTCGTGCCGGAGCGCCCGTTCCTCCGGCGGCAGTGACAGGTAGGCGCGGTAGGCCCGGGGGTCGTCGGAGGTGCCGTCAGAGGTGACGTAGTCGTCGGGCGGGCCGCCTTGGGCCCGCGCCTCCACCACGCGCGCCCCCTCCCACGTGTCCTTCCACGCGTCGTTCCACGCGTCGTTCCACGGGGGTTCCGGGGAGCCGAGGGCCAGCGTCAGATCCGGCACCCGACGCACCAGGACGCGCAGCAGCTCGCGGTCGGCCGGGTCCGCCTCGTGCAGGTTGTCCACCAGCAGCGTCCGCGGCCCTTCGAGGCAGTCGCGGACGAACTCGGCGATGCCGTTGGCGATCCGGAGCGTACGGCGCGGCGCGGGCACGAGGATCCGCTCGTCCTCGGTCAGACGGGCCTCGATGGTCTGCCGTCGCGCCGGCACCAGAGGGCGCAGGCTCGGGGCGACGGCGCGGATCTCGATGTCGTGTTCCGCCACCAGGCCCGGGGAACGCTCCAATGCGACCGGGACAAGGGCGCGCAGGATCGCGCCACCGATCGTGTACGGACCGCGTAGCCGCCGGTGCCCGTTGACGACGGGCGCGACGGAAGGCGGCGCCTCCATGACGAGCGCGCGGAGGGCTGCCACGCGGTCCCGGGAGAGGTCTCCCCGGACCCAGATGTGGCTCGGGTGGACCCTCACCCCTTGTGGATCACGCTTGAGGTGCCGCTGAGCTTGGTCGTCCCCGGCTTACGGATAATGATCTTCTTCATCATGCCTCTTTCCCCACTCTTGCGGACAAGGCACAAGTATTCGCACAGATCAGCTATCCGCCAAGGGATGGAAGCATTATCTATCGGGAGAAAAGTGGCGAGACAACGGCATTTAGCTGCTTCTCGATATAAATCACCACGTTGTCGCCACGTACCTCGCGTCGCAGCTCCCGCCACCCGGATTTGCGGTAGAGCTCCAGCGCGGCCACCTGACGCATGGTGGTGTCGCCGCGCAAGGTGCTGTAGCCGAGCCGGCGCGCCCGATCCTCAAGCTCCTGAGTGATCCGTGCGCCGTAGCCGCGCCGCTGGTGATCGGGGTGGACCCGGAGCCGGCACATCTCGGCCGTGTCGGCGTCGATGCGCCGCAGGCCTCCCATCGCGACGAGCCCCGCACCGGGCACCTCCCCCACCAGGAAGTCGCCCCCGGCCCTCAAGTAGACCTCGGTGATCCGGGGGAAGTCGTCGTCGTAGTAGACGCCGTCACCCGGCACGACACCCACCTGGGCCAGGCCCATCTGATGGAGGGACCACACCGCGTCGAGGTCGGACCAGCGGTATCGCCGGATCCTCAGCGGCGCGGGCCCGTTCTCCCCGCCCCTCACGGGATCTCCCGGCTCGAGATCTCCCGCCAGCGCGTCTCCTGCCACACGTCCTCCTCGGTACCCACGTCACCCGGCATCCTGGAGCAGCTCCGGCGGCACCTCGACCCGGCTCTCCTTGAGCATCTCGCAGAAGGCCTGGAGCCTGGGCGAGTCGCCGTGTTTGGCCCTGATCTCCTTCACCAGGTCGTACGCCGGTCTGAGCAGCAGGTCGGTCCGGTAGTCCTTGTCGACCAGCTCGATGGCCTCCTCGCCCAGCTTGAGCGCGGCGTCGACGTCGCCGTCGATGAGCCGGCACATCGCCCGGTCGAACCGGATCAGGGTCTGGTCGAGCAGGTCCTCGTCCGTATACTTGTCGAGCGCCTGCTGCAGGATCACGTCGGCCTCGACCGTCTGCCCCAGCTTCACCAGGACGTCGCCCTCGTAGAAGTAGAGCTGCCGCTCGGTGTAGCCGAACGCCGGGTCCTCCCGATCGCTGTCGGTCATCTGCTGGAAGGCCGCCCTGGCGCGGTGCAGGGCCCGCTTGGCCTGCTCGACCACCTCGTGGCGCGAGCCGTTGACCCCGGCGATCTTCGCCAGCGCCCTCGCCTCGACGACGGGCGCCATGGTCCGCGCGGCACAGGGGGTGTGGCCGGCCAGGTCGCGGCTCTTCTTCGCCAGGGTGAGCGCCTCACGCGGGTCGCCGTAGTAGAGCGGCACCAGCGCCTCACGGGCGGTGACCCAGGCCCGCAGCGCCCGGTCGCCGGTCTCGTCCGCCGCCATCCGGCCGGTGCGGAAGAACGAACGCGCCATCCGCTGGTCCCCGAGGTCGATCATGATCATTCCCGTGAGCCCGGCGAGCTGGGCGGCCATCCGGCACAGCCGTTCCTGCACGTCGATGGGCTGCCGGTGGTCCAACGCCTTGCGCACGGCGGTGAACTCCAGCATGACGTCGCAGAGCAGCCGTACGGGCGGGGTGTTCATGTACTGCCGCCCGAAGCCGAACGTGGCCTGCTCCCACTGGTCGAGCATCGCCGGCGAGACCGTGGCCATGACCATCGTCTCGTCCATCCGCCGGCGGAGGTTCTCCACCGCGCCGAGCACCTCTTCGTTGAGCTCCTTGAGCCCGACCGACCCGACGGCGCCGCCGGCGAGGAGCTTCAACAGCGTCCTCCGTAGCACGTTCTCGTCCTCCTCGCCCCCGTCCACCGGATGGGTGCCGCCGCCCGACGGGGCGGGCGCACCCCACGGGGCGGGTGAAGTGATATGTCTGTCCTGCTCCGACTCCCCGCCACCCGATTCGCCCGGATGTCCGTGGCCGCAGATGCACGGGCTTTCGAACCCGAGGGCCAGGGGCTCCACCCGGTAGACCGAGCACAGATAGTGGAGGTACTCCGGGCCGGGCCGCTTCATGCCCGACTCGTACGCGGACAGTAGCGTCTCGCCGATGCCGGGGACGGCTTTTCCGTCCTTCTCGAAGAGAGCGCGCACCTGCTCGATCACGTCGGCGAGCGCCACACCATGCGAGAGGCGATGTGCCTTGATCCGAGTCGTGCCGAACTGTGGTCCGCAGTCTTTGTGGATTTCCTCGGCGATCTGGGCCAGGCTACGCCCGGCGGCCAGGCCCCGCGCCCGGATCCGGCGCGCGATCTCCGTCTCCCTGTGTTGCCTGCCGGACATTCCGGCCCCTCTCTCGTGGCCGGCCGCACTCGCAGCCCGTGGTCTCGAGCGGTCCTCGCTTCGTGACGGAGAGTGACTTACTCGTCGCACTCCGCCGACACCATAATGATGGACCATAGTTGGCGCGGCCAAGCCCCCAACATGAACGTGCCGACTAAGGATCGTCTACCGATAGGGGTTTTCTTTCAACCAACATGGGTTTTCCTCCACCTCAGCGCCTCCTGGCCATCGTTGACCCGAGCAGTTCCGTGAGCCATCTTGGGCGCACCAGAGTGAACAGACGGGAACGCAAAGTACACATTCCGTCCGCGAACGGAAGTGAAGGAGGACCTACGGTGGGGGAGGACGATTTCCGGCGCCTGGAATATCTGGTGGCCGAACTCGATGCGCGGGGTCTGCTCGCGCGAGTCGTGCGCACCCCGTCGGGCCGCGCCTACGTACGCGTGATCAACCCCGACGCGACGAGCCTCACGGAGAACGTCGTCTGCCAGGCGGCCGACTACTGGTGGTCCTGGGGTGAGCGGATGCACCGGGCGGACGACCCCGCCGGAGCGGCCACGAAGGTGGCCCGCGTGCTTGCCGCGGTGAGCGAGTAGGGGAAGGCGGCGGCCCCGAGGTGAGAACCGGCGAGAGCGCAGGCGCCGTGGGCCGCCGCATCCACCGCGGCTTTGAAGGGGTGGGCAGGACGCCCGGTGCGGAGCGTGGTCGTCGCGCCGCCCCGGTGCGACGGCGACGCTGCGGCGTCCCGCCCGCCCCGACCCCGCCCGCGCCCCGCGGGCGGGCCGACCGGTTCGCCGGTCGCCACGAACGGCCGTCCGGCCCTGTCGAGCAGGTGGGGCCGGACGGTGATGGGGGGATCCCCACTTGGAGAACGGCGCCGGGCGCGCTTCCGGGTGCGCGCCCGCGTCCTGCCACACCGTCACTGGAGCGTGTCCGGTCCGCCCTCCGCGGCCCCGGACGGGACGCGCTTCCGTCTTCCCCGGCGATGTGACGGAGGCCGGATCAGTCGGCAGTATTGGCTTCGTCCGAGAACTGCCGCTGATCCGATCCGGGGGGGATCCACCTCGTGTTACCGCTGTCGCCCGTGACGCCGACTCCTGAGCCGACCGTCGTGCCGGACCTGGACGTGCTCGGGGAGAAGGTGTCGCAGGCGTGCCAGAACAACGACGGCATCTTCTGCACCGTCCTGAACAGCGCCTTCCCCGAGCGTGACTTCCCCGCCTGGGTGCAGCTCGTGGCGGGCGTCGTCGACGTGCTGATCCTCATCGCCCTGATTCTGGCCGGGGCGCTGGTCATCCGTAACGTCGTTCACCGGCTGATCACCCGGCTCACCATGCGGGCCAGTGTGGGCGTGCTGCCGGAACGGCTGCGCGGCAAGAGCGTGCTGACGAGCACGGAGGCCGCAGCGGCGATCATGACGGAGCGTCGCAGGGCGCGCGCCGAGACGATGGGCTCGGTGCTGCGGAGCCTCGCGTCCGTCGTGATCCTGGGCACCGCGGCCTTGATGGTCTTCGCGAAGCTCGGGGTCGAGCTGGCGCCGCTGCTCACGAGCGTCGGCATCATCGGTGTGGCGGTCGGCTTCGGCGCGCAGGAGCTGGTCAAGGACTTCATCGCCGGCATGTTCATGCTGCTGGAGGACCAGTACGGCGTGGGCGATGTGATCGACACCGGGGTGGCCGTCGGCACGGTGGAGGCCGTCACGCTCCGCATCACCCGCCTGCGCGACTCCGACGGCAAGGTCTGGTACGTGCGCAACGGCACGATCACCCGGATCGGCAACGAGTCGCAGGGCTGGTCGAGGGCCGTCGTGGACGTGCCGGTGCCGTACGACAGCGACGTGGCCACGGTCCGCGAGCTGCTGAACGACCTGGCCCGCGACATGTGGGAGGACCCGGACTACCGCGACACGGTCATCGTCGAGGAGCCGCAGGTCTTCGGCCTGGAGTCGATCTCGGGCTCGTCCGTCATCTTCCGGGTCAGCGTGAAGACCGTGCCGGCGCGGCACCTGGAGGTCGCCCGTGAGCTGCGCCTGCGGGTGAAGCGGGCCTTCGACGAGAAGAGCCTCACGTTCGCCGCCTGACCTTACCGATCGGTACCTGTCTTAGGCTGAATCCGTGACCAGCGAGCAGACCCTGTCCTTCTACGAGGCGGTCGGCGGCGAGGAGGTCTTCGAGCGCCTCGTCCGCCGGTTCTACGAGGGCGTCGCGGAAGACCCCCTGTTGCGCCCGATGTACCCCGAGGAGGACCTCAGCGGCGCGGAGGAGCGGCTGCGCCTGTTCCTCATCCAATACTGGGGCGGCCCGCGGACCTACAGCGAGCAGCGCGGCCATCCCCGGCTGCGGATGCGGCACGTGCCGTTCGTCATCGACGAGGCGGCGCGGGACGCCTGGCTCAGGCACATGGGAGACGCCGTGCGCTCCCTCGGCCTGCCGGCCGAGCGCGAGAAGGAGCTGTGGGACTACCTCGTCTACGCCGCCCACAGCATGGTCAACGCATAAGCGACGGAAGCAGCGGGCAGCCCAAGACTCATGGAAACAACCCCCTGGTGGCGTGATGCCGTCGTCTATGAGATCTACGTCCGCAGCTTCGCCGACGCCTCCGGCGACGGCGTGGGCGACCTGGCGGGAATCCGCGACCGCCTGCCCTACCTCGCCGAGCTCGGCGTCGACGCGATCTGGCTGACCCCCTTCTATCCCTCCCCCATGGCCGACGGCGGCTACGACGTGGCGGACTACCGCGACGTCGATCCGCTGTTCGGATCACTTGCCGACTTCGACGACCTGGTCGCCGACGCGCACGCGCACGGCCTGCGGCTGATGGTGGACATCGTGCCGAACCACAGCTCGTCGGCCCACCCGTGGTTCCAGAAGGCCCTGGCGTCCCCCAGGGGCTCCCAGGAGCGCGAGCGGTACATGTTCAGGGACGGCGGCCCGGAAGGCGGCGGAAGCGGCCACGGAGAGCCGAACAACTGGCTCTCCACGTTCGGGGGCCCGGCGTGGACCCAGGTGCCCGACGGGCAGTGGTACCTCCATCTGTTCGCACCCGAGCAGCCCGACTTCAACTGGCGCAACCCCGAGGTGCGGGAGGAGTTCCTCGACGTCCTGCGGTTCTGGCTCGACCGGGGGGTGGACGGCTTCCGGATCGACGTCGCGATGGGCCTGATCAAGGCGGAAGGGCTGCCGGACACCGATCCGGGCTTCAGCTCGCGGTCGCCGATCTGGAGCCGGCCCGAGGTGCACGACGTCTATCGCGACTGGCGGCGGGTGCTCGACTCCTATCCCGGCACCCGCGTCGCCATCGGCGAGGTCTGGACCGACTCGGCCGAGGACCTCGCGTTGTATGTGCGGCCCGACGAGCTGCACCAGAGCTTCAACTTCGCCTGGCTTGAGGCCCCCTGGTCGGCCACGGCCTTCAGGAAGGTCATCGACGACACCCTCAAGGCCGTCGCCTCGCCGACCTGGGTGCTGTCCAACCATGACGTCGTACGGCATGTGACCCGCTATGGCCAGGGGTCGCTCGACCCGGGGGCCGGCCTGGCCCGGGCCCGTGCGGCGCTGCTCGCCATGCTCGCCCTGCCGGGGTCGGCCTACCTCTACCAGGGTGAGGAGCTGGGGCTGCCCGAGGTCACCGACCTTCCTCCGGAGGCGCGCCAGGACCCGATCTTCGCGCGGTCGAACGGCGAGGTGCCGGGCCGCGACGGCTGCCGGGTGCCGCTGCCCTGGTCGGGCACCGAGCCGCCGTACGGCTTCGGATCGGGCGGGTCGTGGCTGCCGCAGCCGGCCGATTGGGCGGACCTCACGGCCGAACGGCAGGCGGCCGACCCGTCCTCGACGCTCTGGTTCTACCGCCGGGTGCTGCAGACGCGGCGGGAGCTGCGCGGCACGCTGCCCGACGCGATCACCTGGCTGGAGTCGCCGGAGGAGACGCTGTTCTTCCAGCGGGGCCGCCTGATCTGTGTGATCAACTGCGGTGAGGGCGCGGTCGCGCTACCGCCCCACGACCGGGTGCTGATCAGCAGCGGCCCGCTCGACGGCACCGCGCTTCCCGCCGACACGGCGGCCTGGCTACTCACCGAGTGATCCCGCCCTCGCCCCCGCACCGGCCGCCGGCCTCGGCGCCTGCTCCGGCCACCGCGGCCGGTCACGGGGCGTCGGCGAGAAACCGCCTGAGATATGCCAGCTCGTCGTCGTCGAGCCTGCGGGGGCGGGCCTCCGCGGCGTCGTAGGCGACCAGGACCGTGCGCGCCTCGGCGTAGAGCGTCTCGTCGTCGCGGATCTCGTACGCGAGGGTGAAACGCACCCGGGAGATCTCGGTGACCCACATCTCGACGCGTACGGGATCGGTGCGGAAGGTCAGAGGCCGCCGATAGTCGATCTCGTGCCGGGCGACCACGAGGTCCTGCCGGCGGCCGCCGGCTTCACGGGGCCGCTCCCACAGCATGGACACCCGCGCGTCCTCAAGGTAGTCGAGGAAGCGGACGTTGTTGACGTGGCCGAAGCTGTCGATGTCGGCGAAGCGCACCTTGCGCTCGAAGACGAAACGGGTCGACTGCTCTGGAGGATTGCGTAGCTCGGTCACCGGTCAAACCTAACGGGCCCCCGTTCCCGGCACGGAGGCGGGGACGGGGGCCGTGTGAGGCGGAAGGAACGCGGCTCAGTCGCGGGTGAGCTTGCGGTAGGTGACGCGGTGCGGGCGGGCGGCGTCCGCGCCCAGCCGCTCGATCTTGTTCTTCTCGTAGTCGGCGTAGTTGCCCTCGAACCAGAACCAGTTCGAGCCCTCTTCCCACGCCAGGATGTGGGTGGCGATGCGGTCGAGGAACCACCGGTCGTGCGAGGTGATCACGGCGCAGCCCGGGAAGTCGAGCAGCGCGTTCTCCAGGCTGGACAGCGTCTCGGTGTCGAGGTCGTTGGTGGGCTCGTCCAGGAGCAGCACGTTGCCGCCCTGCTTGAGGGTGAGCGCGAGGTTGAGCCGGTTGCGCTCGCCACCGGACAGCACGCCCGCGAGCTTCTGCTGGTCGGGGCCCTTGAAGCCGAACGCCGCGACGTACGCTCGCGAGGGCATCTCGACGTTGCCGACCTTGATGTGGTCGAGCCCGTCGGAGACGACCTGCCAGACGTTCTTGGCGGGGTCGATGCCGGCCCTGCTCTGGTCGACGTACGAGATCTTGACGGTCTCGCCGACGGTGATGGACCCGGTGTCCGGGGTCTCGGACCCGGTGATCATCCGGAAGAGCGTGGTCTTGCCGACGCCGTTCGGGCCGATGACGCCGACGATGCCGTTGCGCGGCAGGTCGAAGGACAGCTCGTCCATGAGCAGCCGGTCGCCGAAGCCCTTGCTCAGCTTCTCGGCCCGGATGACCGTCGTGCCCAGGCGCGGGCCCGGCGGGATCTGGATCTCCTCGAAGTCGAGCTTGCGATACTTGTCGGCCTCGGCGGCCATCTCCTCGTAGCGCTGGAGACGGGCGCGGCTCTTGGTCTGGCGGGCGCGCGCGTTGGAGCGCACCCACTGCAGCTCCTCCTCCAGGCGCTTCTTGCGCTTGGCGTCCTTCTGGCCCTCGACCTTCAGACGCGCGGCCTTGGCCTCAAGGTAGGTGGAGTAGTTGCCCTCGTAGGGGTAGCACCGGCCCCGGTCGAGCTCCAGGATCCAGTTGGCGACGTTGTCGAGGAAGTAGCGGTCGTGGGTGACGGCCAGGACGGTGCCGGGGTACTTTTCCAGGTGCTGCTCCAGCCACTGGACGCTCTCGGCGTCGAGGTGGTTGGTGGGCTCGTCGAGCAGCAGCAGGTCGGGCTGCTCCAGCAGCAGCTTGCACAGCGCGACCCGGCGCCGCTCACCACCGCTGAGCTTGGTCACCTCGGCGTCGGGCGGCGGGCAGCGCAACGCGTCCATGGCCTGTTCGAGCTGGCTGTCGAGGTCCCACGCGTTGCGGTGGTCGAGCGCGTCCTGCAGACGGCCCATCTCCTCCAGCAGCTCGTCGCTGTAGTCGGTGGCCATCTGCTCGGCGATCTCGTTGAACCGGTCGAGCATGGCCTTGGTCTCGGCGACGCCCTCCTCGACGTTTCCGAGCACGGTCTTCGACTCGTTGAGCGCCGGCTCCTGCATCAGGATGCCGACCGTGAAGCCGGGCATCAGCCGGGCCTCGCCGTTGGACGGCTGCTCCAGCCCCGCCATCATCTTGAGCAGCGTCGACTTGCCCGTGCCGTTCGGGCCCAGGACACCGATCTTGGCCCCCGGCAGGAACGACAGGGTGACGTCGTCGAGAACCACCTTGTCACCGTGCGCCTTGCGCACGCGCTGCAACGTATAGATGTACTCCGGCATACCTTCAAGCCTAGGGGATCGCACCGGCAGCGCCGTCCGCGCTGCGCGGAGGTGGGGCCACTGGGGCGGCAGGGAGACAGACCCTGTCCCTGCCGAGCTCCTTCGCGCGATAGAGGGCGAGATCGGCGGCGGCCAGCAGCTCGATCAGGTCCTCACCGTGGACGTTCATGATCGCCACCCCGGCGGAGACCGTGACCGTGACCGTCGCCTGCTCGGCGGGGACGACCATCCGGCCCACCCTGGTGCGCAGCCGTTCGGCCACCCGCCTCGCCTCGTGCACGTCGGCGCCGGGCAGCAGCACGACGAACTCCTCGCCGCCGAACCGCCCCACCACGTCGTACTCACGCAGCTGGGTGCGGAGGGTGGCCGCCACCTGGGCGAGGACCTGGTCGCCCACCAGGTGGCCGTAGGTGTCGTTGACCTTCTTGAAGTGGTCGATGTCCACCAGGACCAGCGCGAGGGCGTCTCCGGTCCGCTGGGCCCTGACGATCTCCGTGTCCGCCTCCCGCTGCCAGGCGGCCGCGTTGAGAAGGCCCGTCTTCGGGTCCGTACGGGCCGCGGCCTGGAGCTGGGCGTGCAGCAGGCTCCGCTGCAGCAGCACGACGGGCGGCAGCACGAGCAGCAGCAGCGCCAGGTTGAGGCCGCAGACGACGGCGACGAGCACGCCGAGGCAGAGCTCGACCGCGTCGAGCAGGACGCGCTCACGGTCCCACAGCACCTCGCCCCAGCGGCCCTCCGGGTCGGACGCGTGCGCCGCGACCGCGATCAGCGCGGTGTTGAGCACCGTGAACAGCACCGCGCAGGCCGCCGCGACCGCGATCGGCCCGCCCTTCCCCGCCGACAGGTCCGCGGCGGAGGGGACCCATCGGTGGAAGACGGCCGAGGCGGAGCCCGCCGCGATCCCGATCGCCGCCGCGCTGAACACGCGGCGATACGGCACGGTCGCCCGGACCCTGAGCTGGAGCAGGATCTGCATCGGAATGGGCGCGAGCAGGGCGTAGACCGGCGGAAGCAGGAACGCCACCGGCAACCACCAGGCGGACAGCAGGTCACGGGAGACACCCGCGGGCATGCCGAGGCGGCGGGTGGCCTCGATGCACACCGCGCCGCACACGGTGAGCGCGCCGAACATGACGAGGTGAGGGGTGTGGAACGCGGTCGACTTCGCCAGCACCGCGATCAGGACCGCGTCGAACGCCACGATCGCGCACACATAGGACACGAGCGCGGGCGGCTGGGCCAGCAGCGGCCATCGATTTCGCGAGCAGATCGCGCTTCGCGGTCTGGCCGAGGTCTGACCGGTTGCCGTCATCCCGCCCCCCAGTAGCCGAAGCCCATCTCACGATGAGTAACACAATAGTTGCGGAGTGTGCGATGCGCGACGGGAACCACTACCTTGGCACGATGGCCATCTGCATCTGAGGGGCTGAAAAGGCATCTGCGGCGGTTTGCGCGACGTACGCTTCGTCTCCTCCTGGGCGGCGGACAGACCGGCTCCGCCCACCGCATGCTACGTGGTGCGGGGAAGCGGCGGCAGCGGCAGAGGAAGCCCCGGCAGGCCGTCGATACTGGTCGCGACGTGCTCCTTCTTGTGGAAGTACGCGCCGAGCGACTCGTCGGTCTCGCGTTCGAACCGCGACCCGTGCAGCGGGCGGTCCCCTTCGTAGGTCATGAACGGGACGGCGTAGCCGCACGTGTCACGGATCTTCTCGGCGGTCACGACGATGATCGCCCGCAGGCCGTGCCGGCTCGGGTCGATAGCCGGGAAGTGGCGCATCAGCCCGGCCCAGCGTGGATCGTCGCGGAAAACCGGCTCGCCCCACCCGCGCGGGGATCTCGCGACGAGGGGTGGTGGTCAGGCGCCTGGCGGGGCGAGCACGATGTCGAAGCGCACCTTGCTCCAGGTGCCTTCGATCACCCGCCCGTCAGGGGTCGGGCTGCCGGGCGGCTGCCGCTCGAACCTCTTGATCAGCGACTCCTTGACTCCGAAGACGGAGTCGTTCCAGCCGATCGGGTCGCCCTCGGGGAAGATGTGCGTCACCAGCGTGCGCCCGTTCTCGTGGCCGACCATGAAGTGCAGGTGCGATGCCCGCAGCGGCGACCGGCCGACCGCGGCCAGCATCCGCCCGACCGGGCCGTCGTCCGGGATCGGGTAGGGCGTCGGGGTCAGCGCCCAGAACCGATAGCCGCCGTCCTCCGCCGAGAACAGGTGACCGCGTGCGGAACGCTTGGCTCCGTCGTACTGCACGTCGTAGAGGCCGGTCTCGTCGGCCTCCCAGACCTCGATGCGCGCGCCCGCGAGCGGGTCGCCATCGGTGTCGGTCACCGTGCCCTCGACCCAGCACGGCTCACCCGGGGCGCCGAAGGCCACGTCGCCGCCGAGCTCGACGCGAGGCGAGTCCTCGACGAAGAACGGGCCGAAGACCGTCGCCTCGGTGGCGTCCTTGTAGGCCGCGTTGTTGACGTTGATGGTCTGCATCGAGGCGCCGAGGGTGTCCGACAGCAGGATGAACTCCTGACGCACGTCGTCGGTGATGTGACCGGCGTTGGTGAGGAAGTCGATCGCGGCGCGCCACTCCTGCTCGGTCAGCCGCACCTCTCGGATGAAGGCGTGCAGGTGCTCGACCAGGGCGACCATCACTTCCTTCAGCCGCGGGTCCGGGCAGCCGGCGAAGGAGGCGACGACGTTCTCGACCAGCTTGGCCTCGACGGCCTGCTGCGCGGGATCGACCTCCCGATGGACGCGCCCCTGGGTGCCGGCCTGGGCCGATCCCGGGTTGCCCTGGTTGCTCATCGGCGCTCTCCTTCCCACGCGGCACGCAGCAGCGCGGTGAGGTTCTCTTCGGTCACGGGGGCCGGGTTGCCGGCCGGCAGGGCGGCCATGATCGGCGCGACCGCCTTGGTGATGCCTTCTTCGGGCATCCCGTAGTCCTTCAGCGCACGCGGCGCGCCGACCTCCGCCCGCAGCGCGGCCAGCCCCTCGACGGCGGTGGCGGTGCCGAAGGCCGCCGCGATGCGCCGCTCGGCCTCGGGCGCGCTCGGAGCGTTGAAAGCCAGCACGTGCGGGAGCACGACGGCGTGGGTCTGCGCGTGGGGCAGGTCGAACATGCCGCCGAGCACGTGGCAGATCTTGTGGTGCAGCCCCGAGCCGGCCGACGCGAACGCGGCCGCGGCGAGGTAGGCGCCGTACAGGGTCTGCTCGATGCCCTCGATCGCGCCGCCGTCCGCGGCGACGACGGGCAGCTCGGCGGCCAGGGCGCGGATGCCCTCGCCCGCCAGCGCCTGATCGATCGGGTCCGCCCGCGGTCCCCACATCGAGTCGACGCAGTGGGCCAGCGCGTTGAGCCCCGACGCCACGCTCATGTCGGCGGGCAGCGAGGTGAGCAGCTCGGCGTCGTAGACGATCGAGCGCGGCAGCACCTTGTCGTCGACGCCGGTGGTCTTGGTCCCGCTCTCGGTCAGGCCCCAGACGTTGGTCGCCTCGGAGCCCGCGTAGGTGGTCGGGACGGCGACGACCGGCAGGCCTGTCGTCAAGGCGACGGCCTTGCCCAGCCCGGTGGCGGACCCGCCGCCCACGGTGACCACGACCTCGGCCTCGGCCGCCGCGGTGGCCGTCCGTGCCCGCCCGGCCACCTCGACCGGGACGTGCATGACGACCTCCTCATGCCGCCGCACGACCGGCAGCCGTGCCGCGATCGGGTCGGCGACGGCGGCCGCGCGCTCGGAGGCGATCAGCATGACCCGCTGGGCGCCGAGGAGGGAGACCTCCTCGGCAACCGCCTCCGGCGAGCCGCCGGAGGCGAAGACGACACGCTGCGGCAGCGTCGCGTGGACGAACCTCATGCCCGCCTCCGAAGCATCGCGTGGACGAACCTCACGCCCGCCTCCGCGGCTTCAGCGCCGGGGCCCGCAGTGCGCCGGGCGGGACGTCGGGCAGGCTCGTCGCACGCCGGGCGATGTGCGTGCCGGGGCGGGCCAGCGGCATGCCGGACTCCTCTGTCTTGCGAAGTTAGCCCGGTCATAGTACAGATCGGCGACCTCATGACCAGGACCCACGGCCACCGTCTCCAGCGGCATCCCAGCCGCGGCCGCCGTCGACGCGATCACTACCCGCGCTGCCGGCCGGCCCGCTGGGCGATCACCGTCGCGGGCACGCATCGGACAGGCCCTGGCCGGTGTCAATTCCGGCACGCCGCACCAACGCTCACCGCACTCCAGATGCTTCTCGCCACCTCCTGGGCCGCCGCTCGCCGGCCTGCTCGCAGCGCCCATCTGAGCACCTGACAAGGCACTGCTACCAAGCCGTCGCCACATAACCGCGCCAGACGACTGACTCACCAGGCTTCGCGACAGGCCCTTAGGCCGCCAGCGCGGGCGGGAGCCAGGCGGCCTCGCCGCCGTCGCCCAGGCCGCGCTCCGGCTCCGTCACCTCGTCCGTCACATCGCCTGTCGCCCTGTCGGTCGTCTCGTCCGATGCGTCCGCCGCGCTTTCCATCGTGCCGTTCGTCGCGGCGTCCGTCGTACCGTTTTCTCCGCTGATCTCCGCCGTGCCGAGTCTCGTGCCGATTCCCCCTGTGCCGATCTCTCCGCTGCTGCTGCTTCGGGGCGCCGCGTCGTGTTGGCCCCGCGCGCCGACGAGGGCGTCGAACGCCTCGTCGTCGTCTCCGTCGGCGATGGACGCCGCGCCGGGCCCGCCGAGGCCGCTGAACCCGCTGGGGCCGCTGCGGCTGGTCAGCTCCCATTCCCGCGTCGCGTCTTCCATCGCGTGGCGCTCGTCGTCGCTCGGCGCGCCCGCCGCGTAGGCCCGGATCGGCTTCTCGAACGTGGCGATGCCCCACTTCAGGTCATGGCCCACCGAGCTCGCCTCGATCTCCGCCCAGAACCGCTGCTCGCCGTCGCGCTCGAACTGCTTGATCCGCAGCTTGCCGTACACCACGACAGGGTGTCCCGTGCGGATCGACTGCTGCACGTTGTCGGCCAGCCCGCGGTAGCAGCGCACGGTGTAGTAGGTGGTGTCCCTGGTCTGCCAGGTGTTGGTCTGCTGGTCGAGGACGCGCCTGTTGACGGCCATCCGCATCGAGGTGACACGCGAGCCGTCGCGGAACTGGTACTGCCGGGGGTCGTCGGTGACGTTCCCGCTCAGCGTGACGTAGATGTCGTTCATCGGAGTGCCTCCCCGGCCCGGTCACTCGCCGGGCTCGGGGGACACACTGGCCGCGCGTCGCACCGCCTCACAGGCCAGAACCGCGTTCTGTGGACGAAGCCACGCCTGTGGACAGCTCTCCCGGCCGGCCTGCCGACGGGTGGGCGGCCGGAGGTCCAGGCCTGGTGGCGGTACGTCTCGGGCGGGAGGTCCAGTGGCGGTGTGTCCGACGGCGTCGTACGGAGCAAGAACGCCGCGCGGGGGGATCCCCGGGGCGCGGCTGTTCCGTTCAGCGGCGGGTGGCCGCCATCGCGCCAAAGAACTCGTTGTAGCGCTGCAGCTCGCGTTCGAGCGGCTGGACGACCATTTCCTGCGCCAGGGCGCCGACCCGGCGTCTCATGTCGCGCTCTAGCCGGTCGCGTTCCTTGCCGGCGGCGAGGACCACGAAGTTTCTGCTCGCCATGGCCGAGAACAGGCCGAGCCCGAGGACGCTGAGGATCATCAGCCCCACCCAGGGCAGCACGGCCACGTCGCCGAGGACCTCGGACGGCGGACGGCCCACCTTGAAGACCCCGTACGCGAAGATCGCGCCCGCCCAGGCGAGGCTCGCGACGAACATGAGCACCAGGAGGTACTGCCAGATCTTCAGCAGCCACCACCAGACGGGCACGCGGTCGAGCGGCGGGGCCACCTCCGACAGCTCGCCCGACAGCGCCTCGGGAAGATCGTCCACCCGCGAGCGGGCCGCCTCGCGCACGCCGTCGCGCCACACCTCCGGCATGCCGGCCGTCAGACCGTCGGCGAGCGCCTGCACCGCGTTGTCCACCTCGGCGGGCTGAGCGGTGACCGAGCTCGCGACGAGGC
Source organism: Microbispora sp. CSR-4 (assembly GCF_008033685.1). Lineage (NCBI taxonomy): Bacteria > Bacillati > Actinomycetota > Actinomycetes > Streptosporangiales > Streptosporangiaceae > Microbispora > Microbispora sp. CSR-4. The sequence goes on from NZ_VJVX01000023.1 coordinate 64,978, forward strand.
CGCGGATGTCGTCCTTCACTGCCCCCAGGCGCAGGCTCTTGAGCGGGTCGGGCCGCATCCGGGCCACCCATCGCGCGTACGGCCAGCCGACCCAGTCGTCCGACCGGACGGCGTACACGTTCTCCATGGCCTCGCCGAGAGCGGAGACGCCGATCGCGTCGCACAGCGCCTCGACCAGCCCGGCGCGCCGGGCGCCGTCCACCGTGGGCTCCACCCGCAGCAGCTCGGGCACGTGCTTGACCAGTCGCTGCACCAGCCGGTCGAGGTCGGCCTCCAGGCGCTGGTAGGCCGCGCGCCGGACGGCAACGGACTCGGCCAGGACGGCCTTCAGGCTGTCGACGCCCTTGCCGGTGGTGGCGGACGTCGCGACCACCCGGGGATGGGTGACGCCCTCACGCCGGAGAAGCTCCTCCAGGTCGGCCACGCACTCCGCCTGCTCCTCCGGGGTGAGCCGGTCGGACTGGTTCAGCACGAAGACCGTCACCGCGTCGTGCCGGTTCAGCTCGGTCACGTAGCGCCGGTGCACCGAGGCGTCGGCGTACTTCTGCGGGTCGAGCACCCACACGATGAGATCGGCCACCTGGATCAGGCGGTGGGCCTCGTGGTCGGTGAGCGCGCGGATCGAGTCGTGGTCGGGCAGGTCGAGCAGGATGAGCCCGTGCAACTGGCTCTCGCCCTTGTCGAGGGCGCTGGCGCGGGCGAACCGGTGCCGCCACTGGATCTGCAGCCAGTCGAGCAGCGGGCCCGCGCCGTCGATGCCCCAGACGCAGGCGTGGGTGCGCGCCGTGGTCGGCCTGCGTACGCCGATGGGCGAAAGCTCCAGCCCGGAAACGGCGTTGAACAGGGACGACTTGCCGCTGCCGGTGCCACCGGCGAGCGCGACGACCGTGTGGTCGGACGACAGTTTGAGCCGGTCGCCGGCGCGCAGCAGGAGCTGGGCGGCCTCGGTGACCAGCGCCGGGTCGAGCCGGCCCTGTCCCAGCTCGACGATCTTGGCCAGGGCGGCGAGCCTGGAGCCGAGCCCGTGCCGGGTTTCGGCGGTGCTGAGAGCCGTCATGGATTCCTCACCGTGGTGCCGGAGACGTACCCGCGCGTGATCTGCCGGATCGGCTCCGTCGTCATCGTGCGACCTCGAGGTTGTACGTTGCCTGGTAGAGCCGCGTCGCCGCGGCCTCGTCCGGGATTCCGGCGCTGTCGAGCGCGTCGACGTATCGGAGGGTCTCCTCGTCGAAGAGCAGGCCGACGCGGGCGCGCAGATCGCTGCGGGCCTTGGCGGTGATGTTGCGCAGCGACTCGGCACCGAGCAGGCCGCGCAGCATCCGCTGGGGCAGCGTGCCGGCGCCCGCACCCGCCGGGGCGTCCGTGGCGCCGTAGCCGAGCAGCCCGATCATGAAGATCAGCGAGAGCGACTCCACGTCGAAGGAGATCAGCTTGGCCACCGAGCGCTTGGTCACGCCCTCGGTGCGGATCAGCTCGGTGACGTGGTCCTGCCAGGCCGTGACGGTCCTGGTGGTCCTGCGCGCGATCTCCTCCGACGGGCGGCCGAGCCCAGGCGTCGCGGCCAGGCGGTCGCCCGCGCCCGCCCGCTGCCGCCAGCGCGTCACGACCTCCTCCGCGGCCTGCTGGACGGCCGAGTTGATCAGCGCTTCGAGGCCCGACCGCAGGGCGGTCTTCAGCCCGCGCACCCGCTCCGGGCCCTGCTGGTGGCTCTTGGCGCCGCCGCGGCGCAGGTGAAGGGTGCGCATGAGGTCGCCCGTGCCGGCGAAGTCCTGCCACCGCGCGAGCACCTCCCCGCGCAGCAGCGAGCCGTCCCTGGTCGCCTCGTCGATCCGCGTCAGGGCGCCCATGTAGGCCGCGTCGACGTCGGAGCGCAGATCGGCGCGCAGGGCGACCTGGGTTTCGAGGTGCCGGGCGAGCGCGGGCAGCCGGGTGCGGAAGCTGTTCAGCACGCCGTTCAGCGTCGTCTTGACCGCCGCCTCGCGCCGCTCGTCGTCGGCCGACAGCCCGGACAACCAGATGCGCAGATCCGCGATCTCGATCTCGGGCAGCCGCCCGTCCTGTACGGACGTCTCGTTGATGACGAAGCACTCGACCTCGCCGAGGCCGTACTCGTTCAGCATCCGGCCGAAGTGCTTGACGACGACCTCACGGGATCTCGGCGGCACCCGGGACAGCACGATGACCAGGCGCGCCCCGCGTTCCTTGGCCCGGCGCAGCAGGCCCCAGGACGGCGCGTCGGCGTACCGGGACGCCGTGGTGACGAACACCCACACGTCGGCGGCGTCCAGCATGCGGTGCGCGATCTCGTGGTGTTCCTCCACGACCGAGTCGATGTCGGGCGTGTCGAGCAGGGCGATTCCCCGGGACAGGGACGGGCTCGACGTCAGCACCACGCTGCCGGCCGGGGCGTCCCGCGTGGGCTCCTCAAGCCTCTGCAGGCCGCCCAGAAGGTCGCCCTGCGCGTACCACTCGTGGTCGTCGGGGTGACAGACGATCACGGGCGTCGCCGTGGTGGGGCGGCGCACTCCCGTGGCCGAGACCTTCCCTCCGGCGAGCGAGTTGACGATGGTGGACTTGCCCGCTCCCGTCGAACCGGCGATGGCGATCAGCGCGGGCGCGGTGCTCATGTGCACTCGCGGGATGACGTAGTCGTCGAGCTGCGCCAGGACCGCGGCCTGCGCCTTGCGCGCCTCCTCGGAGCCCGGCACGTCGAGACCGAAGTGCAGGCCCTTCACGGCCGTACGGAGCTGGTTGAGCGCCTCGGTCAGCGCCGCCGAGACCGGCTCCGGCATCGGGAACGAACGGACCCGATCGCCGTCGGAGTCATCAAACTCGTCGGTCTCTTCTGTCTCCTCGGTCTCGCCGGGCTCCCGGGTCTCGCCGGGCTCATCGGCGGCATCCTCGGCGACCTCGGCATGATCGGCGGTGTCCTCGGCATGCTCCGCGTCTTCGGCGCCCTCCGCGTCGTCCGCACGGCTCTGCGGCGCGTCCTCTGCCTCCACCACCGGCTCGCCCTCGGATCCGGGGCCCGCGGGAGGCGAGGCGCTCTGCGCGGCGGGGCGGTCCGCTGTCTCGTCGTCGCGGATGGCGCGGAACGCGACGGTCCGCTCCCCCGGCGACTCCGGGTGCGCCCCGCTGTCCCGCTCCCCGGCGTCCCGCTCCGCGACGTCCCGCTCCTCGGTCACGGCGTCACCGGAACCCGCACCGGTCCCGTGGTCGGGCGTGTTCCTGGCTGCCGATCTCACGGGATCCGCTCCGCTCGCACCATTTCGATCTCCTGGCCGACCTTGACGACCTCGCCGACGATGACGATCGCCGGAGGCCGCACCCCGGCCGCGGTCACCCGTTCCGCCACCGTCGACAGCGTCGCGGTAACGGCTCGTTGCGTCGGAAGAGTACCGTCCTGTACCACCATCACGGGAGTTTCCGGTGAACGTCCGTCTCGAACGAGTGTTTCGGCGATCTCCTTGATCCGTTCGACGGCCATGAGCAGTATCAGAGTTCCGTTCGATCTCGCCAATCCGGGCCAGTCGACGGTGGACCTGGAGTCGCCGGGCGGGACGTGCACGGAGATGACGTGGAACTCCTGGCTCACCCCGCGATGGGTGACCGGAACCCCGGCTGCTCCGGGGACCGCGACCGCGCTGGTGATCCCGGGCACCACGGTCACCGGGATGCCCGCCCGGGCGCAGGCGATCATCTCCTCGCCGCCGCGGCCGAAGACGAAGGGATCGCCGCCCTTCAGCCGCACGACGAACCTGCCCGCGCGGGCGTGCTCGACGAGCAGTTCGTTGATCTTCTCCTGGGACAGCGACCGGCCGTACGGCACCTTCGCCGCGTCGATCAGCTCGACGTCGGGCGACAGCTCGTCCAGGAGCGCGCGCGGCGCGAGGCGGTCGGCCACGACCACGTCGGCCTGGGCCAGGAGCTGGCGTCCGCGCACGGTGATCAGGCCGGGGTCGCCGGGACCGCCGCCCACCAGCGCGACGCCGACGGGCTTGGTGCGGTGCCGCCGGGCGTCGACGGTGCCGTCGCGCAGCGCGCCCACGATCGCGTCGCGGATGCCGGCCGCGCGGCGGGGATCGCCGCCCGCGGTGACCGCCACGCCGACCTCGTCGACCCGCCCGCTGGCGGGGGTCCAGGCCGCGGAGGCGTCCTTGTCGTCGGCGCGCACGCACCAGATGCGCTTGGCCTCGGCCTCGGCGGCGACCGCGGTGTTGACGTCGCGGTGGTCGGTGCAGGCGTGCACCAGCCAGGCGCCGTCGCAGTCGCCGACCTGGTAGGGCCGCCGCTCCCAGGTCACCCGGCCCGTGGCGATGAGGTCGTCCAGCGCCGGGGTGACACTGGGCGAAACGAGGGTGACGGAGGCTCCGGCGTCGAGCAGTGCGGGAACCCGTCGCTGAGCGACGCGTCCCCCGCCGACCACGAGCACCCGCCGCCCGTCAAGGCGGAGGCCGAGCAGGTAGGGCGCCATGACCCCTGTCTCCCTAGAGCGTCAAGTGTGCATTGTTAGGAGGCAAACCTACCCGCTGGGCTCGGGCGACATTCACAGGATGAGACTTGTGAGTCCACAGAGCGATCGGCCGCGGGCCGCGCCGCCTCCACTCGCCCTTGCCGCCTGCGGGCCGCGCCGCCTCACTCCGCCTTGTCGGCCACGCCCGCGGAGTCGAAGGTGGCGACCTCGTGCATGACCCGCGCCGCCGCGCTGACCAGAGGGTGGGCGAGCAGTCCGCCGGTGCCCTCCCCCAGCCGCAGCCGCAGGTCGACGAGCGGGTCGAGACCGAGATGGGCCAGCGCCACCGCGTGGCCGGGCTCGGCCGAGCGGTGCCCGGCCAGGCAGTAGCCGATGGCGTCGGGCGCGAGCCCGCCGGCCGCCAGGGCCGCGGCTCCGGCGATCACGCCGTCGAGGATGACCGGCACCCGGGCCGCCGCGGCGCCGAGCACGAATCCGGCGATGGCCGCGTGCTCCAGGCCGCCGACCGCCGCGAGCACGCGCAGCGCCTCGCCGGGCACCTCGGGTGCGGCTCCCGCCTCGGCGATGCCGTTGACCCGCAGGCCGCGCCGTACGATCTCGATCTTGTGCTCGTAGGTGGCGTCGTCGACGCCGGTCCCCCGGCCGGTGACCTCGGCGGCGGGCCTGCCGGTGAAGGCGCAGATCAGGGCGGCCGACGCGGTGGTGTTCGCGATGCCCATGTCTCCGGTGACCAGGCAACGGGCGCCCGCCTCCACCAGGTCGCGGGCGACCTCGATCCCGGCCGTGAGGGCGGCCGTGGCCTGCTCCTCCGTCATGGCGGGCCCCTGCGACAGGTCGGCCGTGCCGTACGCGACCTTGCGGGCGAGCAGCCGGGGCGCGGGCGGCAGGTCGGCCGCGACGCCGACGTCGACCACGGTCACCGACGCGCCCACCTCGGCGGCGAAGGCGTTGGCGACCGCGCCTCCCGCCGTGAAGTTGGCCACCATCTGCGCGGTGACCTCCTGCGGCCAGGGGCTGACCCCCTGCGCGTGCACGCCGTGGTCGGCGGCGAAGATCGCGAGGGCGGCCGGGGCCGGGAGCGGCGGCGGGCACGTCCCTGCGATGCCGGCGAGCCGCACCGCGACGTCTTCGAGCACCCCGAGCGAGCCGCTCGGCTTGGTGAGCCTGTCCTGGTGGGCCCTGGCCTCCGCCATGGGGCCGGGCTCGACCGGGCGGATCGCGCCGATCGTCTCGCCGAGGGGGGACGTCATGCTCTCTCCTTCTGCGCGGCGGCCACACGGCGCCTGACGTAGCGCGTCGGCTACGGCAGGCCGGTTACACCACGCTGGCGATTCCGGGCTGGGGGAGCGGCCCGTCCGGGGCGTCTCCGCGGGGCTCCTCCCCCGCGTCGCCGCGGCCGGCCACGCCGATCATGCTATCGGCCCCGTCAGCGCCTGCCGTTTCCGGTTCCGGCCTCTCGCCGTCGACTCCCTGGAAGGCGTCCGCGTCGAGCGGCTCGCCGCCGGTCTCCCCGGCCGTGGTCAGCCGCGGGGCGATGGCGGTCACGAGGCCGGCGTCCTTCGCGGCGCCCGGGCCCGCCTCCGGCGTACGCCGCGGGGGGAACGGCGGCCGGGTCACCGGCAGCCCGGGGGACGGGCGGCGGGCGGCGGGCGCCGAGGACTGACCGCCTCCGGCGAGCGCCTCCTCATACCTGTCGATCACCACGTCGGCGAGGCCCTCGCAGTCGCCGATCACCTCGGCGCAGCGGATGTCGAGGCCCTCGTGGTTGGCGCCGTACGCCAGGGCCTGGGCCCAGATGCGTTCGAGGACTCCGCCGGCGAACAGGACGTACGGCAGGACGATCACGCGCTTGGCGCCGAGCCTGCGGCAGCGCTCCAGGCCGCCCGGCACGCCGGGGCGGGTGTGCGACACGTACGCCGTCTCCACGGTCAGCAGGTCGGCGGCGTGGGTCTCCCAGAACAGCCGCGAGACCCGGTGGACCTCGGCGTTGACGGCGGGGTCGGTGGAGCCGTGCCCGACCAGGACGACCGCGGTCTCGCTGGGGGCGATCTCGGCGGGCGGCTCGTCGGTCACGAACCGCGGCATCTCCGCGCGGGCGTCCGCGAGCCGCTCCGCGAGGAGCCTGAGCACGCGCGGGTCGGGCCCGAGGGGGCGGCCGAGGTCGTATTCGAGCGTGGGATGCCGCTCCTGCTCAAGTGCCATGGTGCCCGGGATGTCCCCGAGCGCGCGCCGGTCGCCGGTGAGGCTGAGCGGCACCGCGATCAGGTGGTGGTGTCCGCGGGCCACGAGAGAGGCGATGGAGTCGCCGAGCGGGGGGCGGGCGTTCGTGATGAAGCCGCCGCTCACCTCGGCGGGAAGCCCGTCAAGGCGGCAGCGGAGGCGGTGAACGAACCTGCCGAACTCGGCGACGCCGGTCTCATCATGGGTGCCGTGGCCGATGAGCAGCAGCGGCGGTTTCATCTAGCTGATCTCCCCTGCAGTTGACCTGCGTGTCGTTCACAATCCCCCGCCCCGCCCGGGCCGACGCCACCCCGTTCGCGTGCCGGGACGGATCTCCCGCATCTGGATGCGCGCTCACCGGCCGGCGGGAGGCTCACGGCTGGCGAGGATAGCCTTCCGGCCCCCAATCATGGTGGCCACTTGACCGATGGGCACAGGGGCTAGGGGGATTCTTTACCTATTGCCATGAAATTTCCCCGTTGAGCATGCCGAACAGGACGGCGTCGGCCCAGCCCCCGGGGACCGGCAGCGCCCGGCGCATGATGCCCTCCTCGATGAACCCGGCCTTCCTCGCGACCCCCTGGCTCGCGCGGTTGCCCGTCGCGACCAGCAGGTGGACCCGATGGAAGCCGAGATCGAACAGGTAGGCCGTCGCCAGTCGCGTGGCCTCCACCGCGTACCCCCTGCGGCGGGCCCACGGCGCGATCCAGTAGCCGAGCTCGGCGTCCCCGCGTTCATGGTCCTCACGTTGCACGCCGATGGCTCCGGCGAGCCGTTCCCCGTCCTTCGGCTGGATCGCGAAGTTGCCACCATAGCCGGGGCCGTTCGCGTGCGCGAGCCGGGTGCACCACTCCAGCGCCCGCTCCAGCGTGTAACCCTCGGCCCACGGCATCCATCGGGCGATCTCGGGGTCGCCCTTGACCGCGTCGACCACGTCGAAGGCGTCCTGCCGGGCGAACGGCCGCAGGACCAGCCGCTCGCTCTCGATCCTGCGGCGCGGGACCGACCGCTCGTCGCCGCGCAGCCTGCCGAAGACCACCAGGTCGTGCGGGCCGTCGTCCTCGAATCCCGCGCCGCGGAGCAGTCCCTCACGGATGAAGCCGGCCTTCTCCGCGACCCTGATCGACGCGAGGTTGTCGGCGTTGGCCCGCAGTTCGATCCGCCGCAGCGGACCCTCCCCGAGCAGGCGGCCGACGAGACCGCGGAGCGCCTCGGTCGCGTATCCCCGGCGGCGGTAGCCGGGATGCACGCCGTATCCCACCTCGGCGGTGCCCATGCCCCACTGGGCCTTGAAGACCGTGATCGACCCGACCACGCCGTGCCGCGCGTGCATCGCGAGGTGGATGCCCTGGCCCGAGCGCCACAGCTCGTGCACGCCGTACGACAGCCACTGCGCGATGCCGGACGCGTGCCCGGGTGCGCCCGGGGGCAGCGCGGTGGTGTGCGCGCCGTCCTCGATGATGGCCCGCACCTGGCCCGCGTCCCCGGGACCGAACGGCCGCAGGATCAGCCGTTCCGTGTTGATCGTCAGCCGCTCGTCGAACAATACGTCGCTCCATCCCAGAAGAGGATTTTTCACCCGTCGGGGGTTATGTGGGACACGGCCGCACCGCTCCCGATGTTTGGGGCAGGCGGTCCGGGTACGAGGCACGTCAGTGACCCTAATCGGGAGGTGAGGTCATGAGTATCCAGCGCGGCAGCGACAAACACGGCCGCCGGCTCGACGAGGAGCAGAAGCACGAGACGCAAGGCCTCGTGCAGGGCGCCGGACCCACCCGCGTCGAGGAGTGGCGCGAGCCCGAGCCGACGCAGCAGCCCGAGGACGACATGTCGCCGCCCCGCCGGCACCCGCCCGGGCACGAGCCCGGGACGCCGCTCGGCATCACCCCAGCCGACGTGGAACGCCGCAGTCACCTCGCCACCTGGCTCAGCGACGCCGGGTTCCCCGCCGACCCGGCCAGGCTGATCGCCCACGCCCGGCGCAAGAACGCTCCCGACGCCGTGATCGAGGCCGTACGGCGGCTGCCCGAAATGACGTTCCACAACATCGCGGAGGTCGCGAAGGCCCTTGGACTCGGAGTCGAACGCCAGCGCTGGTAGGGAGGGCCCGTGAGACTGGACTTCATCCGCGGGCTGTACGAGCGCAGTGGCCCGTACGCCTCGGTATACGTCGACACCGACCGGTCCTCCGAGGGCACGGCCAACGTCGTCCAGCGCCGGTGGGCGCAGCTCAGGGAACGGCTCGCCGAGGAGGGAGCGCCCGCCTCCGCGCTCGACCCCATCGGCGAGCTGATGTCCGATCCGGCGTGGGCCGCGCCCGGGCGCGCGGTCTTCGCCGTGGAGGGCGAGGTCGTGTTCACCGAGGCGCTCCGGCACCGTCCGCGCCGGCAGACCGCACGCTGGTCGCCGCTGCCTCACGTGGTGCCGCTGCTCGCGCAGCGCGGCGAGCACGTGCCGCACATCGAGGTGCTGGCCGACCGGGCCGGAGGCGACGTCGCGGTGGTGGCCGACGGGCGGCGGCGCGAGCTGACGGTGGAGGTGGCCGACCCGACCCGGCCGCTCCAGAAGACCGGCCAGGGCGGCTGGTCGCAGGCCAACTTCGACCGGGAGGTCGAGGAGGGCTGGCGCCGCAACGCCGTGGCCCTCGCCGAGGTGGTGGAGAAGGAGGCGCACCGCATCGGCGCGGAGGTCGTGGTGCTCGCCGGCGATCCCAAGGCCCGCGGGCTCGTGACCGACCACCTCGGCAAGGACGTCGTACGGCGGCTGACGGTGGCCGAGCACGGCAGCCGGGCCCCGGGCGCCGACCTGGACCACTTCCGGCGGGAGGTCGAAGAGGCCTGCCGGGCCTGGATCGAGCGGCGCTGCGAGGAGCTGCTGAACACGTACGCGTCGGGCAACGCCGTGGCGGGCCTGGCGGAGACGGCACGCGCGCTGCGCGACCGGCGGGTGGCCGTGCTGCTGATGCACGACGACCCGTCCTCCACGGCCATGATGTGGATCGGCCCAGAGCCCACGCATCTGTCGACCGACCCTGCGGAGCTGGCCGCCTGGGGGGTCGAGGAGCCCATGCGGGAACGCGCGGACGCCGCCCTCGCACGGGCGGTGGCCGCGACCGACGCCGAGCTCTGGTTCGTCCCGAGGCTGGAGTCTCCCGACGGGATCGGCGCGCTGCTGCGCTTCTGACCCCCGGGTTCATGACCCGGAACGGCTAGTGACGTGTAGGCGTGCGACCCAGGGCCTGCGACCGCCGGCTTGCGACCGCCGGCTTGCGATCCGGGGCTTTCACGCCCGGGTCAGCACGCCCTGGCTGTCGCGCCCAGGTCTTCGCGCCCGGGTGCTCGCGCCGGGGTCAGGTCACGATCAGCACTTCGAGCGTGCGGGGGCCGTGCACGCCCTCGACCCGGTTCAGCTCGATGTCGCTGGTCGCCGAGGGGCCGCTGATCCAGGTCAAGGGCCGAGTGGGGGTGAGCCGGGCGACGGCGTCCGGCACGTTGGCGACGATCTCTGCGGCCCGCACCACGCACAGGTGATAGTCGGGCACCAGCGTGAGCGCACGCCGGCCCTGGCCCGGCCCGGCGTCGAGGACGATCGTGCCGGTCTCCGCGATCGCGACCGCGCAGGTGGTGAGCACGCCGTCCACGGCGTCGAGCTCGGCGGCGCTCAGCGGCGGGTCGTCGGCGACCGCCTCCGCGTCCGCGGCGGCGAGCCACGGCGCGGGGAACCCGGCGGGCACGACCACCCGCCGCGCCCCGCGATCGGAGAGAGACCGCGCGACGCGTTCCGCCACGCCCGGCTCGTCCACGAGGTGGACCACGGCGCGGTAGTCGCGGACGCGCTCCTCGAACAGGCGGATGTCACCCGGCTCGTCCGACGGCCCGCGGTAGGCGCGGGTGATCTCGACGTCGGGCACGCCCGCCAGGGCGCGGCGGACCCGGCCGAGGATCAGGTCGCGGGAGCTCATCGGCGTCCTCCGTCCGTGCGGTCCCACCAGTCGCGGAACGACTCCTTCGGCACCTCGGGAAGGTCTCTGGTGTCGGTCCAGCCGCCGAGCGGCCCGGGGAGCCTGCGGGGCACGAGCCGACGCAGCCGTGCCCCGGCCCGCTGCAGGCGCGCGAGCCGTCCCGACCGCTCCAACACCCATCCGGCCGCCGCCATCCCGGCGCGCTCCGGCCAGGGGTGGCGGGCCCGGGAACGCAGGTCCACGAGTACGGACGGGATGTCGATGGCCACCGGGCAGACCTCGTAGCACGCGCCGCACAGCGAGGAGGCGTACGGCAGCGAGCGGTCCAGCTCGGAGCCCATGCCGCGCAGCTGCGGCGTCAGGATCGCCCCGATCGGCCCGGGATAGACCGACCCGTACGAGTGGCCGCCCACCCGCTCGTACACCGGGCAGACGTTGAGGCAGGCCGAACAGCGGATGCAGCGCAGCGCCTGCCGCCCCACCTCGTCGGCGAGCACGCCGGTGCGGCCGTTGTCGAGCAGCACCAGGTGGAACTCCTGGCCCTCGGCCGCGCCGGTCCACATGGAGGTATAGGGGTTCATCCGCTCCCCGGTCGAGCTGCGGGGCAGCAGTTGCAGGAAGACCTCCAGGTCGCGCCAGGTCGGCAGCACCTTCTCTATGCCGACCACGCTGATCAGGGTGCGCGGCAGCGTGAGGCACATGCGGCCGTTGCCCTCGGACTCCAGCACGACCAGCGTGCCGGTCTCGGCGATCGCGAAGTTGGCCCCGGAGATCGCGACCTTGGTCTTGAGGAAGCGCTCGCGCAGGTGGAGCCGGGCCGCCTCGGCCAGCGCGGCGGGCTCGTCGGTCAGGTCCTCGGGGGCGGGCCGCCCCCAGCCGGACATGTGCTCGGCGAAGATCTCGCGGATCTCCGCGCGGTTGCGGTGGATCGCCGGGACGAGGATGTGCGAGGGCCGGTCGTCGCCCAGTTGCACGATGAGCTCGGCCAGGTCGGTCTCGTACGCCGTGATGCCCTGCTCGTGCAGCGCCTCGTTGAGGCCGATCTCCTGGGTGACCATCGACTTGACCTTGACGACCTCGGTCTCGCCCGTGGCCTTCACCAGGTCGGCGACGATCCGGTTGGCCTCGTCCCCGTCGGCGGCCCAGTGCACGTGGCCCCCGGCCGCCGTGACGGACTCCTCCAGCCGCACCAGGTATCTGTCCAGGTCGCGGAGCGTGTGCTCCTTGATCGCGCGGCCGGCCTCGCGCAGCTCGGCCCAGTCGGACGCCTCCGCGACGACGCTCGCCCGCCGTGCTCTGATCGTCCGGGTCGCCTTGCGCAGGTTGAACCGCAGCTGCGAGTCCCGTACGGCTCTCGCGGCGTTGCGGGGGAAGGGACGGTCCGCCGGCATGCCGAGGAAGGTGACGCTCATCGCACCCCCGCCGTCTCGGTCGAGCAGAGGATCTCGGCCAGGTGCGTCACCCGCACGCCGGACTTCTGGCGGCCGAGCATGCCGCCGATGTGCATGAGGCAGGAGTTGTCGGCCGCGCACAGCACCTCGGCGCCGGTGTCGAGGACCGCGCGCACCTTGTCGGCGCACATCGCCGCCGACACGTCGGCGTTCTTCAGCGCGAAGGTGCCGCCGAAGCCGCAGCACTCCTCCGCGCCCGGCAGCGGCACCAGTTCGAGCCCCTTGACCTGGCGCAACAGCGTCAGCGGGCGGTCGCCCAGGTGGATGCCGCGCAGGGAGTGGCACGTCGGGTGATAGGTGACCCGGTGGGGGAAGTAGGCCCCCACGTCGGTCGTCCCCAGCACGTCGATCAGGAACTCGGTCAGCTCGTAGGTCTTCGGCACGACCTGCGCCACCGCATCGGCGAAGGGCCCGGACGACCCGGCCAGTTTGGGGTACTGCTCGCGGATCATGGCCGCGCACGAACCCGAGGGGACGACGACCGCGTCGTAGCCGCGCAGCGCCGCCACGCTGCGCCGGGCCAGCCGTACGGCCTCGTCCCGATAGCCGGTGTTGGCGTGCATCTGGCCGCAGCAGGTCTGGGCGCGGGGGAAGTCCACCTCGACGCCGAGGCGGCGCAGCAGGCGTACGACCGCACGCCCGGTGTCCGGGAAGAGCGTGTCGTTGACGCAGGTGACGAACAGGGCTACCCGCACATGCCCTCCTGACGTGTATGGTCAGACCAAATATGGTCAGACCATACATCCTGGTGCGCATGCGGCGACACCAGGCATCGGAGGAGCAGTGGTGACCCCCGGAGATCGCCGGCGTACGGACGCCCGCCCGCGCGCCTTCGAGGAGGTGCTCGCGCGCATCGAGGAGCGGATCGCGGCCGACGGCCTGACCGTGGGCGACCGGCTGCCGGGCGAACGGCAGCTCGCCGAGCAGCTCGGCGTGGGCCGGTCGTCGGTCAGGGAGGCGCTGCGCGTGCTGGAGACCCTCGGGGTGGTCGCGTCGCAGGCCGGCCGGGGCCCGGACGCCGGGGCGGTGCTCACCTCCCGCCCGGGAGAGGCGCTCACCGACCTGCTCCGGCTGCATCTCGGCCTCGCCACGCTCTCGATGCGCGAGGTGATCGACACCCGGCTGATGATCGAGCAGTGGGCCGCGGCCCGCGCGGCTTCGGCCCGCGCGGCTTCGGCACAGACGGCTCCCGCACAGACGGCTTCCGTGCAGACGGCTTCCGCGCAGGCGGCTTCTGCTCAGGCGGCGACCGGACGGATGGCGGAGGCGATCGCGGCCATGGACGCCGCCCGCGACCCCGCCGAGTTCGTGGAGCACGACATCGCGTTCCACCTCGCCCTCGCGGAGGCGGCGGGCAACCGGCTGATCATGGCGGTCATGCGCGCGCTGCGCGACGCCCTGCGCCGCTACGCCGTGGACGCGGTCGTACGGCTCGGCGACACCGGCGGCCTGCAGGACGACCACCGGCGCATCCATCGGGCGATCGAGGACGGCGACGCCGGGGCCGCCGCGGCCGCCGTCGCCGAGCACCTCGCCCGCGCCTATCCGGAGTCTGGCCGGGATTCATAGAACGTGTTCTAATCACGCGTGTGGCCGATGATCTGAGACTCGGGCTGAACCTCGGGTATTGGCAGCGGAACGCCGACGACGCGACCGAGGTGGTGCTGACCGCCGAACGGCTGGGCTACGAGTCGGTGTGGACCGCCGAGGCGTACGGCAGCGACGCGTTCACCCCGCTGGCCTGGTATGGCGCGCGGACCAGCCGCATCAAGCTCGGCACGAGCGTCGCCCAGTTGTCCGCCCGGCCCCCGGTGACGACCGCGATGACCGCGATGACGCTCGACCACCTCACCGGCGGCCGGCTGGTGCTCGGCGTCGGCGCCTCGGGCCCGCAGGTCGTGGAGGGCTGGTATGGGCAGCCGTTCGCCGCGCCGCTCGCCCGCACCCGCGAGTACGTCGAGATCATGCGGAAGGTCTGGCGGCGGGAGGAGCCGGTGACCAGCCCGGGCCCGCACTATCCGCTGCCGCTGCCCGGCGGCCTCGGCAAGCCGCTCAAGCTGATCACCCACCCGCTGCGGCCCGAGATCCCCGTCTACCTGGGCGCGGAGGGCCCGAAGAACGTCGCGCTCGCCGCCGAGATCGGGCAGGGCTGGCTGCCGCTGTTCGCCTTCCCCGAGAAGATCGAGGCGATGTACGGCGACGCCCTGTCCGGCGCGAAACCGGGGTTCGACATCGCCGCCATGGTCATGGTGGTCGTCACCGGCGACCTGAGGGCCGCGCTCGACGGCGTGAAGATGATGCTGACGCTCTACATCGGCGGCATGGGGGCCAAGACCCGCAACTTCCACGCCGACATCATCGGCCGCATGGGCTACGCGGAGCAGGCCCGCCGCATCCAGGAGCTGTACCTGGCCGGCCGCCGTGACGAGGCGTTCGCGGCCATCCCCGACGAACTGGCCGACGGCATCGCGCTCCTCGGGCCGCTCGGCCGCATCCGGGAGCGGCTGGAACTGTGGCGTCGCAGCCCGGTCACCACGCTGCTCGTCATGGGCCCCCGTGACGAGCCCACGCTCAGAGCCGTACGGGATCTGGTGTTCGGGTGAGCGCGGCCCGGGCGGCGGCAGCGGCGGCGAAGGCCCGCACCAGCGGGTGCGGCTGCCGTTCGGCCAGCTCGGGCTGGAACAGCGTGACGAGATAGAAAGGGTGGCCGGGCAGCTCCGCGACCCGCACCTCGCCCTCGTCGTCGTGCCCGGTGAAGCGCAGGCCGTGCGCCTCCAGCGTTTCGAGATAGGCGGGATCGGGGCCGTAGGAGCAGAAGTAGCGCTCCACGGTCCGGTCGGCGCCGACGATCCGCTCGGCGAGCGAGCCGGGGACGAGCCGGACCGCCGCCTCGTGACCGGCGAGGGAGCAGGCGAGCTGCCTGATCAGCGGGTCGGGGGCGGCCGGGTCGTTCTCCGCGTGGCTCACGCTCAGCCCGCACACGTGGCGGGCATACTCCAGCAGCGCGTGCTGGAAACCGGCGCAGGTGCCGAGCAGCGGGATCGCGTGCTCCCTGGCGGTCCGCGCGGCCGTGATCGCGCCCTGCTCGCTGCGGTAGGGACTGCCGGGCAGGATCCAGACGCCGTCGAAGCCGCTCGGATCGGCGACCTCGTCGGTCCTGATCCAGTAGGCGTCGAGGTCCAGCCCCTCACGCTCGCGCAGCGCGTCGAGGATGAGCGGGATGCGGGTGTGGGAACGGACGGTGGGTGACCGGTCGCCCACCAGCGCGATGCGGGGTCTCATGACCTCCATGCTGGCGACGTGCGAACTTAATGACAAATGATGATTTCCGGTGTTCGTATAAGGGATGCTGATGTCGTGGACCCTCATCTGCTGAGCACCTTCGTGACCGTGGTCGCCGAGGGGTCGTTCTCGGCCGCGGCCGACCGGCTCGGCTACACCCAGCCCGCGGTGTCCCAGCAGATCGCCGCGCTGGAGGCCGACCTCGGGGTGCCGCTGCTGACCCGCCGCCCCGTACGGCCGACCCGGGCGGGCGAGCGCCTGCTGGAGCACGCGGGTCCGCTGCTGCTGCGGCTGCGGGCCGCGCGGGCGGACGTGGCGCGGCTGTCCGCCCAGCCGCGGACCCTCACCGTCGCCGCCGGGCCCCTCGCCCTTACGGCGGACACGGCGGCGGCGCTGGCCGGGGTGACGACGCTGCGCATCGCGGGCGCGGCGGCGGCCGTGGCGCTGGTGGCCTCGGGCGAGGCCGACCTCGCGCTGGCCGACGGCCCGGCCGCGCCCTCCGACCCGCTGAACCTCCCCGACGCGGGGCCGCTCACCACCGTCGGCGTACGGGAGGAGGAGCTGGTGGTCGTGCTGCCGGAAGGACATCCGCTGGCGGGCCGGTCCGGCCTGCGGCTGGACGACCTGGCCGATGCCCTGTGGGTGGACGCCCCCGAGGTGATGCCGCTCGACCGCCTGCGCGCGGTGGCACGGCTGGACGGGCTGCGGCCCGGCATCCGTTATGAGGGTCACGACCCGGCCGTCGCAGCGCGCCTGGCCGCGGCCGGGCACGGACTGACCCTGCTGCCCGCGTCCGCCGCGCCGTGCGGGGTCCGGGTGCCGCTGGCCGCGCCGAGGATCGTCCACCGGGTCGAGCTGGTGCACGCGACCCTTCCGCCAGGCCCCGCCGCCGAGGTCGTCCGCGCGCTCACCTCCTGAGCGACAGGTCACCCACCGCGTCGGCGTAGTAGACCGACCCGCCGAGGTGGAAGGCGACCTGGCGGAGTGTCCAGCCCGCCCCGGGCGAGTGGTCGAGCTGCTCCTGGCTCAGCACCTCCAGACGGGCCGTCCAGATCCGGGCGAGCCGGGTGAGCCTGCTGCGGGCCTCGTCGAGATCCTGCTCGGTGAACGGAGCGAGGTCGGCCGCAGTGGTGATCATCGACGCATGCCAGTGGTCGGGCAGGGGCACGCGGCCGGCCAGCCGGTCCTCGATCTCCGCCAGATGGTCCACGAGATGGTCGGCCACCCGGCGGATCGCCTTATGCGGGGTGTAGATCCGATCTTCCGAGGGCACCGGCAGGCCGTCCCAGGCGGTCCAGGTCGCCGCCAGGCGGGAGCACGTGGTCGATCATCTCGGCCACGACCCGCGCGGGCTCGCGGTCGTCGGTCGGCGGGGCGTCGGTCATGAACGGCCTCCAAGGTGCGAGGGCATGTGCCCGTGCAGGCTAGGGCCGCGTCGTTTCGACGCCCGCCGAAAGGTCCTGCCGACCGTTTTCCGGAAATAGACGACCGAGCCATCCGAGGCGATCGCCCAGCTTCCGGCCCAGCTGGTCCGGAACCAAAGAGGATAAATCCAGGTAGAGGCATTACATTCGCGAGTGGGTGACGGCGTGCCGGCAAAGGGGATGTCACGAAGACGGAGGCGTCGCAGGCCCCTCCGGCCTCGCGCTTGACACGACCGACATATGGGTGATTTATGGATTTATGGGGCATTTGACCGATGCCGATCGCGGAACTGATGATTGGTCCGATTTCTGCCGATCATCGTGGCCCGGTTGGCGCGGTCGCGCCCGCGAGTGGACCATTGTCGCCGGATTGCTGCAGGAGGCCAGGGTAGGCCGGGGTGCGGTCCTACTGGTCGAGGGCCGGTCAGGTGTCGGGAAGAGTCACCTGCTCGGCATCACGACCGCCGCGGCGCCGGAGGCGGGGCTGGGAGTCGCTCAGGGCGCGGCGGACGAACTGACCCAGCTGATTCCCCTCGCCCCGCTCACCTCGGCGCTCGGGGAATCGAGCTATGCGCTTCCCGTGGCCGCTCAGATGAGCGTCTACAGTCACGCCGATCAGCGGCTGCTGCTGGTGGAACACCTGCAGGGACAGCTGGAGCAGCGGGTGGCCCGGGAACCGACGCTCCTGGCGTTGGACGACCTGCACTGGGCTGATCCGATAACTCTGCTGGCGCTGCGGTCGATGACCAGGGATCTCGCCTCCTATCCGCTCGTCTGGGTGCTGAGCCGTACGACCGGCGGCGGCGACTGTCCCCGCCTCAACTGCCTGTTCGACCTGCTGGAACGTGACGGCGCGACCCGGATCACCCTGGAGGCGCTGGACCAGGAAGCGGTGGCGGACGTCGTCGCCGACGTCCTCGGGGCGAAGCCCGACCCGGACGTGCTGGCCCTGGCCGGCATCGTGGACGGCAACCCCTTCCTGCTCGTCGATCTGCTGGAGAAGTCCAAAAGGGAGGGCGTCTTCCAGATCGCCGACGGTCGCGCGCGGATGGCGGCGTCCCCGCCGCGCACTCAGGCGATCATGCAGGAACGCCTGGAAGGGCTGTCCGCGCCGACCAGATATCTGCTTCAGTGCGCCGGAATCCTCGGCCGGTCGTTCTCGGTGAAGGATCTGGCCGAGATGCTCGGCGAATCGACCAATGGTCTGTTGCCGATGCTGGAAGAGGCGATGTCGGCGGGCATCATCGAACCCGCCGGAGATGAACTGTCCTTCCGGCACGACCTGCTGTGGCAGGCGGTGATCGGGACCATCCCCGACTCCGTACGCCGGGCCATGCACCACGATGCGGGAAAGATGCTGCTCAAGCGAAGCGGATCGGCGGTTCCCGCCGCCGCGCACCTTATCCACAGTGCCGGTCGCGGTGATACCTCCGCGCTGCTCGCGCTGGACCGAGCGGCGCAGGAGGTGCTGCGGTCCTCACCGCAGACCGCCGTGGACCTCGCCATGCGGGCGCTGGAACTCAGCGACGCCGCCGACCCTGCCTGGTTCGGCCGCGCCGCCACAGCCGTCGACGCGCTGACGGTCATCGGACGGCTGTCCGAGGCCGCGGATCTCGCCCGTTCCGCGCTTGGCAGGGCCCCGCCTCTTCATGCGCCTCGCCTGCGCTGCGCGCTGGCGCACATCCTGCTGCTGAGCGGCCGGCCGGCGGATGCGGTGTCCGAGACCGAAAACCTGCTCGCCCGCAAAGACCTGCCCGATGACCTTCGCGGCATCGCCGAATGGACGATGTTCTGGGGGCTTACCTGTCTGAACGACTTCCGCAAAGGACGGCACCGGGCGGAAACCGTTCTCGCCGGCCGCGAGCGGCACACCGATGCCGCCGTCGTCGGGGCACTTCTGCTGCTCGCTCGGTTCGCCATGGTGGACGGGCGGATCGCCGACTCGTACGCGCACCTTTGCGAAGCCTTGCGCATCACCGAACGCGGCGCCGCCGAAGCCATTCAGCGCCCGTATACGCGCCTGATACTGAGCCTCTACTACAGGGCCATGCGCGAGTTCGACGCGGCCGAGATCGCCATCCGGGCCGCCGAGGAGGAGATCAACGACCTCGGGCTGACCGTGCTCGCCGCAGAACCCGCGCTGTTCCGCTCCGTTCTGCATCTGGGCGCCGGCCGACTCGACGACGCCGCCGCCGAGGCCCAGGCCGGGAGCATGACCGCCGAAGAACTCGGCACCCACGGGTTCATCCGCGTCGGGCTGTCCATACTCGCTGTCATCGCCCTGCGGCAGGGCGACATCGACGCCGCGGTCCGGCACATCGAACGCTTCCAGTCCATCCCCGCCGCGCCCGAGATGTTGTTC
Organism: Microbispora sp. CSR-4; assembly: GCF_008033685.1. Taxonomy (NCBI): domain Bacteria; kingdom Bacillati; phylum Actinomycetota; class Actinomycetes; order Streptosporangiales; family Streptosporangiaceae; genus Microbispora; species Microbispora sp. CSR-4. The sequence continues at coordinate 84,152 of NZ_VJVX01000023.1, forward strand.
GGATCGGTGTGGGAGAAGTGGGTGATGGCGGCGGTGGCCGAAGCCCAAGGTGATCCCGGGCGCGCGGTCGACATTCTCGACGCCATCTACACCGACGAGGAGAAACGGCGCTGGGCACTCCTCACGACGCCTCTCATGGCCGCCTGGATGACCCGGGCGGCGCTGGCGGCGGGGAACCGCCCGTACGCGCGGGCCGTCCTTGACACGGCCGAGTATCTGGCCCGGAACAACCCGGATTTCCCGATCTTCACCACCACGTTCGTTCACTCCTGGGGACTTTTCCACCAGGACCCCGACGCGCTGGCGGCCGCCGTCGACCAGCCCGAACCGTGGGCACGCGCCTTGGTCACCGAAGACCTCGGCGTCCTGCTGGCCACCGCGTCCGGCCCCGGCACCACCGCGAAGGCCGTCGACGCCTTGGACAAGGCGCTCGACGGCTACGAGCGCATCGGTGCGCTCTGGGACGTGGCCCGCCTGCGAGCGCGGCTGCGGGCGCTCGGAGTGCGGCGCCGCCACTGGGGCCGATCACAGCGGCCGACCGTTGGCTGGGACAGCCTCACCGACACTGAACGGGCGGTCGCCGGCCTGATCGCCAAGGGGATGACCAATCGCCAGATCGCCCAGCGGATGTTCCTCTCCCCGCACACGGTGTCCACCCACCTCCGCCGGATGTTCGGCAAGCTCGACATCGCATCTCGCACCGAGCTGGCCCGCATCGTCGCAGAAAAGTGCCCTGAGCTCATCGAGAGTGATTAGGCGGCGAGGTGGTCCCCGACCGGATTAACGCCATCGCGGACGGGATAAGAGTGAGGCAGGTCACACACCCGGCGCGGGGGAGAACAGATGCGGTCCAGATCGTCAGCGCTGAACCGGGCGGCCGCCGGTGTGTACGCGGCCCTCGCCGCCCAGGTCGTGTCTGTGACCGCGCTCGCCGTGTTCGAGGAGACCAGAGGCAGGCGTCTGGCCGCGCAGATCGCGGCCTTCGGCGGCGATCCCGCCTCTCCCGCCGCCCGGACCGTCAGCGGCGCGGCCACGGCGTTCGCCGTGCTGGTCCTGCTGGCGATCGGCGCCACCGTGGCGTGCGCCGCCGCCTATCTGGGCTGGCTGCGGCTGGTGCGCCCGGGCACTCCGCCCGTCGCGCTCGCGGCGGCGTGCCTCGTGCCCGGCGTCAACCTCGTGGTCCCGCCGTTCCTCGCCGACCTGGCCTGGCGCGAGGGCCCGGCGGGGCGACCCCGGCGAAACGGCGGCATCATGCGAAGCGGCGATCCCGCGCGGGGCGAGCCGTACGGCGCCGGAGACCGGACGCGGTGGCTGGTCGTCCTCGCCTGCTGGTGGATGAGCTGGCTGGCCGCGCTCGGCCTGGTGTTCGCCAGCCCGGCCCGGGACGGTCTGACCGGCCTCGGCACGGCCCAGGCCGCCGCGATCGCCGTAGCGGCGCTCCTGTGCGCCTCGGCCGTCCGCGAGGTCACCCTCCGGCACGCGGGCGCCGGCCGGAAGCGGACGGCACGGCCCGCCGTCCGGCCGCAGGTCCGCCTCGGCAGCACGCTCGACCAGGCCGAACGGCCGTCCGGCAGGCCGGCGGCACCCGCGGGAGGCCGCCCGGAAGGGAGCGGATCGGATGTCCCGCGCTCCGAGCCCGGCCCCACGGCCTCCGGCCGCGCGGGAAACGGCGGCGAGGAGGATCACCGGCCGGGCGGCGGTCCCGAGCTGCCGGAGCTGGCGTGCCAGAGCCGCCGCTGGGGCGCGGACGGGTGGCCGGGGAGCCGCCCCTCGCGTACGGCCGGCGGGGCGCCGTTGTCGGAGTAGGGCGACACCCGGAAGCCGTTGCCGTATTCGATGGGCCGTCCGCCCACCCCGGCACCGGGCACGGGCACCTCGCTGATCAGAGCGCGTACGGCGTCAAGCCCCTCGGTGCGCCACACGCGGTCGAGGTCGGCGAGGTTCCAGCAGTGGACGGCGCGCAGCGAGACCGCCCGGCCCCCGGTGCGCCGCACCACTCCCCTGGCGGCCAGCAGCCACGACCCGAACACGGTCGCGGCCGTGTGCGCCTGCACCGACTCGAAGAACGTCAGGTCGATCGGTCCTGTGGAGTCGTCCAGGGTGGTGAAGATGACCCGCTGCCCCGACCGCACGGCGGGCGTCTGGGTGGCGACCTTCACCCCCGCGACCAGGATCTCCGCGCCGTTGCGCTGCCGGAGCAGATCCCTGGCCCGCGTCACGCCGATCGCGTCGAGCAGGTCGCGGTAGAAGTCCATGACGTGGTGGCTCACGTCCATGCCGAGGATCTCCAGCTCGGCCTCGACGGCCTCGGCCTCGGTCATCTCCGGCAGCTCGCCGGGCGTGACCCGGTCGGTGAACCCCATCGGGAGCTGCCCGGCCACGCCCACGGGTGAGCCCCGGTCGAGCGCGCCGACCTGGGCGATCAGGTCGCGCCTGGTCAGCCGGCCCGGCCGCCAGCGCGGCTCCCCCGGCCGCAGGCCGTGCAGGGCGTCGAACCCGCCGACCTCCACGATCCGCTCGGCCACCGGCCGTGAGGGCCGGGCCCGCTCCCAGAAGTCGGCCAGCGAGGTGTAGGGCCGGCCCGCGACCATGCGCTCCACCTCGGCCTCGCTCACCCCCCGTACGGCCGAGAACGGCACCCGCAGGCCGTATCCACGGCCGAACTCCACCGGCCCGCCCTCCACCGGCCCGCCCTCGGCCGGGCTCGTACGCTCGACCAGCCAGGTCTTCCCCGACCGGTTGACGTCGAGGGGCAGGACGTCCACGCCGCACTGGCGGGCCTCGTCGAGGATGACCCGGCTCGGATACATGCCGGGGTCGTGGGTGAGCACGCCCGCGAGGAACGCCGCCGTGTGGTGCCGTTTCAGCCAGGCCGACTGATAGGTGGGCAGCGCGAACGCCGCCGCGTGCGCCTTGCAGAACCCGAACCCGCCGAACGCGTCGAGCACCTTCCACGCCTGCTCGACGACGTCGTCGGCGTAGCCGTTCTCCTTGGCGAGCGGCACGAACCAGGCGCGTACGGCCTCGCGGCCCTCCGGCGTGCCGAGCGCGCGGCGGGCCCGGTCGGCCTCCGACAGCCCCGCCCCGGTCATGACGTCGATGACCTTCATGACCTGCTCGTGGAAGACGACCACCCCGTTGGTCTCCCTGAGCGCATCGCGCAGCGACTCGTGCGGGTAGCGCGCCTCGCGGAAGCCGTGCCGGGTCTCCAGGTAGGGGGTGACCATGTCGGAGTTGACCGGTCCCGGGCGGAACAGCGAGATGTCCACGATCAGGTCGTGCATCGTGCGCGGCTCCAGCTTGGCGACGAGTTCGCGCTGCCCCGGAGACTCGATCTGGAAGCAGCCGATCGTGCGGCTGAGGCGGATCATGTCGTAGGTCTCCCGGTCGTCGCGCGGGACGGCGTCGAGGTCGATCTTCCGGTTCTCGACCCGTTCGACCTCCTGGAGGGCGTAGGCGAGCGCCGACTGCATGCGTACGCCGAGCACGTCGAGCTTGAGCAGGCCCGCCTCCTCGACGTCGTCCTTGTCGAACTGCGACATCGGGAAGTCCAGCATGCTGCGCTCGACCGGGGTGCGGTCGCGCAACGTGGAGTTGCCGATCAAAACGCCGCAGGGGTGCAGCGCGATGTGCCGGGGCAGCCCGTCGAGCCGCTCCGCCAGGCGGAACACCGTCTCCAGCGACCGGTCGTTCAGCCCGCTGTCGCGCAGCTCCGGCAGGTCGGACAGCGCGGCCCTGATCTGCCTGGCCCGCACCTGCGGGAACGCCTTGGCGATGACGTCGATCTCGTGCGGCGGCAGGCCCATGGCGGCGCCGACGTCCCTGATCGCGCTGCGGGCGCGGTAGGTCTCCATCATCGACACGCAGGCCACCCGATCCTCGCCGTACCGGTCGAGGATCGCGCGGTAGCAGTCGAGGCGGCGGGCCGACTCCACGTCGATGTCGATGTCGGGCAGGCCCTTGCGGCCCTCCGACAGGAAGCGCTCCATCAGCAGGCCGTGTTCGAGCGGGTTCACCTCGCCGATGCCGATCAGGTAGTTGACCAGGCTGCTCGCCCCCGAGCCGCGGATCGCGCAGCGCACGCCCATCGCCCGGATCATGTCCGTGATGCCGGCGACGGACGTGAAGTAGCCCGACAGCCGCTTCTTCTCGATCACGTGGAGCTCGGCGGCGAGCCGGTCGCGCGCCTCGGCCGAGCGCTCCAGGCCCCGCCGGGCCAGCCCTTCCTCGCAGCGCCGCCGCAGCAGGGGCACCGGGTCCTCGCCGACCTCAGGCAGGTGGAGCCGGGGCCGCTCGGGGTCGAGCAGGGGCACGATCTCGACAGGGTCGAGCACGCACAGGTCGGCCACGCGGCGCGTCTCGGCCAGCAGCCGCGCGGCCCGGCCGGTGTCGCCGCCGCAGATCCGCGCGGCCACCCGAGCCATCTCGGCGCCGTCCTTCAGGTACGCGTGGGCCGTGGGGTCGTCGAGGTGCCGCCCGTCGAGGGGCACCAGCTTGCGCGCCGCGTCGAGCACGTTGCCGACCTGGTGGTCGGCGGCGTCCAGATAGCGGACCGCGTTCGTCAGCACGACCGGCACGCCCATCGAGTCGGCCAGCCCGATCATGCGGGCGGCGGTGCTCGCGTCGCGATAGCCGTACAGATCGGACACCTCGACGACCAGGTCGGGGACCACCGCGCGCCAGGCGGCCAGCAGGGTCCTGGCCTGGTCGTCGTGCCGCTCGGCCACCGCGCGGCCGACGCCGGAGCGGGGCCCGAGCAGCACGGTCAGCCGGGGCTCCCCGTCCGGGCCGGTCGCGTGCTCGGCCACCATGCCCGGCGTGACGTACGGCGCGCCGCGCTCCCCCGCGTGGTGGGCGGCCGTGACCAGGCGGCACAGCGCGGCCCAGCCGCCGGTGCGGGCGAGCACGACGACCCGCGCCGACTCGGCCGCCGTCCCCCGGCCATGCCCGTGCCCATGCCCGTGTCCATGCCCGTGTCCATGCCCGTGTCCATGCCCGCGGCTGTGACCGGTGCGGCGGCCGGACGGCAGGCCGCCCTCGAACAGGTCGTCCGGCGCGGAAGAACCGGGCACCGAAGAGCCGGGCAGGGAAGAGACGCCGTCGAGGGCGAGATCGACCCCGACGACCGGGCGGACGCCCTGCTCGTGGCACGCGATGACGTGCTTGATCGCGCCATAGAGGCCGTCGCGGTCGGTCAGCGCGAGCGTGTCCATGCCGTGCTCGGCGGCCCGCCGGACGAGGGCGGCCGGGAACGCGGTGCCGTACCGCAGCGAGAAGGCGGACGCCACGTGCAGGTGGGCGAAGGCGCGCGTCACGGGCACACCCCCGTCCGTCCCCGGTCCGTCCTCCAGCGGCCCGTCCCCCGGTTGGGTGGCTGGAGCGTTCCCATCAGTCCCAGGCCCTCAGCAGGAGCCAGCCGCCGCTGGCGGTGTCGAAGCGCAGTTCATAGGTCCCGACCTCCTTGCCGGCCGCAGCACCCACTCGCCAGAAGCGCCGCTCGCCGGGATCGGCGTCCGAGGTCTTCCACCACTCTCTGGCGACCACCCAGTGGTCCTGGACCTCGCGGACGGTGTAGAGCCGGTCACGCCAGACGAACTGAGCAGGGCGCCCGTCCCGGACCCACACCTCGATCGGATCGCCGTAAAGTCTGCTCAAGACTCCTTCTCCCTGTGGCTTCGTGGCCACCCGGGGGAAGACGGGCGGATGATTCGGGCAGAATCGCCGCTACTTCGAACATACGTTCCCAGGGCGGTGAACGCAAGTCGGCACGGCCCGTTCCCGGGTGCGAAATCCCAGGAAGCACGCCCGCGGGCGGAGCCGTCAGGCACCGGCGACCGCATAAGGTCGCCGGGCGGACGCTTCGCCGCTGCGAGGTGAGTCGTGACCACGATGTCGCTCCTACGACGTTGAGCCTCGCCCCGCACCCGAGACGCGATCTTCAGAGGAGACCGTCTCCATCTGTGATCACAGCAGTACTCTGGCGGGGACTCGCACTGGTCCGCACAGTGACCATTGGAACGCAGACCGGCATGGAAAGTGTGGCTTGATGGAGAAGCGGCTGATCGAGCTCGAGGTGGAGAACTTCCGCAGCCTGCGAAAAGTGGCGCTTCCCCTGGGGCCGCTCAATGTGCTCGTCGGCGCGAACGGCGCAGGAAAAACCAATATCCTCGAAGTGTTCCGATTTCTCGCGGACGTGATCCGGACCGACCTGCAGCCGGCACTCGACCTTCGCGGCGGGTTCGACGAGGTCGCCTTCTGGGGTGGGGACAAGCCACCGACCTCCATCCAGATCAAACTGAAGGCGAACTGGACGACTCACAGCAGCCCGAACGCACCCGACGAGTACTCACTACGGATCGAGCAGCGCAGCGGCAGATCCCTCTCCCGGCGGGAGACATTCCAATTCAAACGGACGCAGGGACGCGGCCGCCGAATCACGATCTCCGGCCAGAAGGTCAATGTCGTTCAAATCGGTAAAGACCGGGCCGAGTCCCCTGCGCACTCCATCGGAATCCAGCGGCTGAGCAGCGGCCTCTCCACGCTTCCACGGCTCACAGATGACGAGGGAGGGACCGAGGTGGCGACGGTGGCGCAGCGGCTCGCGTCCTTCCGGGTCTTCGATGTGAACGTCGGATCCGCCCGCATGCCGAGTCGCTTTCCACACGGGATGGATGCTTTGGAGGACGACGCCGCCAACATGGCCGCGTTTCTTCTGACGCTGCGAAGCCGTGACGAGGAGGCGTTCCAGAGGCTGGAGGCCGACGCGATCGAGGTGCTTCCACAGCTCACCGGAATTGATTTCGAATTTCCCTCTGGTCCCGCGCGCGAGGTCATCGTCATCCTCCACGAGCGAGGACTTCGCAGACGGACGCAGCTCGCCGACGCATCGTACGGAACGATCCGCCTCCTCGGTCTCCTTTCCCTGCTTTACGACCCCAGCCCCCCGGCCCTGACGTGCATCGAGGAGATCGATCACGGCTTGCATCCCCAAGCTCTGGAACTTCTCGTGGAGCGGCTCCGCGAAGCCAGCCTACGGACGCAGTTCCTCATCGCCACGCACTCCCCTGCCCTTGCCGACAGGCTGCACCCGGACGAGCTGGTCGTCTGCGAACGCCGAGACGACGGATCTTCCGCGATACCCGCTATCTCCCATAAGCAGATCCGTAACATCGTCACGCGAAGCGAAGGGCTTCCTCTCGGCGAACTGTGGTTCTCGGGCGCCCTGGGAGGCGATCTGTGACCCCGCGAGGCGGCACTCGTGTGCGTGCCACGAAGAAGCCCGTCGTGGTTCTCGCCGGCGAGGACAGCAACGACCGGCGCTGCCTCCGCATCGTGTTGGAAGCCCTGTGCCCGCAGATGAAAGGGAGGCTCGTGGAGATCAACGAGCCTGTCCGTTTACGGCAGGCCACCGGTCAGAGACTCACCGATCGAGTGAACAAACTCGCCAGACTGGCCCGCGCGCGGGCCGCCAGGGAGAAGGCCGAACTCGCCTGCTTTTTCGTCCATGAGGATCTCGACGCCGTCGACGGCGAAGAGTACGTCCGGATCCGCGACCGGGTGCAGGACGCCCTCGACAGGGAGATGAATTCGGCTCATTACGGGCTGGCCGCGTGGGAGACGGAAGCGTGGATGTTCCTGTTCCCGAAAGCGTTGAAGGCGTTCGTGTCCTCCTGGGAGGTGCCGAGCAAATACCTGGGACGAGACACGGGGAAAATACATGCCCCGAAGAAGGTCCTCATGAACGAGATCGGACCCCCGTCCCGCCGCTACCGGGAGTCGGATGCACCCGGGGTGCTGGAAAAGGCGGTCTCCCTGGGTTCCCTGAGAGAGTTGTCCGGTTCGAACCGATCATGGAGCGATCTCTGCGCCAGCGTGGAGCGCTGCTGCGGGGAACACCTCGGGAACCGATAGTTCCGCTGCTTCCCGCTGTCGGGCAGCACCGCGTCACTCCTGGGGAATTTCACCCTCACCGACTCAGTCGAACCCGCCACCGGTCTCCGCCCGGGACAGGAAGGGCCTGTTTGGCACTCAGGTCAGGAGAGTGCTAACAGTAGTGACGTCGCCGGCGCGGGCGCTGGGACCGAGCACTACGACGCGTACGCGGCGGCGGTGATTCCTACGCCGAAGACCGTGGATGCGTATCGGAGGTGTACTCGTCATGCGTTCAGTGAGCGATCTTCACCCCGCCCGGTCCCGCTCCGGTGGCCTGCGGATCGCGATGGTCGCCCCGCCCTGGTACGAACTGCCGCCCCGGGCGTACGGCGGCATCGAGGCCATGGTGTCCGATCTGACCACCGCCCTCGTGCGCCGTGGTCACACGGTGACGCTCATCGGCGCGGGACGCGCCGACACCCCGGCGGACTACGTCGCCACCTATCCCGAGGCCCCCTCGTCGCGCATCGGAGAGCCGCTGCCCGAGGTGGTGCACGCGGCGGCCGCCGCGGCCACGCTGGCCTCCCTCGACGTCGACATCGTCCACGACCACTCCCTGGCCGGCCCGCTCACCGCGGCCTCCCGTACGGCCCCGACGCTGGTGACCGTGCACGGCGCGATCGACGACGACCTGGGCGAGTTCTACCGCAGGCTGGGCGGCGCGGTCTCGCTGGCCGCCATCTCCGGCTCCCAGCGCGGGTCGGCCTCCGACCTGAACTGGGCCGGTGTGGTGCACAACGCCGTTGACGCCGCGAGCTTCCCCTACCGGGCGGACAAGGAAGACTGGCTCCTGTGGCTGGGCAGGTTCAGCCCGGACAAGGGCGCCCACCTGGCCATCGACGCCGCCCGCGCGGCCGGGCGCAGGATCCTCCTCGCGGGCAAGCTGACCGAGCCGTCCGAGCACGACTACTTCTCCAGGTTCGTCCGTCCCCGTCTGGGCGCGGACGCCGAATACGTGGGCGAGGCCGACGCCGCCCGCAAGCGCGACCTGCTGTCGCGGGCCCGCTGCCTGCTGTTCCCCATCCAGTGGGAGGAGCCGTTCGGGCTGGTGATGATCGAGGCGATGGCGTGCGGCACGCCGGTGGTCACCCTGCGCCGCGGCGCTGCCCCCGAGGTCGTGGTGGACGGCGTCACCGGTTTCGTGCGCACCTCGCCGGACGAGCTGCCGGACGCGGTCGAGCGGGCCGGCGACCTGGATCCCCGCGCCTGCCGCGCCCACGTCGAGCGGCACTTCGACGTCTCGGTGATGGCAGAGGGATATGAGCGCCTCTATCGGCAGGTGATCGCCGGGGCCGCGCTGCGCGACCGCACCGCCGTCCCCGCTTCCGCCCCCGCTCTCGCCGGCTGACCGGCCTGCCGGCCCGCCCGCGCCCTTGCCACGCCCCGCCGGGGACGCCGCGGGCGGGCCGGACCGGCTCCGTGGCTCAGCCCGCGTGATCCGCGTACGCGGCCAGGAGCTGGGCCTCCGCGGTGTCGAAGTACGCGAGCAGCTCCCGTTCGGCCCGTTCTGGATCGCCCTCGATCAGCAGCGTGGCGATGCGCGCGTTGTCTCCCAGGTAGGGCTCGTGGAAGGTCCTGAGCTCGCCCATCACGTGGAAGGCCAGCCGAAGCTCGGCGAGCAGGCGCGCCATGGTCTCGTCCACGCGGGGACTGGCCAGCAGCGCGGTGATCGCGCGGTGGAACCGCATGTTGGCGGTGCCGACGGCCGCCCAGTCGCCGACCTCCGCCGCCGCCTGCCCCTTCTCGACGTGGCGCCGCACCTCCTCCACGGCCTCTCGCGGGGCCGTGACGGACGCCCGTACGCCCGCCGTTTCGAGGATGCGGCGCATGGCGTAGATGTCGGCCACGTCGGCCGCGGCGAGCTTGCGGACGAAGACCCCGCGGTGCAGCTCGTGCACCAGCAGGTTCTCGTGCGACAGCAGCCGGAACGCCTCTCTGAGCGTGTTACGGGAGACGCCGAGGAGGTTGCCGATCGTCTCCTCCGACAGGCGGGTGCCCGGCGGCAGGGAGCCGTCGATGACGTTCTCCCGCAGGACGTCGGCGACCAGCTCCGCGGCACTGGCCCTATCGAGCACCGGCCGAGCCGCGCTCAACCGTGCCGCCCAGTCCGCCATAGCCGTCATCACCGCAACCCCTTTTCGACCGCCGGATCAGTCCCAGCTTAGGCCGCGGCAGGCCCGCCGGATTCGGTGATCACCAATGGATTTCGCATGATCACACGGAGTTGTGGCACAGAAGTAACCTACAAGAGTCTTGATGAATCGTTGAACAATCCTCTAATTTCCAGCGGAGGTGAAGCAAAGGAGTTTCCGTATGAACCCACCCCCCGGCACCCAGACGACCTCGCCCGCGGGCACCACGAGCGGAGGACGGCGCTCGGCGCTGCTCGGCGCGATGTTCCTCATGGCCACGAGCGCCATCGGCCCCGGCTTCATCACCCAGACGACGACGTTCACGGCGCAGCTCGGGGCGGCGTTCGCGTTCGTTATCGTCGCGTCGATCCTCGTCGACATCGCCGTCCAGCTGAACGTGTGGCGGGTGATCGGCGTCTCCGGCATGCGCGCCCAGACGCTGGGCAACCGGGTGCTGCCCGGTTCGGGATACTTCCTGGCCGCCCTCGTGGCGTTCGGCGGCCTGGTGTTCAACATCGGCAACGTCGGCGGCGCGGCGCTCGGCCTGAACGCCCTCGCGGGGATCGACGTCAAGATCGGCGGCACGGTGTCCGCCCTGATCGCCGTCGCCATCTTCCTCAGCAAGAAGGCCGGCGTGGCCGTCGACCGGATCGTCGTCGTCCTCGGCGTCGTGATGGTGGCGCTGCCGCTGTACGTGGCGGTCGTCTCGGACCCGCCGGTGGGCGAGGCCCTGCGGCAGACGGTGCTGCCGGACAAGGTCGACTTCCTCGCCGTCACGACGCTGATCGGCGGCACGGTCGGGGGCTACATCACCTACGCGGGGGCGCACCGGCTGATCGACGCGGGCGTGACCGGACCGCGCAACGCCGGTCAGATCTCCCGCGGCTCGATCACCGGCATCCTCGTCACCGGTGTCATGCGCGTGATCCTCTTCCTCGCCTCGCTCGGCGTGGTGGCCGGGGGCTTCAAGCTCGCCGCCGGCTCCACCAACCCGGCCGCCGACATCTTCGCGAGCGCGGCGGGCGAGGTGGGCCTGCGGCTGTTCGGCGTCGTCCTGTGGGCCGCGGCCATCACCTCGGTCATCGGCGCCTCGTACACGTCGGTGTCGTTCCTCGCCAGCTTCTCGCCCCGTACGGACCGCTACCGCTCGTGGATCACGATGGCCTTCATCGTGGTCTCGACGGCGGTCTTCCTGCTCCTCGGCAAGGCTCCGGCCAACCTGCTGATCCTCGCCGGAGCGCTCAACGGCCTCATCCTGCCCGTCGGCCTGGCCGTGATCCTCTGGGTCGCCGCACGCCGTCGTGATCTCATGGGCGGATACCGCTACCCTGTCTGGCTGCTCGGGATCGGTGTGCTCGCCTGGGCGCTGACCATCTATCTCGGCTGGAACTCCCTCAGCGGGATCAGCGCGCTCTGGAGCTGACGTGTCCTACCCGACCATGCGCATCGACCTCAACTCCGACCTGGGCGAGGGCTTCGGCCGGTGGACCCTCGGCGACGACGACGCGCTGTTGTCGATCGTCACGAGCGCCAACGTCGCCTGCGGGTTCCACGCGGGAGACCCGGTCATCATGCGGCGCACCTGCGAGACCGCGGCCGCGCGCGGCGTGGTGATCGGTGCCCAGGTCGGCTATCGCGACCTGGCGGGCTTCGGGCGGCGCTTCATCGACGTGCCGCCCGTCGAGCTCGCCGACGACGTCATCTACCAGATCGGCGCGCTGGACGCCTTCGCGCGGGTGGCGGGCACCAGGGTCAGGTACGTCAAGCCGCACGGCGCGCTCTACAACGCGATCGTGCACCACGAGGCGCAGGCCGCCGCGGTCGTCGCGGCCGTGCGGGCCTACGACCCCGGCCTGCCGGTGCTCGGCCTGCCCGGCTCGGCGTGGCTGCGCCAGGCGTCCAGGGCAGGCCTCACCACGGTCGCCGAATGCTTCGCCGACCGCGCCTACACCCGCGAGGGCAGGCTGGTGCCGCGCGGCGTGCCCGGCGCCGTCCTGCACGACCCCGCCCAGGTCGCCGCGCGCAGCGTACGCATGGCCAGGGGCGAGCCGATCGAGGCCGTCGACGGGACGCCGCTCACCATCACGGCCGACTCGATCTGCGTGCACGGCGACAGCCCCGGCGCCGTCGCCATGGCGATCGAGGTCCGTGACGCGCTCAAGGCGAACGGCATCGGCCTGGTGCCGTTCGCGGGGCAGCCGTTGGAAGAGCAGCCGCTCATGGACACGAAGGCGTCGTTCGCGGAGGAGCGGGCGTGAACGCACGGCTGCACCGCTGTGGCGAGCACGCGGTCCTGGTCGAGCTCGACCGCCTTGAGGAGGTCGTCGCCCTCTACGATGCCCTCGCGGCCGACCCTCCTCGGGGGATAGTCGACCTCGTCCCCGCGGCGCGTACGCTGCTCGTCCGGTTCGAGCCGCCGGCACGTCACTCCGAGGTGGAGTCCGCCGTTCTGTCCGTACGGCCGGCCGCGGGCCGCCTGGCGACGACCGAGGAGGTGGTGATCCCGGTGGTGTACGACGGCGACGACCTCGCGGACGTGGCCCGGCTGACCGGGCTCACCGAACGCGAGGTCGTGGCGGCGCACACCGGGACGGCGTGGACGGTCGCCTTCTGCGGTTTCGCCCCCGGCTTCGGCTATCTGATCGGCGGCGATCCCCGGCTGGCCGTGCCCCGGCGGCCGGAGTCGCGCGTACGCGTGCCGACCGGCGCCGTGGCGCTCGCCGGGGAGTTCAGCGGGGTCTACCCGCGCGAGTCGCCGGGCGGCTGGCAGCTCATCGGGCGCACCGAGACCGTGGTGTGGGACATCGCCGCCGACCCGCCCGCCCTGCTGCGCCCGGGGGTCCGGGTGCGGTTCGCGGAGGCGTAGCCGTGAGCGAGGCGTCATGAGCACGCCGGAGGCGAGCGGGAAAACGGCGGGCGGGTCGGCGGTGAGCGGTACGGCCGTGAGCGGGGCGGCGATGAGCGGAGGGGCATGAGCGAGCAGGCGGGGAGCGGGCCTCGGCGGGCGCTGGTGGTGCTGGCCCCCGGTCCCCTCACCACGGTGCAGGACCTCGGGCGGCGCCGGCACAGCCATCTCGGCGTCGGGCGCTCCGGCGCGGCCGACCGGGGCGCGCTGCGGCTGGCCAACCGCCTGCTGGCCAATCCCGAGAACGCCGCCTGCCTGGAGATCACCCTGGGCGGGCTGAAGGTCCGCGCCGTCGGCGACCTGCTCGTGACGCTCACCGGCGCCCCGTGCCCCGCCACCGTCACCCTGCCCGACGGACGCACGCGCGGCGCCGGGCACGCGTCGGTCGAGCGCCTGCCCGACGGGGCCACGCTGCGGCTCGGCGTGCCGCCCCGGGGGCTGCGGACCTACCTGGCGGTCCGCGGCGGGATAGACGTGCCCGAGGTGCTGGGGTCGCGGTCCACCGACCTGCTCTCCGGGCTCGGCCCGGAACGCCCGGCGCCCGGATCGGTGCTCCCCGTCGGGCCGGCGCCCGCGGCGTTCCCCGTGACCGACTTCGCCCCGGTGCCCGAGCCGGAGGCGGGCATCCTCGTGCTCGACGTGATCCCGGGGCCACGCCACGACTGGTTCACCCCCGGAGCGCTGGCGGCCCTGTGCGCCGAGCCGTACGAGGTGACCCCGCACAGCGACCGGGTGGGCATGCGGCTGCGCGGGCCGCGCCTCGAACGCGCGCGCGACGGCGAGCTGCCGAGCGAGGGCATGGTGCCCGGCGCGCTGCAGGTGCCGCCGTCGGGACAGCCGACGCTCTTCCTCGCGGATCACCCCGTGACCGGCGGCTATCCGGTCATCGCGGTGGTCCGCGATCACCACGTCGACCGGGCGGCGCAGGCCCGTCCCGGGCAGCACGTCCGTTTCCGGGTGGCCGGCGCCACCCGTTGAGCAGAGGAGGCCCTGAACTCGACGCCGCACGGCGGCGACCGGCGCCTGCTCCGAGGACGGCCGGGATCAGTCGCCGGCGCGGCGGACGAGGGGGTTGGCGGCGGTCGAGTTGCGAATGCTGAAGGTCACGCTGCCGGCGCGGTAGCGGTCGTCGGAGCACTCGACCGGCCTGCCCTCCTGGGTGGTGGTGACGCGGCGCTGGCGCAGCAGGGGGCTGCCCCGCCGCACCTCGAGCAGCCGGGCGTCCTCGCTGCCGGCCGCCACCGCGTCGATCAGGTGCTCGCCGTACGCGAAGACGAGGCCGACCGACTCGTAGAGCTCCTGGGTCACCGACTCGCACTCGGGGTCGAGCCGCTCGACGGCGGGAGCGATCCAGCCGGCGTAGACGGTGCGCTCGACCAGCACCGGCTCGCCGTCGAGCCGCCGCAGCCGCAGCACGTCGAGCACCTCCTCCCCCGGCTCCAGCGACAGCCGTACGGCCTCGGAGGGCGAGCACGGACGGCGGCGGGCGGACAGCACGCTGCCGCTGGCGCGGTAGCCCATCGACCGGGCCCACTGGGCGAAACTGTGCAGCTCGGCGAAGCTCTGGCTGCGCTCGCTGCCGAGCACGATGCGCCGCGCGCCCTGCCGCGACCCCACCAGCCCCTCGGCGGCCAGCAGGGCGACGGCCTGGCGGACGGTGCCGCGCGCCGCCGAGTAACGTATGGCCAGCTCAGCCTCGGAGGGAAGCTGGGCACCTATCGCGTAGTCCCCTCTGACGATGGCGTCCCGCAGGTCACCTGCGATCTGTTCATAGCGCGCCATCGTGATGAGCCCTTCCGTTCACGCGACTGACATCGATATGCGACTTACTAGGTCTGGCTTGTTTGTACAAGTTCGCCTAAGTTCGATCCACGCACCACAGTGGGAGGGACCGTTGTCCACACGTACCGTCGGCCTTGTTGCCGCGCTCACGATAACCACCTCAGTGATCGCGGCATGCGGCGCCGCCCCCACGACCGCCGGCGGCGGCTCGGGGTCGGGTGATTCCAAGGCCGCCTCCGCGACCTCCGTCCAGGACTTCGGCGGGATGGACAAGCTGGTGGAGGCCGCCAAGAAGGAAGGCCGGCTCAACACCATCGCGCTGCCGCCTGACTGGGCCAACTACGGCGAGGTCATCAAGGCGTTCGAGGCCAAGTACGGCATCAAGATCACCAATGACAACCCCGACGGCTCCAGCCAGGACGAGATCAACGCGGTCAAGACCCTGAAGGGCCAGGACCGCGCCCCCGACGTGCTCGACCTCGGCAGCGCCTTCGCGCTCAGCGGCGCCCAGGAGGGCCTGTTCGCCCCCTACAAGGTGCAGAGCTGGGACAAGATCCCCGACGGCCAGAAGGACGCGAGCGGCGCCTGGTACTACGACTACGGCGGCTACATCTCCATCGGCTGCGACGCCAAGCGGGTCAAGACCTGCCCCCAGACCTTCGCCGACCTGCTCAAGCCCGAATACAAGGGCATGGTCGCGCTGAACGGCGACCCGACCAAGGCCGGCGCCGCCTTCGCCGGCGTCTACGCCGCCTCGCTCGCCAACCAGGGCTCGTTCGACGACATCCAGCCGGGCATCGACTTCTTCAAGAAGCTCAAGGAGAACGGCAACTTCAACCCGGTCGAGGCCACCCCCGCCACGGTGGAGAAGGGCGAGACCCCGATCACCCTCGACTGGGACTACCTGCAGGCCAGCTACGCCAAGGAGTTCTCCTCCAAGGGCGTCGACTGGCAGATCGCCATCCCCAGCGACGGCCAGTACGCCAACTTCTGCGCCCAGGCGATCAACAAGGGGGCGCCGCCCCCCGCCGCCGCCCGCCTCTGGCAGGAGTTCCTCTACAGCACCGAGGGCCAGAACCTGTGGCTGAAGGGCTACGCCCGCCCGGTGCTGCTGCCCTCCATGCAGCAGGACGGCAGCGCGGACGCCGCCATGGTCGACCAGCTCCCCAAGGTCGAGGGCACCCCCTCCTTCCCCACTCCGGACCAGGTCAACAAGGCCAAGGAAGTCCTGGCGAGCGGGTGGGGCGCGGCGGTCTCGGGCTGAGATCGTGCGCGACAGCCGTACGAGATCGAAGAGCCGGTGGGCGGCCGCGCCGCTGCTGGTCTTCGTCGTCATCGTCTTCGGCGTGCCGATGCTGGTCCTCCTTGGTGGCACGTTCACCAAGGAGGGCACGTTCAGCACCGCCAACCTCACCGAGTCGCTCCAGGGCGCGTATCTGACCGCCCTGTTCGGCAGCGTCAAGCTCTCGGCGCTGGTGGCGGTGCTGGGCGGGGTGCTCGGCACCTTCCTCGCCCAGGCCGTGGTGACCTCCAGGTTCCGCGCGCTGCGCGAGGCGGTGCTGACCGCCTCCGGCGTGCTGGCCAACTTCGGCGGCGTGCCGCTGGCCTTCGCCTGGATCGCCACGCTCGGCAACTCGGGCGTCGTCACTACCACGCTCGGCCTCGGCGAGCACGGATGGAGCCTGTACAACTTCTGGGGTCTCGCCCTGGTCTACCTGTACTTCTCCATCCCCCTGCAGGTCCTCACGGTCGTGCCCGCGCTCGACGGGCTGCGCCCGCAGTGGCGTGAGGCCGCGCAGAACAACGGCGCGAGCACCTGGCAGTTCTGGCGGTACGTCGGGATTCCGGTGCTGACCCCCTCGCTGCTCGGCGGGGTCGTGCTGCTGTTCGGCGGCGCGTTCTCGGCCTACGCCACGGCGCAGGCCATGGTCGGGTCCACCGTCCCGCTGGTCACGCTGAAGATCGCCGACGCGCTCACCGGCAACGTGCTGATCGGCCACGAGAACGTCGCGCTGGCCCTCAGCCTCGACATGATCGTGGTCGCGGGCCTGGTCATGGCCGTCTATCTCCCGCTGCAGCGAAGGAGCGCCCGATGGCTTCGCTGACTCCGCAGGTGACCCCTCAGGTGACCACGCAGGCCGCCGCCGGAACGGCGCCCGCGCGCGGCGGCCGGCCGCGGCGTCCGCGGGTGTGGCGCGGGGTGGTCCTCGTGCTCGCCGCCGTCTATTTCCTCGTCCCGCTGATCGCGTCGTTCGTCTTCACGGTGAAGGAGCCCGACCAGGGCTTCTCGCTCGACGCGTACGGCCAGATCTTCTCGGCCGAGGGCTTCGGCGGCAGCCTCCTGCTGTCGCTCGGGCTCGGGGTCGCCACGATCGTGCTCGTGCTGCTGCTGACGCTGCCCGCCGCGGTGGCCGTACGGCTCGGCGCGCCGCGGCTGCGCCCGGTGCTCGAAGTGGTCTGCACGCTGCCGCTGGTGGTGCCCCCGATCACGTTCGTGGCCGGGATCAGCACCGTGCTGCGGTGGGGGCCCGACTATCTGGCGACCACGCCCCTCTATCAGACGATCATCGCGGTGCAGAACCCCGACTTCCCGGTGGTGCTGGTGCTCGCCTACGTCGTGCTGGCGCTGCCGTTCGCCTACCGCTCGCTCGACGCGGGCCTGGGCGCGATCGACGTGCGCACGCTGTCGGAGGCGGCCAGGAACCTCGGGGCGTCGTGGCCCCACGTGCTGCTGCGGGTGATCATCCCCAACATGCGGTCGGCGATGGCGAGCGCGTCGTTCCTCACGCTGGCGCTGGTGCTCGGCGAGTTCACAATCGCCCGGCTGCTCAGCTTCGAGACCTTCCCCAACTGGATCTACCGGATCTCCGGCTCTCAGGCGCAGGTGTCGGTGGCCGTCTCGGTGTTCAGCCTGCTGATCACCTGGCTGCTGCTGCTCGCCCTGTCGTCCGCCGGTGCGAGGCAAAGGAGTGGATCATGAACGGCGCCCGGGTCGAGTTCCGCGGCCTGCGGCGGCGGTTCGGCAGCACGGTCGCGCTGGACGGGCTCGATCTCACGGTGGAGCCCGGCGAGCTGATCGCGCTGCTCGGCCCGTCGGGGTGCGGCAAGACCACCGCGCTGCGCTGCCTCGCCGGCTTCGAGCAGCCCGACGAGGGCGAGGTGCTGGTGGACGGCGCCGACATCACGCGCGTGCCGGCCAACCGGCGCGACGCCGGCATGGTCTTCCAGTCCTACAGCCTTTTCCCCAACCTCAACGCCCGCGACAACGTGAGCTTCGGCATGCGGGTGCGCAAGGTGCCCGCCGCCAAGCGGCACGCCCGCGCGCAGGAGCTGCTCGAACTGGTCGGCCTGCCGTCCGTCGGCGACCGCTATCCCCACCAGTTGTCCGGCGGTCAGCAGCAGCGCGTGGCGCTGGCCCGCGCGCTCGCCCTGGAGCCCAGGGTGCTGCTGCTGGACGAGCCGCTGTCGGCGCTCGACGCCAAGGTGCGCGTCACGCTGCGCGAGGAGATCCGCCGCCTGCAGCTCTCCCTCGGCATCACGACGATCTTCGTGACGCACGACCAGGAGGAGGCGCTGTCGATGGCCGACCGGGTCGCCGTGCTGCGCGACGGCCGCCTGGAGCAGGTCGCCGACCCCGCCACCCTGTACGACCGGCCGGCGACCGCGTTCGTCGCCGAGTTCGTCGGCGCGATGAACCACCTGCCCGGCCTGGTGTCGGGCGACCGGGTCACCGTGCTCGGGCAGACGCTGCCCGTGGAGGGCCAGGCTCCGGACGCGGCGCAGGCGGACGTGCTGGTGCGGCCCGAGGCCGTGCTGGTCACTCCGGACGCCGAGGGCGACGGGATCGTCATGGTGTCGTCGTTCCGCGGCTCCACCGCCCGCCTGCGGATCCGCCTGGGCGACGGCACCGAGGTGCTGGCCGATGTCCCCGGCCACGACTCGGCGCGCTTCGCGCCCGGCACCGCCGTACGGATCGGGCTGGTCGAGCGGCCCGTGCTCGTGTCGGCCCGTTCGGAGACCGGAGGAGCCGCGGCGGCGGTCCCCGAACCCGATGTCGTCTAGGGCGTGCCCTGCGGCGGTCCTGTTCGACATGGACGGCACGCTGGTGGACACCGAGGACCTGTGGTGGGACGCCTGCGTGGAGGTGGCGGACGGCCTGGACTCCCCTCTCGGGGAGGCCGACCGTGAGGCGTTGTTCGGCCTGTCGGTCGAGGACGCCGCCGTGCACATCACCGGAGGTCCGGGGGCGGCGGCCGTGGAGACCATGCTGACGGACGCGTTCACCGGCCGGCTGAAGAACGGCGTGACCACGCTTCCCGGCGCGGTCGCGCTGCTGGAGACCCTGCGCGCGGCGGGGATCCCGGCGGGGCTGGTCAGCGCGTCTCCCCGGCCGGTCGTGGACCTGGTGCTCGAAACCGTCGGCGGTCACCACTTCCGGCTGTCGGTGGCCGCAGGGGACAGCCCCAGGAACAAGCCCGCGCCCGATCCCTACCTGGCCGCCGCCGCGCGGCTCGGCTTCGACCCGGCCGCGTGCGTGGCGGTCGAGGACAGCCCGACCGGCGTCGCCTCGGCCCGGTCCGCCGGCTGCGCCGTCATCGTGGTCGGCCCGCCCGGTACGACGAGCGGCCTGAGCGGGGCGGACGGGGTGACGGCGGTGCCGACACTGGAGAGCATCGACCTGCCGCTGCTGCGACGGCTGGTCTCCCGCCAGTGAACGCCGTGAGCCTGGTAACTTCGCGGACCTAAGTTCCCTTTGGGTATCGTCGCAACATGCACGTCATGAACACCTGCGACGATCCCAAGGACGTCTACTCGGCGGCCTGCCCGTGCCGCAACATGCTCGACCTGCTGGCCAACAAGTGGAGCGCGCTGGCCCTGGGCGCGCTGGAGGACGGGCCGCAGCGTTTCGGCGCGCTGCGTGCCCGGCTCCAGGGCGTCAGCCCCAAGGTGCTCACCCAGACCCTGCGCCGCCTGGAGGACCACGGCCTCGTCCACCGCGACGTGTATCCCGAGGTGCCGCTGCGCGTGGAATACAGCCTCACGCCGCTCGGCCGCGACGCCAACGTCCCGCTCGCCCACCTGCGGACGTGGGTGGAGCGCAACATCGACCGCTTCCCCGGCCCCGCGTAACCGGCCCCGCGTAACCGACCCTGGGTAACCGACCCCGCGTAACCGGCCCGGAGCAGCCGGCCGGGAGTAACCGGCCCCGCGTAGCCGGCCCCGCGTAACCGGCCCGGAGCAGCCGGCCCCGCGTAACCGGCCCCGAGTATCCCCCTTACCTGGATGGTTCCCGATGGATACTCGTGTCCCTTGCGGGTAACCACGCACCGGTGGCTACCGTGCAGGTCGTGCCGCCGAGCCGTACGACCGGCTTCGGCGCGTGACCCGTGACGAACGCGCAAGGGACAGACATGACCGAGAACCTGAACGGGACCATGCCCGCCGTCGCCTACCGGCGCAGCCTGCCCATCGACGACCCGGAAAGCCTCCTCGACGTGGAGCTGCCGGTGCCGCGACCCGGGCCGCGCGACCTGCTGGTGCGGGTGGAGGCCGTCGCCGTGAACCCGGTGGACTACAAGGTCAGGCGCAACAGCGACCCGGGCGGCGAGCCCAGGGTGCTCGGCTGGGACGCCGCGGGCACCGTGGTCGCCGTGGGCGACGAGGTGGAGCTGTTCGAGGTCGGCGACGAGGTCTACTACGCCGGCGCGCTCGACCGGCCCGGCGCGAACTCCCGCTTCCACGCGGTGGACGAGCGCATCGTCGGCCGCAAGCCCGCCACGTTGTCCTTCACCGAGGCCGCCGCGCTGCCGCTGACCTCGCTCACGGCGTGGGAGGGCCTGTTCGAGCGGCTGGGCCTGCGCGGCGACGCGCTCGACCAGACCGGAACGCTGCTGATCACCGCGGCCGCGGGCGGCGTCGGTTCCATCGCCGTCCAGCTCGCCCGCGCCCTGACCGGGCTCACCGTGATCGGCACGGCCTCCCGGCCCGAGACCGTGGAGTTCGCCCGCCGGATGGGCGCCCACCACATCGTGGACCACCGGGCACCGCTGGCGAAGCAGCTGGCCGAGGTCGCGCCCGGCGGCGTGGACTACGTCTTCAGCACGATCGGCACCGACCGCAACCTCACGGCCTACGCCGAGGCGCTCGTGCCCTTCGGCGCGATCGTCGCGATCGACGACCACGACTCCCTCGAGATCGGTGTGCTCAAGCCGAAGAGCATCGCGTTCCACTGGGAGCTCATGTTCACCCACTCGCTGTTCAAGACGCCGCATCAGGTGAACCAGCACCGCATCCTCGACCGGGTCGCCCGGCTCGTGGACTCCGGTGTCCTCACCACCACCGCCACCCGCGACCTCGGCCCGGTCAACGCCGCCAACCTGCGTGAGGCCCACCGGATCGTCGAATCGGGCACCGCGATCGGCAAGATCACCCTCACGGGCTTCTGAACAACCCTTCTCCGCCGGGAACAACGGATGCGGCGCGGCCGGTTGGGGACGAGAGGAACCGAGCCCAAGAACACCAGGAGTCGCGCATGCATGCCATCGTCGTCCCCGCTTACGGTGATTCCTCCGTGCTGGAGTACGCCGAACGGCCCGACCCCGTTCCCGGTCCCGGGGAGGTGCTGGTCGACGTCGCGGCGACGGGCGTCAACTTCATCGACGTCTATCACCGCGAGGGCCGCTATCCGCTGCCGCTTCCGCTGATCCCGGGCTCGGAGACGGCCGGGACCGTCACGGCCGTCGGGCCCGGCGTGACCGACATCGTGCCCGGCGACCGGGTCGGCTCCGCCGCCGCGGTCGGCGCGTACGCGAGCAAGGCGATCATCCCGGCGGAGAAGGTGGTCCGGCTGCCCGACGGGCTGTCGCCCGATCTGGCGGCGGCGGTGCTGCTCCAGGGGCTGACCGCCCACTACCTGACCCACTCCACGTACGCGATCAGGTCGGGCGACGACGTGCTCGTGCACGCGGCGGCCGGGGGCATGGGCCTGCTGCTCGTCCAGATGGCCAAGCTCCGCGGCGCCCGCGTGATCGGCACGGTCTCCAGCGCCGAGAAGGAGAAGCTGGCCCGGCAGGCGGGGGCCGACGAGGTCGTCGACTACGAGGGCTTCTCCGAGGCCGTCAAGGAGATCACCGACGGCGCCGGGGTGCACGTCGTCTATGACGGGGTCGGCGCCGCCACGTTCGACGGGTCGCTCGCGTCGCTGCGGCCGCGCGGCATGATGGCGCTGTACGGCGCGGCCAGCGGTCCCGTCCCGCCGTTCGACCCGCAGCGGCTCAACGCGGGCGGCTCGCTGTTCCTCACCCGGCCCACGCTGGCGCATTACACGGCCACCCGCGAGGAGCTGCTGTCGCGGGCGAACGACGTGCTCGGCTGGGTCGCCTCCGGCGCCGTGAAGGTGCACATCTCGCAGCGTTACCCGCTCGCCGAGGCCCGGCGCGCCCACGACGACCTGGAAGGCAGGCGGACGACCGGCAAGCTGCTGCTCATCCCCTGACCTGCCGGTGAGCCGTCCTCAGGCGGCCATGTGGTCGATCAGGCGCTGCGCGGCCACCACGGCGCCGTCGGTGCGCATCTCGCCCGCGAGGGACGCGGCGCGGGCCGCCACGCCGGGGTGGAGAGCCTGGCCGAGGGCCTCGGCCAGCGACCCGGCGGTCGGCGCGGCGGGCGGGTGGGCGATCCAGATCCCGAGATCGGCGGCCCGCCGCGCCCAGTAGTGCTGGTCGTAGAGCTGCGGCACGACGACCTGGGGCGTCCCGGCCAGCGCCGCGGCGGTCGTGGTGCCCGCGCCGCCGTGGTGGACGACGGCGGCGACCCGGGGAAACAGTGCCCGCTGATCGGCCTCGTCGATCATCAGGCAGTCGGGGCCGTCGTCCGCCGGGGACAGCCCGGCCCAGCCGCGCAGCACGATCACCCGGCGGCCGAGCGCGCGGGCCGCGCCGATCGTCGCCCGCGCGACGTCCCGGGGAGCGCGGACGCTGCCGAATCCGACGCAGACGGGCGGCTCGCCGTCGTCGAGGAACTTCTCCAGGTCCGGCGGCAGCGGACGCGGGTCCGGCAGGATCCAGGCACCCGTCTGCACGACGCGTCGGGCCCGGGCCAGGGCCCCAGCGCGGGATCGGCGGCCGGCCAGGGCCGGTCGGTGAACATGTGCCCTCGGGTGTCCGCCACGGGGGCCAGGCCGGCCGCGGCCCGGTGGGCGTTGAGCGCGGCGCCGACCGTCTCGTTCCAGCGCCGCGCGTCCTCGGCCCACAGCGCGCGGTTGCCGGCCGCCTCGTCCACCGGCGCCCGCCCCCAGCCCGAGCTCCCGCAGCGCCACGGCCAGCGCCGCCATCGGCTGGACGTCGCCCCGCGTCCCGATCGTGGACAGCAGCACGCGCATATGTACCCCCTGGTCATGGTGTGGCTCACTGTGTGGCGGGTCGCGGGGTGGCGGGTCGCGGTGTGGCGGGTCGCGGTGTGGCGGGTCGCGGTGTGGCGGGTCGGTGAACTGCCCGGCTCGCAGCGTGGCGGGTCGCGGGCCTGCCCGGCTCACGGCCCCCGATTGTCCGCCGTGACCGGGGTCTTGCCGGAAGCCCCCCTGCCGCCTGTACGGTGAAAGTGGCGGGGTCCCCGTACGGATCAGGTGAGCGGGTGGGCCGGCCACTCCAGGAGGCGGGCCCCGAGCACGGCCGTCTCCAGCGTGAACCGCTGGGTGGGATCGCTCGGCGAGAAGCCGGTCAGCCTCCTGATCCGCTCCAGCCGGTAGGTGATCGCCCGGGTGCTGACGCCGAGCCTGCGCGCCGCCGCCGTGTGGTTGCCCTGCGAGGCGAAGATCGCCTCCAGCGTCTCCAGCAGCGGCTCGGGGCCGCCGCGGGCGGAGGTCAGCGGCCCGAGCACCGTCGAGACGAGGTCCACGATCGCGTCCCTGTCCCGCAGCAGCACCGGGAAGACCAGCAGGTCTGCGGCCTTGAGCACCTGGGCCCGCAGGCCGAGCCGCCCGCCGAGGTCGATCGCGTTGACCGCTTCCCGATAGGACGTGACGATCCCGCCGGGACCCTTGTGGGGGCGGCCCACCCCCCCCCGCCAGTCCGTGAGCGCGGAGCGTACGTGGTGGGTGAACTCGCCGCTCGCGGCGGTCAGCGCGCCCGGGGCCACGCACACCAGCAGGCCGTCGCGGACGGCGACCAGGATGTTGTGCGAGCCGAACCTCGCCACCAGCGCCTGCTCGATCCTCCCGGCCAGCGGGTCGCCCGCCGCCATCGGGGTGCCGGGCCTGGCCACGGTCACGACGTACGCCCCGGCGAGCCGCAGGCCGAAGTGCTCGGCCCGTTCGGCGTCCGCTCTGCCCTGCAGCAGATCGTCGACGAACAGGCGGCGGGCCTCCTCCTCCTGCCGGAGCGCGGCGCGCTGGGCCTCCTCGTATCCCTCGATGTAGGCGGCCATCCCGCGGCGTACGGCGCCGAAGGCCCCGCCGGCGGTGATCTCGGCGGCGTGCAGGCAGGCGTCGGCGAGCACCCGCAGCGGGATGCCGCGTTCGGCGGCGAGGGCGCCGCACTCGCGCAGGGCGTCCATGTCGGCGCGGGCGGGCAGCCTGCCGGTGGCGGCCGACGCGGCCAGAACCGACAGGAACCCGCCGAGTAAGTCGGCGGGCACTCCGGTCGCCTCGCTCACGCGAGCGAGAACGCTGTCCATCAGACTCCTACGTCACGCCGTTCGAAGGCGAGCAGCGCCGTCATGAGGAGCACGGCCGTCGCACCCAGCAGCACAAGGTAGTCACCGTACGGCCAGCCCTCATAGAGCGGCCTGCCGTCGAGGTAATAGTGGCTGGGCGAGATCCAGCGCAGCCAGGAGATCGCGTCGACGTTCCGGCCCATCGTCTCCACGATGTATCCGGCGACGCCCCACACGCCGGTCACGGCGAGCGCGACCTGCCTGCGCCCGGACGCCGCGCCCACGCACAGCGTCAGCGTCCCGAAGAACAGCACGAGCAGGAACAGCCCGGTGTGGGCGGCGAGGATCTTGCCGAACGGCACGTTCATGTCGGCGGCGGACGCGGCCACGGTGGCGACGGCCAGCGTCACGACCGCCACGATGAGCAGGCCGAGCGCCAGCGCGGCCCAGCGCTCCAGGAGCAGCCGCCTGCGGTCGATCGGCAGCGTCAGCGTGAGCTCCAGCGTCTTGTTCTCCTCGGGGCCGGCGATGGCCCGGTTGCCGAGGATCGCGGCGCACATGGTGAACAGCAGTGGGCCGAGGAGCTGATAGGCGACCGCCTGCAGATAGCCGCGCCCGGTCGCGATGTCGGACATGCCGCCCATCAGGTCTCGGAACGCGCCCGGATATTTGGCGACGGCCTGCGCGCTGAACGTCTCGGGGTCGTCCATGAAGCCCGCGTAGATCGAGATGTACATCGTGAGGAACGCGCACAGCCCGACCGTCCACCCGATGAGGGCACGGCGATACTCCCCCAGGCTCTTACGCACCAGCGTGGGCATGACGGCCCTCCTCCTCGCTGTAGTAGGTCAGGAAGATCTCCTCCAGGTCCGGCTCCGCGCTGACCATGTGGACCACGGTGTAGCGGGCCGCCGCCTTGATCAGCGCGTCGGGCCTGCCGTCGATCGTGCAGCGCAGGCTCGCCCCCTGCACGACCACGTCGCGTACGCCCGGGAGGCCCTGGAACGACTCTGCCGGGACCGGCGCGTCGAAGTGGAGCTCCACGTGACGTACGGCCCGCTCGCGCAGCGCGGCGATGTCCTCCACCGCGACGAGGCGGCCCGCCCGCACGATGCCCACCCGGTCGGCCACGTGCTCCACCTCGGCGAGCACGTGCGACGACATGAGGATCGTGCGACCGGCCGTGCGCGCCTCCCTGACCATGGCCAGGAACTCCTGCTGCACCAGCGGGTCGAGCCCGCCCGTCGGCTCGTCCAGGATGAGCAGGTCGGGCTCGTGCATGAACGCCTGGATGAGCCCGACCTTCTGCTTGTTGCCCTTCGACAGCTCCCCCATCCTGGCGGACAGGTCGGCGTCGAGCCGCTCGGCCAGGTCGTCGATCCTGCCGCGGCTCACCCCGCCGCGCACGTCGGCGAGGAACTGCAGGTAGTCGCGGGCCCGCTCCCTGCCCTCCAGGGCCAGCTCGCCCGGGAGGTAGCCGATCCGGGCGCGTACGCGCGGATCACGCGTGTCCGCGCCGAAGACGGTCGCCCGGCCGGACGTCGGCCGGATCACGTCGAGAAGCAGCCGGATCGTCGTCGTCTTGCCCGCGCCGTTGGGGCCCAGATAGCCGAAGACCTCGCCCGGCCGGATTTCGAGGGTGAGGTCTTCGAGACCTCGTCTCGCACCGTAGAACTTCGTCAGCCCTTCGGTCTCCACCACTGCTGTCATGCCGCAATGGTGGCGCTCCCGTCAGGCGCGGGGTATGCCCGCTTCCGGACACTTGCCGATCGTGTTCGTTCGCACCTTCGGCAAAGCGCGGATCAAGACACATCACGGCGTGCCGCAGTCGGCGGAGCCGGGCAGCAGGTGGCGGTAGCGCGACACCAGCCGGTAGCCCGCCTCCGCCAGCCAGCTCACCGGCGGCGTCAGCAGCACCCGGCCGGCCGCGCGCCAGGCCGCGTGCGGCTGCAGGGCGAGGAGCAGCGCCACGGCACGCGCGCCGTGGGCGCGCAGCCCGCCCGGCCCGAGGAGCCGCACGGACGTCTCGGCCTCGTCGCGCGACAGGCCCGCCGCCTGGAGGTCGAGGCCCTGCCACGCCCGCACCAAGGGCATGTACGGCAGGAACCGGTGCCCGGCGTCCACACACGCCTGGCAGAAGGCGCAGTCACCGTCGAAGACCAGCAGGACCCGGTTCTCTGCGTTTTCTTGGCCCATGCTGCCGAACCTACCGATCCTGGGACGGATCACTCCGGTCGCGTGGTGGTGGCGCGGGCCGCCGTGACGCGCGCGCGGCCAGGACGACGACCAGGATCACGGCGACCGCGAAACTGAAGACGACCGCGACCACCAGCAACAGGATGAGCGCGCTCATCGCCGATCCGTCCAGCGTGCCCGTCCTTGGAGCAGGAGTGCTGGACCACGGGCCAGGCGTGCCCGTCCTTGGAGCAGGAGTGCTGGACCACGGGCCAGGCGTGCGGCGACCGCCAGGCGTGTGGCGACGGCCAGGCCCACCGAGGCGTACGACACCGCACGCGCGAGCCGTACGGACCTGGGGATGTCGGCGACGGCCGGGCGAGGGCCGTCGCCCAGCTCCGGGCGGTGCTCGACCCTGCCGCCGTAGTCGTTGGCCCCGCCGAGCCGTACGCCGAGGGCGCCGGCGAAGGCCGCCTCGCAGCGTCCGGAGTTGGGGCTGGGGTGGCGGTGCCCGTCCCTGATCCACACGGCGGCCGCGCGGCGGGGAGAGCCGCCCGCCAGACCGGCCAGGCCCGCCGTGAGCAGGGCCGTCAGCCGGGCCGGCACATAGTTGGCCACGTCGTCCAGCCGGGCCGAGGCCCAGCCGAACCTCGCGTAGCGCGGCGACCGGTGGCCCACCATCGCGTCGAGCGTGTTCACCGCGCGATAGCCGAGCAGGCCGGGCACGCCGAAGATCGCGCCCCACACGAGCGGGGCCACGACGGCGTCCGAGGTGTTCTCCGCGATGGACTCGACCGTGCCCCGCGCCAGCTCCGCGGCGTCCAGCCCGGACGGGTCGCGTCCGCACAGGTGCGGCAGGCGGGCGCGGGCGGCGGCCAGATCGCCCTCCTCCAGCGAACGGGCCATCAGCATGCCCTCCCTGCCCAGCGTCGTGCCGCCGAGCACCGCCCATGTGGCGGCGGCGGTGACCGCGGCGCGGGCGATCGGGCTCGACCGGGTCACCCGCTCGGCGAGCAGCCCCGCCGCCGTCGCCGCGCCGACGCAGATGGTGGTGTAGGCCACGCCCGCTAACCGCGAATCGCGATATATGCGCTTTTCGAGGGCGGCGGCCCGGCTGCCGAACACCGCGACGGGATGGCCGCGTCTGGGATCTCCCACCGCCGCGTCGATCACGGCCCCGGCGAGCAGCCCCGCCGCCGTGGCACCGTCCAGGATCCGGGTCACGCAGGCATTCTGCCGTACGTGCCCCTTTGTCATGAGATGGGCTCGTAGCCGATGAGGCGACTGTGGATCGCGTCCTCGTTGGCGTCGAGCCAGACTGCGGCGCGCCTGATCCGTCCGCCCGCGCCGTCGTCCCACATGCGCGCCCAGCCGCCGCCGAGCGTCCTGGCCCGGTCGCGCATCAGCGCGTAGGAGCGGCCGAACCGCGTCCTGGCCGTCTCCACCAGCCGGAGCCGGTCACGCAGCGGCAGGCCGTACGCGTCGCAGAACGCCCGCACGCGGGCCGCCGCGTCCAGTGAGCGCTGCGCAGGGTCGCGGTCAAGGGGATCGGCCAGCGGGGCCCAGTGCCGCAACGTGGTGACCACATCGAACAGCCGCGTCGTCGGCCTGGCCATGTCGAAGTCGATCAGCGCGTACGGCAGGAGATCCCGCCCTGTCTTCCGGAAGACGACATTGGCCGGAGTGACGTCGCAGTGGCCCACGAGCTCGGCGGGGCCCTCCGGCGCCGAGCCGTTCTCCCAGACGGCGCCGGGAGGCGGGACGAACGAGGCCGCCGCGTCGTGGAAGCGCCGCAGCAGCCGGGCAAGGGCGGTCAGCGCCTCGTCGCTCACCGCGTACGCCGGCAGGGGATGCGTGGGCACCACGCCCTCGACGTACGTGAGGATGGCCCTGCCCCGCTCGTCTGTGCCGAGAACCCGCGGCGCCCGGTCGAACCCGGCGTCCTCCAGGTGCCGCAGCAGCGCGTGGACCGACGGCGACGTGGCACGCATCGGCCGCCGTACCGTCGCCCCCACCCGTACGACCCCTTCGGAGACGTCTCCGAGGAGCGGGATCTCGCGTACGGACATGGCGCTGGAGTTTAGCCCCGCAGGCGATCACATTTCCGCCGGAAAGCACGAAGAACAGGAAAACGTCTCGCCACGCGGACGAATGTCCACCTGGCGAGAAGCCGGGCGGCATCGTGACCCTCCTGCGCGTGAGCAGTGCTGGATCGACCTTCCCTGCAGGAGGCCCGAGCACGTGCCTGAGCGGCATCGACGCAGGCCGAGCGGCCCCGGTGACCGGGCTCACAGGCCCACACGAGGCATGCGCCGGCCCATGTCCGGGAAACCGGGTGTGTACCCGGTCCCCGGATCATGCAGAATTAGGCACGAGCGCCCTTAGCTCAGCTGGATAGAGCATCGGACTTCTAATCCGACGGTCGGGGGTTCGAATCCCTCAGGGCGCGCTCCTCTCCTCAGCCTCTTTGGCCCCTGACCTGGGCTTCTACTTGATCGTGCCGTGATCGCGTGCGCAGCCGTACGCCGTCGAGAGCCGCCGCTTGTCGCCAGTCACGGGATATACGCGGGATGATGTTGGAAAGCGGACGGTCGGGCCGTCGTGATCGTGGATCATCGGTGACATGAACGGGAACGACGGAGAATCGGGCGTCGACCTTCTCCGTTTGGCGATCGCCCCCTCGTCCTGCAGGCCAGGCAGCGAAGCATTCCAGCTGCAGGTCTACGTCAACGGAGCGGAGATGACCTCCGCCGGGGCGGGGCTGGGGATGGATCCGTACAACGTCCTGCTCCCAGCTAATCGACTGCTGGCCGATTCCCAGCCGCGCACTGTCGCGATCGCTCGTTGCGGCGCACGCGGCGTCTACGACTGCGGGGGCACGGACGTCACCATCACCCGTGATGGGGACCTAGTGCGCTGGGAATGGTCGAGAGAGGTGCCCATGGACCGCAGCGCCTGCTTCGCGGCCACTCAGTACGAGCTGGAGGTCGCGCGGGTCGCCGCGGATCATTCGTGGGAGACCCCGATGCGCACCGCGGGGCGGCTGGTCCTGACGAGCATCGACCATGCCCGACTGCTGACTTACGGCCTCAGCGCCAAGAGAGCCGTCCCCGAGATCCTGATCTGTTCGAGGTCTGGCTTGGCGTCGAGGATGGCTACCAGGTCTTCGTCGCCGCTCCCTGGCAGGGCCGCAGCCCGGCCGAACTGGCGCGCGAGGTCTGCGAGATCCTGGCGCGTCCTCCTCGGGAGTGGCCAGCCACTTGGCATTCCGTCAAGGGCTGGGTGACTACGCCGCCGAGCATTGCGGGGCCGTCCTGGGAACGCGAGCGGCTCTGACGTCGCAGCGGCTACCAACCCCGGAAGGATTCGTCCCATCTAGAAACCCAGCTACGAGCCGGAGGTGATCAGGACGGAAAGGTATGCGCATCGCGCTAGAAACCCCAGGTCGCCGGCTGATTCCGTACAACTGGACAGGGTGACGAGAGGGCAATCACGGTGACTCACGACCGGCCGGCCGGCAAGCTCAGGGCCATGGGCTATGTGCAGCCGGACGCCCCAGATGCAGCCCCAGGCGGCCACTCCCGGAAAATATCCGGAACAATCTTGACCACGTGGCCTCCCATCCAGGGTTGCAGCTCGCATCAGAATCTCAGGAGGCGCCATCTCCGCTCGTGGACAACGTGAACCGACGCCCGAAGAAGTCCAGCGGGGGGATCGAGGTGTTCAAGGAGTACGTCGAAATCACCACCAACCGCTCAATGCACGCTCCGGAAGGAAGCTGCCCTCACGCCTGTCCCTGCTGCGGATATCTGACTCTCGACTCGCGCGGCTGGTACCAGATCTGCCCCCTCTGCTTCTGGGAGGACGAGGGGCAGGACGACCACGATGCCGACGACATCCGGCGCGGCAGCCCCAACTATGGACTCAGCCTCACCCAGGCCCGCCTCAACTTCCGGCAGTTCCGTGCCTACATGGAGCGATACGTCCACAAAGTACGCCCTCCAAGACGCGAGGAGTTCCCCACCGACACAGACCCAGGGCCGCCTATCCGCGACCCGGGCTGACCCGCGCAGGTCGGACACGCGATCGTCTTGCGCAGGTCCAACTCCCGTCGCCCCTCCGGAATCTAAGCGAGCACCTCCGGCAGCAGCTTGAACGCCGCCACATGCTGCGGCCGGATCAGACCGAAGTCGCGCCGGTCGATCGTCGCGATCTGGGTGATCCCCAGACGCTCGGCGATCGCCACCACGGACACATCCGCAGGGTCGAGACGAGCGTCTCTGTAAAGCCGGACAAGTTCGGCCATACGCCGTACGTCAGCGGCGAGCAGTTCGACCAGCTCGAACTCCTCCGTGACGAGATCAAGGAACTTTGCATGTACGGCCGATCCCATATGCCTGTTGATCGTCCAACCAGCCTCGATCAGGATGGTCGAAGGAATGAACCGCGCCGAGTTTCGTGGAGGCCGGGTTAGCTGGCTGGGGTGAGGATAGCCGTGGCGGTTTGTGTTCGGTAGTGGGTCTCGAATTCGGCTGGTGGGAGGTCGTTGCAGGCGCTGTGGAGGCGCCGGTTGTTGTACCAGTCGACCCATTCCATGGTGGCGATCTCGACGTCGTCCAGGCCGTTCCACGGGCCGCGC
>NZ_VJVX01000230.1:0-651 GCF_008033685.1 Microbispora sp. CSR-4
CGGGCGAGGCGGTGCACGCTGGAGACGGGCAGCACCTGCCCGGTCGCCAGCAACAACCCCGGCGGCACCATCCCCAACGACGCACGCAGCGACGATCCCAGTGCCGTTCCCAGCGCTCCCGGCGTGCCCTGGCCATGCCGGCAGTCCCCCGCAGGCCGATGCCCGGCGTGGGTGTGACGTGCGGAGGCGTCCTCGGGAGGAGGATCCGGCTGCACCGCCTCCGAAGGCGCTGTGTCCGAAGGTGCTGTGTGGGAATCTCCGTCGCCGTCGGGAGAGGCGGTGCTTGCGGTGCCGGGCGGTTCGCATTCACGGGCGTCGCTTCCCGCACCGGTACCTGCCTCGGCCTCAGCTTCAGTCTCGGCACTGTCGAGCCCGTCCGCGGCGTCGGGGGCGTCGGTGCCGCCCGCAGCACCGGGGTCGGCCATCGCGGCGGAGACGGCGTCGTCGGCCTGGTGGGGGGCGTCGGTGCCTCCGGTGGCGTCGGGGGCGTAGTCGCTGGTGGCGTCGGCGTCGGCGGGCGCAGGGGCGGCGGTGTCGTCGGCGCTCGCGGCACCGGCGTCCGCAGCTTCGTCGGTACCGGCATTGCTCCCGGCATCGGCACCTGCCCCGGCCTCGCCGGGAGCACGGTCGCCGGTGGCGTCGGCAGCGGGG
>NZ_VJVX01000231.1:0-645 GCF_008033685.1 Microbispora sp. CSR-4
GACTCCACCGCCGAGATCTGCTGGTTGATGTCGTTGGTCGGCTCGACCGCCTTGAACTCCACATCGGAGAACTGCGCGGCCGCGTCCGTCGCGTTCTTGGCGATGGCGGCGATCCAGCCGTGGTCGGCGGCCGGAGCCGAGAAACCGATGACGACCTTCTCACCGGGGGCGTCGTTGGCGCCCCCGGCCGCGGGGGCCGCGGCCGGTGCGCTCGCCTGCGCGGCGGGCTCGTTGCTCGTGCAGGCCGCGACCAGGGCACCGGCGCCGAGGACGGCTCCGCCGAGGAGGAAGCCCCGGCGGCCGGGGTTCTGTGTCATGTCGTTCTCCCTTGCAGTGGGGGGTGAAATAGCAGGAAAGCGAGGAAACAGGAAAGCGAGGAAAAGGGTGCAGGGGGCCGGGACCGCGGCCGTACGGCGGCGGACCTGGACTGGTCGGGCAGGGAAAGCGGGGGTTCTGGGTCAGGTATGCGCTCTGAGGCCGCGTCGCTGCAGGAGCACGGCGATGACGATGATCGCGCCCTTGGCGACGAGCTGGTCGGCGGTGTTCAGACCGTTGAGGATGAACAGGTTGGTGATCACCGTGAAGATCAGCAGACCCAGGATCGACCCGATGATCGTGCCCCGGCCGCCGCTCAGCAGCGTCCCA
>NZ_VJVX01000232.1:0-638 GCF_008033685.1 Microbispora sp. CSR-4
CTGGGGCATCTACGTCGGTAAGACCGCTTACACGCACTACGACTACAGCGTGTACGAGGACGGCGACCGCGACTACGCGTTCGTCACGGTCTACAACGGCGTTCTGCCCACCGAGGGTGGCACCAGCGCCGGCAAGTACGAGTCGCAGACCTACCGCACCAAGTGGCAGGCCGAAGCGGCGCTGAAGAAGCTCCAGGCCGACAAGACCACGGTTGCGTCGAAGCTGAAGGTCGAAGAGGTCAAGGAGCTCTCGCGGTTCGGCAAGGAGACGGCGATCAGCGTCGCCGACTTCCAGAACTACAACAAGGGCGCGAACCTGACGGGCAACGGCCCCTGGGCTCCCTTCACGTCCGTCAAGACCGATTCGATCAAGCCGAGCGAGTACAAGTTCTGGAACAAGGACTCGTACGTCAGCCAGGACGGGACGACTCTGTACTACCGGGTCCCCAAGCCGGGTAAGCGGAACGAGTTCGACTTCTTCAAGCGGACCTTCTCGGCGAAGATCCTCACCACCTACAAGGTCGTGGGCTTCAAGTTCGCGATCGGTCTGAAGGACGTCGGCACCCTCGGGTCCAACGTCGGTGGTCAGGGTCTGGCCTACAACCAGAAGATCGGCACGGGCATCTTCGAGTTCGGTT
>NZ_VJVX01000233.1:0-635 GCF_008033685.1 Microbispora sp. CSR-4
CCCCGGCGCCCTGATAGGCCTTGTCGGCCAGGGTGATGATCCCGGCTTGGTCGAGCGCGCGCAGGATGCCCCAGATCCGGGCGGCGGTCAGGTCGTGGGTCTTGCCTGGCAGCGCACCGGAGGTCCACACGATGGTCCCGTCCGGTCCCGCGATGACCTGCACGTTCATCCCATGCACGCGATGCTTGCCCGAGTAGTAGGGCCGGTCGGCCTTCACTCGGTCGGTGCGGATGAGCGTGCCGTCCAAGACCAGGTAGTGCAGGCCGTCCTTCGTGGCCTTCCGCAGCGCCGTCGCCAGTTTCGGTGATCGAGCCGACAGCAGGGCGACGGTTTCCTCCACATACCGCCACGCGGTGGCCGCCGACACTCCGAAACCCGCTCCGACCTCGGCGAATGTCTCGCCCTTGCGCAGATAGACCAGCACCAGGAGCGCCTGCTGCCCGGGGTTGAGCCGCCGCCACGTCGATCCGATGGCCTTGCGCCGCCTGCGGATCAGTCCGGCCACGTAGTTCAGCGTTGAACGCGACAAATCGACGGCAGCACGATAGAACAGCACCCGAAGCTCCTGGCGATGACGGTGATGGTTGTGGTGATCAACCCGTCTACCAGGAGCTTCGCCACATCATGAGGAAAAC
>NZ_VJVX01000234.1:0-625 GCF_008033685.1 Microbispora sp. CSR-4
TGTGGGTGGCCGCGGTCGGGGTCGTGTGCGGTCGTCGTGGGTGGTGGTGGGGTCGGTTCGTGAGGTGGCCCAAGAGCTGGCGCTGACGCCGCTTCCCGACGATGTGGACATGTGCCTGGCCGAGGCGGAGGAGTTGCTGTTCGCCCGGGATCGGATCACCAGCGCCCTGGCCGACCGCGTCGGCCGGGTCCACCGAGCAGGTCAGGCCAAACAGCACGGCCATGCCTCCACCCGCTGCTGGCTGCGCACCAGTGGGGGGATGACGGTGGGTGGTGCGGGCCGCCTGCTCACCCTCGGCGCGGAACTGCCCCGCCTCCCCAAGGTGCGGGAGAAGTTCGCCACAGGTGAGCTGGCGGCCGGGGTGGTGGAGGCCATCTGCGCCGCTGTCGCCGGACTGACCGACGAGCAAGCCGGCCTGGCGGAGCCGATCCTGGTGGACCTGGCCGGCAAAGCGGGGGCGGCGGAGGTCGCCAAGGCCGGCCGCCACCTACGCGCGGTGCTCGACCCCGATGGGGAAGAACGCGACGAGCGGGCCGATTACGGGCGGCGGTTCCTGCGGGTCCGCCCGGGCAAGGGCGGCGGCGTGGAAGGGGAGTTCTACCTGCCGCGTGAGGCCGGTGCCCGG
>NZ_VJVX01000235.1:0-625 GCF_008033685.1 Microbispora sp. CSR-4
CCGCGCCTCGTCCGGGGCGAACTCCTCCGGTGTTTGCAGGCGGACCACGCTGTCGCCGGACCACGCCTCACGCAGCCCGACCTCCAGCAGCACCCGCAAGAACCACGCCCGGTCATGACAGGACTGCCGGTAGGCCGCCTTGAGCACCTCCACGGTGTCGAACCCCGACACCCGCTCCACATCGATACCCGCCAGCACCCCCGCGAGCTCGGCCCCCGGCGGGACCACCGCCAGCCCATCAGGAATCGCCACCGGCACCCCACCACCGCCCCCGGCCTGGGAGGACACACCGCCCACCGCACGCACCGGACGTGTCGGGCCGACTGGGCCCGTCGGGCGTGCTGAAGGTGCCGGGTCCGCCGGGCGCGACGGGCAGGCTGAAGGTGCCGGATCCACCGGACGTGTCGGGTCTGCCGGGCGTGCTGCACGTGTCGAGGGCACCGGCGGTGCCGGGCACTGCCCGGCGGCAGCGGACGGCGAGTGCGGCGCGGACACGGCGGTGAACCCCCAGGAGCACAGACGAAGGCAAACAACGGTTTCCCGACCGCCCGGACCGGGACTTCCTTCAACAGACTCGGCTCAACACACGGCGTATGGCCAACGGCCCGCCAGCTAGGCTCACCTG
>NZ_VJVX01000236.1:0-619 GCF_008033685.1 Microbispora sp. CSR-4
TGTGGGTGGCCGCGGTCGGGGTCGTGTGCGGTCGTCGTGGGTGGTGGTGGGGTCGGTTCGTGAGGTGGCCCAAGAGCTGGCGCTGACGCCGCTTCCCGATGACGTGGATGTGTGCCTGGCCGAGGCGGAGGAGCTGCTGTTCGCCCGGGATCGGATCACCAGCGCGCTGGCCGACCGCGTCGGCCGGGTCCACCGAGCAGGTCAGGCCAGGCAGCACGGCCATGCCTCCACCCGCTGCTGGTTGCGCACCAGTGGGGGGATGACGGTGGGCGGTGCGGGCCGCCTGCTCCCCCTCGGCGCGGAACTGCCCCGCCTCCCCGTCGTGCGGGAGAAGTTCGCCACGGGTGAGCTGGCGGCGGGGGTGGTGGAAGCCATCTGCGCCGCTGTGGCCGGACTATCGGATGAGCAGGCCGGCCTGGCGGAGCCGATCTTGGTGGACCTGGCCGGCAAGGCGGGGGCGGCGGAGGTCGCCAAGGCCGGCCGCCATCTGCGGGCGGTGCTGGACCCCGATGGGGAAGAACGGGATGAGCGGGCCGATTACGGGCGGCGGTTCCTGCGGGTCCGCCCGGGCAAGGGCGGCGGCGTGGAAGGGGAGTTCTACCTGCCGCGTGAGGCCGGC
>NZ_VJVX01000237.1:0-619 GCF_008033685.1 Microbispora sp. CSR-4
CGAGGCGATCACGCCGCAGACCCTGATCAACATCCGCCCGGTCGTGGCGTCGATCAAGGAGTTCTTCGGCACCTCGCAGCTGTCGCAGTTCATGGACCAGACCAACCCGCTGGCCGGCCTGACGCACAAGCGGCGTCTGTCCGCCCTGGGCCCGGGTGGTCTGTCGCGTGAGCGCGCGGGCTTCGAGGTCCGCGACGTGCACCCCTCGCACTACGGCCGCATGTGCCCGATCGAGACGCCGGAAGGCCCGAACATCGGCCTGATCGGCTCGCTGTCCTCCTTCGGGCGGGTCAACTCGTTCGGCTTCGTCGAGACCCCCTACCGCCGCGTCGTCGACGGCCGGGTCACCGACGAGATCGACTACCTCACCGCGGACGAGGAGGACCGGCACGTCGTGGCGCAGGCCAACACGGCCCTGAACGCCGACGGCACCTTCGCCGAGACCCGCGTGCTCGCCCGCCGCAAGGGCGGCGAGTTCGAGGCCGTCCACCCGTCCGAGGTCGACTACATGGACGTGTCGCCGCGCCAGATGGTGTCGGTGGCGACGGCGATGATCCCGTTCCTGGAGCACGACGACGCCAACCGCGCGCTCATGGGGTCGAACATGCAGCGTCAGTCG
>NZ_VJVX01000238.1:0-619 GCF_008033685.1 Microbispora sp. CSR-4
CGGGATGAGCGGGCCGATTACGGGCGGCGGTTCCTGCGGGTCCGCCCGGGCAAGGGCGGCGGCGTGGAAGGGGAGTTCTACCTGCCGCGTGAGGCCGGCGCCCGGTTGATGGCGTTGTTGCAGGCGTACGCCAAGCTGAGGGCTCAGGGGGATGACCGCCCGTTGACGGTACGTCAGGCGGACGCGCTGATCGCCCTGCTGGAGCAGAAGATCGCCGCCGAGCTCCTCGTCGTGGTCAGCGCCGAATCCCTCCCCACCGACCCCGAAACCACCGACCCCACCGACGACAACCCACACCCCGCCGACGACACCAGCGACCCGGCCACCCAAGACCCCGCTGCCCCGGCCACCCAAGACACCGACCCGGCCACCCAAGACCCCGCTGCCCCGGCCGCCGCCGACGACGTCAGCGACCACTTCGCAGACCTCGACGACAGCACCCCCAGCGACTACGCCCCCGACACCGCCGCAAGCACTGACGAGCCGAGCCAAGCCGACGACACCACCGACCACGCCGAAAACGCGCGGGATGCCGGGGGCTTCGAGGAAGGCCGGGACGACACGGGCGACCGTGCTCCTGGCGAGGCCGGGACAGATGCCGGTGCGGAGAGCGCCGACG
>NZ_VJVX01000239.1:0-619 GCF_008033685.1 Microbispora sp. CSR-4
CGAGGCGATCACGCCGCAGACCCTGATCAACATCCGCCCGGTCGTGGCGTCGATCAAGGAGTTCTTCGGCACCTCGCAGCTGTCGCAGTTCATGGACCACATCAACCCGCTCGCCGCCCTCACCCAGAAGCGGCGCCTGAACGCGCTGGGCCCGGGTGGTCTGTCGCGTGAGCGCGCGGGCTTCGAGGTCCGCGACGTGCACCCCTCGCACTACGGCCGCATGTGCCCGATCGAGTCGCCCGAGGGCCCGAACATCGGCCTGATCGGCTCGCTTGCGTCCTTCGGGCGGGTCAACGCCTTCGGTTTCGTCGAGACGCCCTATCGGAGGGTCGTCGACGGCAAGGTGACCGACGAGATCGACTACCTGACCGCCGACGAGGAGGACAAGTACGTCAAGGCGCAGGCCAACACGGCGCTCAATCCCGACGGATCGTTCGCCGAGCCTCGCGTCCTGGTGCGTACGAAGGGTGGCGAGACCGAGCTCGCCCGCGCCGACGAGGTCGACTACATCGACGTTTCCCCGCGCCAGATGGTGTCGGTGGCGACGGCGATGATCCCGTTCCTGGAGCACGACGACGCCAACCGCGCGCTCATGGGGTCGAACATGCAGCGTCAGTCG
>NZ_VJVX01000024.1:0-114154 GCF_008033685.1 Microbispora sp. CSR-4
CGAGATGAGGGACACCGACGAGGACGTCTTCCGCGCGGCGGAGGAGCTCGGCATCGACCTGTCCCGGCGTCCCCACGAGGGCGCGATGACCGTCGACGAGGTCTGATTCAAAAGGGGATTATCTAGTGCTCGACGTCAACTTCTTCGACGAGCTGCGCATCGGCCTCGCGACCGCCGACGACATCAGGCAGTGGTCGCACGGCGAGGTGAAGAAGCCCGAGACCATCAACTACCGGACCCTCAAGCCGGAGAAGGACGGGCTCTTCTGCGAGAAGATCTTCGGTCCGACCCGGGACTGGGAGTGCTACTGCGGCAAGTACAAGCGCGTCCGCTTCAAGGGCATCATCTGTGAGCGCTGTGGCGTCGAGGTCACGCGCGCCAAGG
Source organism: Microbispora sp. CSR-4 (assembly GCF_008033685.1). NCBI lineage: Bacteria > Bacillati > Actinomycetota > Actinomycetes > Streptosporangiales > Streptosporangiaceae > Microbispora > Microbispora sp. CSR-4. The sequence continues at coordinate 385 of NZ_VJVX01000024.1, forward strand.
TGCGCCGCGAGCGGATGGGCCACATCGAGCTCGCCGCTCCGGTCACCCACATCTGGTACTTCAAGGGCGTCCCGTCGCGCCTCGGTTACCTGCTCGACCTCGCCCCGAAGGACCTGGAGAAGGTCATCTACTTCGCGGCGTACATGATCACGCATGTCGACACCGAGATGCGTGACCGCGACCTGCCGTCGCTGGAGGCGAAGATCTCCGTCGAGCGGCAGCACATCGAGCAGCGCCGTGACGCCGACATCGAGGCCCGCCAGAAGAAGCTCGAGGCCGACCTGGCCGAGCTGGAGGCCAGCGGCGCCAAGGGCGACGCCCGCCGCAAGGTGCGTGAGGGCGCCGACCGCGAGATGCGCCAGCTCCGCGACCGCGCCCAGCGTGAGCTGGACCGGCTGGAGGAGGTCTGGAGCCGCTTCAAGAACCTCAAGGTCCAGGACCTGGAGGGCGACGAGCTGCTCTACCGCGAGATGCGCGACCGGTTCGGCCGCTACTTCCGCGGCGGCATGGGCGCCCAGGCCATCCAGGAGCGGCTCGCCAGCTTCGACCTGGAGGCCGAGGCGGAGAACCTGCGCGAGACCATCCGCAGCGGCAAGGGCCAGAAGAAGGCCCGCGCCCTCAAGCGGCTCAAGGTCGTCGCGGCGTTCCTCAACACCCGCAACTCGCCGAGCGGCATGGTCCTCGACTGCATCCCGGTGATCCCGCCGGACCTGCGGCCGATGGTCCAGCTCGACGGTGGCCGCTTCGCCACCTCGGACCTGAACGACCTGTACCGCCGGGTCATCAACCGGAACAACCGCCTCAAGCGTCTGCTCGACCTCGGCGCGCCCGAGATCATCGTGAACAACGAGAAGCGGATGCTCCAGGAGGCCGTCGACGCCCTGTTCGACAACGGCCGCCGCGGCCGCCCGGTCACGGGCCCCGGCAACCGTCCGCTGAAGTCCCTCAGCGACATGCTGAAGGGTAAGCAGGGTCGTTTCCGGCAGAACCTGCTCGGCAAGCGCGTCGACTACTCCGGCCGTTCGGTCATCGTCGTCGGCCCGCAGCTCAAGCTCCACCAGTGCGGCCTGCCCAAGCAGATGGCGCTGGAGCTGTTCAAGCCGTTCGTGATGAAGCGCCTGGTCGATCTCAACCACGCGCAGAACATCAAGTCCGCCAAGCGGATGGTCGAGCGGTCCAAGCCGGTCGTGTGGGACGTGCTGGAAGAGGTCATCACCGAGCACCCGGTGCTGCTCAACCGCGCGCCCACCCTGCACCGCCTGGGCATCCAGGCCTTCGAGCCGCAGCTCGTCGAGGGCAAGGCCATCCAGATCCACCCGCTCGTCTGCACCGCGTTCAACGCGGACTTCGACGGCGACCAGATGGCGGTGCACCTGCCGCTGTCGGCCGAGGCCCAGGCCGAGGCCCGGATCCTGATGCTGTCCACCAACAACATCCTCAAGCCGGCGGACGGCAAGCCGGTGACGATGCCCACCCAGGACATGGTCATCGGTCTCTACTGGCTGACCACCCAGAAGGAGGGCGGCGTCGGCGAGGGCCGGGTGTTCGCGACGGTGTCGGAGGCTCTCATGGCCTTCGACCGCCACGAGCTGGACATCCAGGCCAAGGTCCAGGTGCGGCTCAAGGACGTCCCGCCGCCGCGCGGCTGGGAGGCCCCCGAGGGCTGGGAGCCCGGCGACCCGATCCGGCTGGAGACCACGCTGGGCCGATGCCTGTTCAACCAGACGCTGCCGGACAACTACCCCTTCGTGAACTACCAGGTCGGCAAGAAGCAGCTCTCGGCGATCGTCAACGAGCTGGCCGAGCGGTACCCGAAGGTGGAGGTGGCCAACGCGCTCGACTCGCTGAAGGACGCCGGCTTCTACTGGGCGACCCGCGCCGGTGTCACGATCTCCATCGAGGACGTCGTGGCGCCGCCGAACAAGGCCGAGATCATGGAGTCGTACGAGCGCCGGGCCGACAAGGTCCAGCGGGAGTACGACCGCGGTCTGATCACCGACGAGGAGCGCCGTCAGGAGCTCATCGAGATCTGGACCCACGCGACGGCGGACGTCGAGACCGACATGGTCAACGCGTTCCCGGCGACCAACCCGGTCTGGATGATGGTCAACTCCGGCGCCCGTGGTAACCGCATGCAGGTCCGGCAGATCGCCGGCATCCGCGGCCTGGTGTCCAACACCAAGGGTGAGACGATCCCGCGCCCGATCAAGTCCTCCTTCCGCGAGGGCCTGTCGGTGCTGGAGTACTTCATCTCCACCCACGGTCAGCGGAAGGGTCTGGCGGACACCGCTCTGCGGACCGCCGACTCCGGTTACCTGACCCGTCGTCTGGTCGACGTCGCGCAGGACGTCATCGTGCGCGAGATCGACTGCGGCACCGACCGGGCCGTCCCGCTGCACGTCGGCGAGCGCGACTCCCAGGGCAACCTGGTCAAGGCCGAGAACGCCGAGAGCAACGTGCACGGCCGCATCCTGGCCGAGGACGTCGAGGTGGACGGCAAGCTCATCGCGTCGGCGGGCGTCGACATCAACGACGACGTCGTGACGGCGCTGGTGAACGCCGGCATCGAGACGGTCAGGACCCGCAGCACGCTCGTCTGCGAGGCCAAGATCGGTGTCTGCGCGACCTGCTACGGCCGTTCGCTGGCCACCGGCAAGCTCGTGGACGTCGGCGAGGCCGTCGGCATCATCGCGGCCCAGTCGATCGGTGAGCCCGGCACCCAGCTGACCATGCGTACCTTCCACACCGGTGGTGTGGCGGGCGCGGGCATCACCCCCGGTCTGCCGCGTGTCCAGGAGCTGTTCGAGGCCCGCATCCCCAAGGGTGTGGCCCCGATCAGCGAGGTCGCCGGCCGGGTGCGGATCGACGAGACCGACAAGACCCGCAAGATCGTCATCACTCCGGACGACGGCTCCGACGAGGTCGCCTACCCGGTGTCGATGCGGTCGCGGCTGCTGGTCTCGGAGGGGCAGCACGTGGACGTCGGCCAGCTCCTGGTCGCCGGTGCGCGCAACCCCAACGAGGTGCTGCGCATCCTCGGCCCGCGCGCCGTCCAGCTCCACCTCGTGGACGAGGTGCAGCAGGTCTACCGCTCGCAGGGTGTGTCGATCCACGACAAGCACATCGAGGTCATCGTCCGGCAGATGCTCAAGCGCGTGAACGTGCTGGAGTCCGGCGACACCGAGCTGCTGCCCGGTGAGCTGGTCGAGCGGCCGCGCTTCGAGGCCATCAACCGTCAGACCGTGGCGGAGGGCGGCCAGCCGGCCTCCGGCCGTCCGGTCCTGATGGGTATCACCAAGGCCTCGCTGGCGACCGAGTCGTGGCTGTCGGCGGCGTCCTTCCAGGAGACGACGCGAGTCCTCACCGACGCGGCGATCCACGCCAAGTCCGACTCGCTGCTCGGCCTCAAGGAGAACGTCATCATCGGTAAGCTCATCCCGGCCGGTACGGGCATGCCCCAGTACCGCAACATCCGGGTGGAGCCGACCGAGGAGGCCAAGGCCGCGATGTACACGGTCGGCGGCTACGACGGCTCTGCCGCGGACTACACCTTCGGCTCCGGCAGCGGCGAGGCCGTCCCGCTGGAGGAGTACGACTTCGGCCAGTACGGCCGTTGACAGGTCGCCGCGGTGAGAGATCGCCGCGGCGGGCTACATACGGAAAAGCGGTCCGGGGCATCCCCCGGGCCGCTTTTCCGTTGTCCGCGCTCCGCGTACGCGCGCGACGCCGGGCGGGGACGGCGTGGAAACCGTGAGAAGCCCCTCGTGAGGGCGGTATGATGGGGGGCCGAGTCCTTCGACGGTCCGGCTTGGGCCGTCGGCGCAGCGGCACGTCAAGACAGCGGGGCACGTCCCTCCGGGGCGTCCTCCTCTGTTTTGACGTGTTGTACGGGGGAGGGTAGGCTTTACCCTCGTGCCCGTCTGTGGGCTCGCATGCGTGCGCTCAAATGCCGCTTCTCGAAGAGAGGGGCGTGCGGGGGGCGCCGTGTGACTCCTCCAGATCGACCGGATCTGCTCGGGTGTGCTGCGACAAGAGCGCGACACGCCCGACCGCGGGGGTCGAAGGGGATGGAAAACCAGCAGGTCATGACACCGGCAGTACCTGCAAGCCTGTGAGAGGCGGCCTCGCCACCTCGACCGGGTCCTACGTATCACCGGCTAGGCACGAAACGGAGACGCGGTGCCCACCATTCAGCAGTTGGTCCGTAAGGGCCGGCAGGACAAGGTCAGCAAGACCAAGACTCCTGCCCTCAAGGGGAGCCCGCAGCGGCGCGGCGTTTGCACCCGCGTTTACACGACGACCCCCAAGAAGCCCAACTCGGCGCTGCGCAAGGTGGCCCGTGTTCGGCTCACCAACGGCATCGAGGTCACGGCTTACATCCCCGGGGTGGGCCACAACCTCCAGGAGCACTCGATGGTGCTCGTGCGTGGTGGTCGTGTGAAGGACCTGCCGGGTGTTCGCTACAAGATCATCCGTGGTTCGCTGGACACTCAGGCCGTCCGCAACCGCAAGCAGGCCCGCAGCCGCTACGGCGCGAAGAAGGAGAAGAGCTGACATGCCGCGCAAGGGTTCCCCTGGCCGCCGCCAGCTGGTCGCTGACCCGGTGCACAACTCGCCGCTGGTCACCGCTCTGATCAACAAGGTTCTCCTGGACGGCAAGCGCTCCCTCGCGCAGTCGATCGTCTACGGCGCCCTCGAGGGCTGCAGGGAGAAGACCGGCAACGACCCGGTCGTCACCCTGAAGCGCGCTCTCGACAACGTCCGCCCGACGCTCGAGGTGAAGAGCCGCCGCGTCGGTGGCGCCACCTACCAGGTGCCGGTCGAGGTCAAGGCCTCGCGCAGCACCACGCTGGCGCTGCGGTGGATCGTCCAGTACTCCCGCGCGCGCCGCGAGAAGACCATGACCGAGCGGCTCATGAACGAGCTGCTCGACGCGAGCAACGGCCTCGGCGCCAGCGTCAAGCGGCGCGAGGACACGCACAAGATGGCCGAGTCCAACAAGGCCTTCGCCCACTACCGCTGGTAGTGAGCACCGACGACGAGTTAAGGACGCGAAGAAGTGGCCACCACGACCGCTCTTGACCTGGCCAGGGTCCGCAACATCGGGATCATGGCCCATATCGACGCGGGCAAGACCACGACGACTGAGCGCATCCTGTTCTACACCGGCATCAACTACAAGATCGGTGAGGTTCATGAGGGCGCTGCCACCATGGACTGGATGGAGCAGGAGCAGGAGCGCGGCATCACCATCACCTCCGCCGCGACCACCTGCAGCTGGCTTGATCACACGATCAACATCATCGACACGCCCGGACACGTGGACTTCACCATCGAGGTCGAGCGGTCGCTGCGTGTTCTGGACGGCGCGGTCGCGGTGTTCGATGGCGTCGCCGGCGTGGAGCCGCAGTCGGAGACGGTCTGGCGCCAGGCCGACCGGTACGGCGTGCCCCGCATCTGCTTCGTGAACAAGATGGACCGGGTCGGCGCGGAGTTCCACCGCTGTGTCGACATGATGATCAACCGGCTGGGTTCCACGCCGGCGGTCATCCAGCTTCCCTGGGGCGTCGAGGCCGACTTCAAGGGCGTCATCGACCTGGTGAAGATGAAGGGCCTGCTCTGGAGCGCCGAGGCGGCCAAGGGCGAGATGTACGACACCGTCGACATCCCGGCCGACCACGCCGACGCGGCCCGTGAGTGGCGCGACAAGCTCGTCGAGACCGTCGCCGAGAACGACGACGAGCTCATGGAGCTCTTCCTGGAGGGCGTCGAGCCGTCCGAGGAGCAGCTTGTCGCGGCGATCCGCCGGGCGACCATCAGCGGCGCGATCAACCCGGTCCTGTGCGGCACCGCGTTCAAGAACAAGGGCGTGCAGCCCCTGCTCGACGCGATCGTCGCCTACCTCCCGGCTCCCACCGACATCCCGGCCTTCAAGGGCCACGCGGTGGGCAACGAGGAGGAGATCATCGAGCGCCACGCGGACCCGAACGAGCCGTTCGCGGCGCTGGCGTTCAAGATCATGAGCGACCCGCACCTGGGCAAGCTCACCTACATCCGCGTCTACTCCGGGACGCTCGAGGCCGGCACCACCGTGGTGAACTCGGTCAAGGGCAAGAAGGAGCGGATCGGCAAGATCTACCAGATGCACGCGAACAAGCGCGAGGAGCGCCCCACCGCGACCGCTGGTCAGATCGTCGCTGTCATGGGTCTGAAGGACACCACCACTGGTGACACCCTCTCCGACCCGGTCAAGCAGGTCGTCCTCGAGTCGATGACGTTCCCGGCGCCGGTCATCAACGTGGCCATCGAGCCCAAGACCAAGGGCGACCAGGAGAAGCTGTCGACCGCGATCCAGCGGCTGGCGGAGGAGGACCCGTCCTTCCAGGTCCGCCGTGACGAGGAGACCGGCCAGACCGTCATCTGGGGTATGGGCGAGCTCCACCTGGAGATCCTCGTCGACCGGATGCGCCGCGAGTTCAAGGTCGAGGCGAACGTCGGCCGCCCGCAGGTCGCCTACCGCGAGACCATCCGCCGCAAGGTGGAGAAGGTCGAGTACACGCACAAGAAGCAGACCGGTGGTTCCGGCCAGTTCGCGCGCGTGATCATCGACCTGGAGCCGCTGGGCGAGGGCAACGACGGTTACGAGTTCGAGAACAAGGTCACCGGTGGCCGCATCCCGCGGGAGTACATCCCGTCGGTGGACGCGGGCGCGCAGGAGGCGGCCGAGTTCGGCGTGCTCGCCGGCTACCCGATGGTCGGCGTCAAGGTCACGCTTCAGGACGGTGCCTTCCACGAGGTCGACTCGTCGGAAATGGCCTTCAAGATTGCCGGCTCGATGGCCTTCAAGGAGGCCGCGCGCAAGGCAGACGCCGTACTCCTCGAGCCGATGATGGCCGTCGAGGTCACCACGCCCGAGGACTACATGGGAGACGTCATCGGCGACCTCAACGGTCGTCGCGGACAGATCCAGGCAATGGACGAACGGTCCGGCGCCCGTGTGATCAGGGCGCTCGTTCCGCTCTCCGAGATGTTCGGCTACGTGGGCGACCTTCGCAGCCGCACTCAGGGGCGGGCGAGCTACAGCATGCAGTTCGACTCCTACGCGGAGGTGCCCCCGGGCATCGCCAAGGAGATCGTCGCGAAGGCTCGGGGCGAATAGTTCCGCTCGCGGTACGGCGGAGCGCCTCCAGGGGCGCCCCGCCGTGCCGAGCCTGAGGTAGAAGACGAAAGTCAAGTCAGAATCTCTAAGGAGACAGACCAGTGGCCAAGGCCAAGTTCGAGCGGAACAAGCCGCACGTGAACATCGGCACCATTGGGCACATCGACCACGGCAAGACCACTCTGACCGCGGCGATCACCAAGGTGCTTCACGACCGTTTCCCGCAGCTCAACGAGGCGACCCCGTTCGACAAGATCGACAAGGCGCCCGAGGAGAAGGCTCGCGGAATCACCATCTCCATCGCGCACGTCGAGTACCAGACCGAGAAGCGCCACTACGCCCACGTGGACTGCCCCGGTCACGCCGACTACGTGAAGAACATGATCACCGGTGCCGCCCAGATGGACGGCGCGATCCTGGTGGTCGCGGCGACCGACGGTCCGATGCCGCAGACGAAGGAGCACGTCCTCCTGGCCCGCCAGGTCGGCGTTCCCTACATCGTCGTGGCCCTCAACAAGGCCGACATGGTCGACGACGAGGAGATCCTGGAGCTCGTCGAGCTCGAGGTCCGCGAGCTGCTGTCCGCCCAGGAGTTCCCGGGCGACGACCTGCCGGTCGTGCGCGTCTCCGCGCTCAAGGCGCTTGAGGGCGACGAGAAGTGGGGCGACTCCATCATCGAGCTCATGAACGCCGTGGACGAGAACGTCCCCGAGCCCGTTCGTGACACCGACAAGCCGTTCCTCATGCCGATCGAGGACGTGTTCTCGATCACCGGTCGCGGCACCGTCGTCACCGGTCGTATCGAGCGCGGCATCATCAAGGTCAACGAGACCGTCGACATCATCGGCATCAAGGAGAAGAGCACCACGACGACCGTCACCGGCGTCGAGATGTTCCGCAAGCTCCTCGACGAGGGCCAGGCCGGTGACAACGTCGGTCTGCTCCTGCGCGGTATCAAGCGCGAGGAGGTCGAGCGTGGTCAGTGTGTCATCAAGCCGGGCACCACGACCCCGCACACCGAGTTCGAGGCGCAGGTCTACATCCTGTCCAAGGACGAGGGCGGCCGCCACACGCCGTTCTTCAACAACTACCGTCCGCAGTTCTACTTCCGTACGACGGACGTGACCGGCGTGGTGAACCTCCCCGAGGGCACCGAGATGGTCATGCCGGGCGACAACACCGAGATGCGCGTCGAGCTCATCCAGCCGGTCGCCATGGAAGAGGGCCTGAAGTTCGCGATCCGCGAGGGTGGCCGCACCGTCGGCGCCGGTCGCGTCACGAAGATCATCAAGTAGTAGCACCGCTGGGCGGCGGTCGGGTCCGCGAGGGCCTGACCGCCGCACCACGCAGGGGCCGGAGACGACCCCCCACGGACGACGAGACCGTGATCTCGCAGTGTTTTCGGCCGAGCGCCGGCCGAAGCCACTGCCAGATCACGGAGAACCGGACGGGTTCCGGGACGTCGGTCGCGTGGAAACGACCTGCGGCAACAGGCCGCGCGAAGCTTTATAGGACGACAGCGAAGGACACCGAGGCCATTATGGCGGGACAGAAGATCCGCATCCGGCTTAAGGCGTATGACCACGAGGTCATCGACAGCTCGGCCAAGAAGATCGTCGAGACGGTGACGCGGACCGGCGCCAAGGTCGCTGGCCCGGTGCCGCTGCCGACCGAGAAGAACGTGTACTGCGTCATCCGGTCGCCGCACAAGTACAAGGACAGCCGCGAGCACTTTGAGATGCGTACGCACAAGCGGCTGATTGACATCATCGACCCGACGCCGAAGACGGTCGACTCGCTCATGCGTCTCGACCTTCCCGCCGGCGTGGACATCTCGATCAAGCTCTAAGGAACGCACTGACATGGCTAAGCAGATCAAGGGCGTCCTGGGCAAGAAGCTCGGCATGACCCAGGTCTTCGATGAGGCGAACCGGGTGATCCCGGTCACCGTCGTCGAGGCCGGTCCGTGCGTGGTGACCCGGGTCCGCACTCCGGAGAAGGACGGCTACTCCGCCGTCCAGCTCGGCTACGGGCAGATCGACCCGCGCAAGGTGAACAAGCCCCTGGGCGACTACCTGCGCAAGCACGACATCACCCCGCGCCGCTACTTCGCCGAGGTTCGCACCGACGACGCCTCCGAGTACACGGTCGGCCAGGAAGTCCTCGCCGACACCTTCGAGGCCGGGCAGTACGTCGACGTCACGGGCAAGAGCAAGGGCAAGGGCTACGCCGGTGTCATGAAGCGCCACAACTTCCGTGGTCTGGGCGCTTCGCACGGTACCCAGCGCAAGCACCGCTCCCCGGGTTCCATCGGTGGCTGCGCCACCCCGGGCCGCGTCTTCAAGGGCCTGCGCATGGCCGGCCGGATGGGCAACGTCCGCACGACGGTCCAGAGCCTCAAGGTGCACGCCGTGGACGCCGAGAAGGGCCTCATCCTGATCAAGGGTGCGATCCCCGGCGCCAACGGCAGCCTGGTCCTCCTCCGCACCGCTGCCAAGAAGGGGGTTGCTGCGAAGTGACCACGACCATTGACGTCCTCGACGCCAGCGGCGCCAAGACGGGGACCGTCGACCTCCCCGAGGAGGTCTTCGGGGCCAAGGTCAACGTCCCGCTGATCCACCAGGTGGTCGTCGCCCAGCTCGCCGCTCGCCGGCAGGGCACCCACGCGACCAAGACCCGCGGTGACGTCTCCGGTGGCGGCAAGAAGCCGTACCGGCAGAAGGGCACCGGCCGCGCCCGTCAGGGCTCGACCCGCGCTCCGCAGTTCGCCGGCGGTGGCACCGTCCACGGCCCGCAGCCGCGCTCGTACGAGCAGCGGACGCCGAAGAAGATGAAGGCGGCGGCCCTGAAGGGCGCGCTGTCCGACCGCGCCGGCGGCGGCCGCGTCCACGTGGTGGACAGCCTGGTCACGGGTGAGACGCCCAAGACCAAGGCCGCCCTGGAGGCCCTGCGCAAGATCACGCAGGCCCGCAGCGTGCTCGTCGTCGTCGACGAGAACGACGAGATCACCTGGCTCAGCCTGCGTAACGCGCCCGAGGTCCACCTGCTGGACGCGGGACAGCTGAACACCTACGACGTGCTGTGCCACGACGACGTGGTCTTCACCCGTGAGGCCTACGACCAGGTCGTGGCCCGGCTGGCGAAGAGCGGGAAGGAAGAGGCCTGATGCAGAAGATCGCCGACCCGCGCGACATCATCCTCAAGCCGATCGTCTCTGAGAAGAGCTACGGCCTGATCGATGAGCACAACAAGTACACGTTCCTGGTGCGCAAGGGTGCCAACAAGACGCAGGTGAAGATCGCCGTCGAGCAGATCTTCGGCGTCAAGGTGACCGGCGTGAACACGATCAACCGCCAGGGCAAGCGCAAGCGGACCCGGCACGGCTACGGCCAGCGCCCGGACACCAAGCGCGCGATCGTGAGCCTGGCCGAGGGCGACCGTATCGACATCTTCGGTCAGATCGGCTAGCACCTGCCGCAGCGGGGAGAGGGGCCCCTCGCCTCCGAGCGAGGGACTCGCCCCATTGAGTAAGCACCGGGGGGACCGCCGTGAGGCGGACCCCGACCGGTACGAACCGACGAAGGATGAACGAAAGAGATGGGCATCCGTAAGTACAAGCCGACGACTCCGGGTCGTCGCGGCGCGAGCGTCTCGGACTTCGCCGAGATCACGCGCAGCACTCCGGAGAAGTCGCTGCTTGCCCCCCTGCACAGCAAGGGCGGCCGTAACGTCCACGGCCGGGTGACCGCCCGGCACCAGGGAGGCGGGCACAAGCGCGCCTACCGGATCATCGACTTCCGCCGCCACGACAAGGACGGGATCCCGGCCAAGGTCGCTCACATCGAGTACGACCCCAACCGCACGTCCCGCATCGCGCTGCTGCACTACGCCGACGGCGAGAAGCGTTACATCCTCGCCCCGGTCGGCCTCAAGCAGGGGGACCAGGTCGAGAACGGCCCCGCGGCCGACATCAAGCCGGGCAACTGCCTGCCGCTGCGCAACATTCCGACCGGTACCTTCATCCACGCGGTGGAGCTGCGTCCCGGTGGCGGCGCCAAGCTCGGCCGTAGCGCCGGCGCGCAGATCCAGCTGCTCGCCAAGGAGGGCATGTACGCCACGCTGCGCATGCCGTCCGGAGAAATGCGTCAGGTCGACGTGCGCTGCCGGGCCTCCGTGGGCCAGGTGGGCAACGCCGAGCAGGCCAACATCAGCATCGGTAAGGCCGGCCGCAACCGCTGGAAGGGCAAGCGCCCCACGGTCCGCGGTGTTGCCATGAACCCGGTCGACCACCCGCACGGCGGTGGTGAGGGCAAGACCTCCGGTGGTCGTCACCCGGTCAACCCGAAGGGCAAGCCGGAGGGTCGCACCCGCCAGCCGAACAAGCCCAGCGACCGGCTGATCATCCGTCGTCGGAGCAAGAGGAAGAAGCGGTAGGAGCAGCCGAAATGCCACGTAGTCTTAAGAAGGGTCCCTTCGTGGACGATCACCTTCAGAAGAAGGTGGACGCCCAGAACGAGAAGGGCACCAAGAACGTCATCAAGACGTGGTCGCGGCGCTCCATGATCGTGCCCGACATGATCGGCCACACGATCGCCGTGCACGACGGCCGCAAGCACGTCCCGGTGTTCATCACCGAGTCGATGATCGGTCACAAGCTCGGTGAGTTCGCCCCCACGCGGACGTTCCGCAGCCACGTCAAGGAAGACCGCCGCAGCCGGCGGTAAGCGCCTTCAAGCCAGCAGTTAGAGGAGAAAGCGATGGAAGCCAGGGCACAGGCGCGGTACGCGCGCCACACGCCCCGGAAGGCCCGCCGCGTGGTGGACCTCATTCGCGGGCTGCCCGCTTCGGAGGCGCAGGCCGTGCTGCAGTTCGCTCCCCAGGCGGCGAGCGAGACCGTTTACAAGGTGCTCTCGAGCGCGATCGCGAACGCTGAGCACAACTTCAAGCTCGACCGGGACACGCTCTTCGTGAGCCGGGCGTGGGTCGACGAGGGCCCGACGCTCAAGCGCTTCCGCCCGCGTGCCCAGGGTCGTGCCTATCGGATCAACAAGCGGACCAGCCACATCACTGTGATCGTGGAGTCCCGCGAGCCGAAGGGAAGGACCCGCTAGTGGGCCAGAAGGTTAACCCGCACGGGTTCCGCCTCGGCATCACGACCGACTTCAAGAGCCGGTGGTACGCCGACAAGCTGTACAAGTCGTACGTCGCCGAGGACGTGGCGATCCGTCGCATGCTGCAGAAGGGCATGGAGCGGGCCGGCATCTCCAAGGTCGAGATCGAGCGCACGACCGACCGCGTCCAGGTCGACATCCACACCGCCCGGCCGGGCATCGTCATCGGCCGTCGCGGCGCGGAGGCCGACCGCATCCGCGGCGACCTGGAGAAGCTGACCAAGAAGCAGGTCCAGCTGAACATCCTCGAGGTGAAGAACCCCGAGATCGACGCGCAGCTCGTCGCGCAGGGCGTGGCCGAGCAGCTCTCCAGCCGCGTCTCGTTCCGCCGGGCCATGCGCAAGGCCATGCAGTCCGCCATGAAGAGCGGGGCCAAGGGCATCCGTGTCCAGTGCTCCGGCCGTCTGGGCGGCGCCGAGATGTCGCGCTCGGAGTTCTACCGCGAGGGCCGCGTGCCCCTGCACACGCTCCGTGCGGACGTCGACTTCGGCTTCTACGAGGCCCGCACCACCTTCGGCCGCATCGGCGTGAAGGTGTGGATCTACAAGGGCGAGGCCCCGACCAGCCGCTCCGAGCGGGAGGCGGCCGCGGCCGGCGCCCGTGCGAGCCAGCGTCGTGAGCGCGACGACCGTCGCGGTGGCGCGGGCGACCGTCCGCGTCGTGGCGGCGACCGTCCCCGTCGTGGCGGCGCAGGCCGCGGCGACCGTGCACCCAGGACTGAGGCGGTCGCGCAGGCCGCCCCCGAGACCGGCCCGGCGGAGCAGCCGGGTGCTGAAGGGAGCTGACCATGCTGATCCCGCGCAGGGTCAAGCACCGCAAGCAGCACCGGCCCGACCGCAGCGGAGCCGCCAAGGGCGGCACCCGGGTCGTCTTCGGCGAGTTCGGCATTCAGGCGCTTGAGCACTCCTACGTGACCAACCGCCAGATCGAGGCCGCGCGTATCGCCATGACCCGGCACATCCGCCGTGGCGGCAAGGTGTGGATCAACATCTTCCCGGACCGTCCCCTGACGAAGAAGCCGGCCGAGACCCGCATGGGTTCCGGTAAGGGTTCTCCGGAGTGGTGGATCGCCAATGTCAAGCCCGGCCGTGTCATGTTCGAGCTGTCCGGTGTCGCCGAGCCCGTGGCCCGCGAGGCCATGCGGCGCGCGATGCACAAGCTCCCCATGAAGTGCCGTTTCGTCAAGCGTGAAGTGGGTGAGGCGTGATGGCTAAGGGTCTGACCGCCGCGGAGCTGCGTGTCGAGGACCAGGAGGTGCTGGTCCAGAAGCTGAAGGAAGCCAAGGAGGAGCTGTTCAACCTCCGCTTCCAGGCGGCGACGGGTCAGCTGGAGAGCCACGGGCGGCTGCGCGCCGTCCGCCGCGAGATCGCCCGCATCTACACCGTGATGCGCGAGCGCGAGCTCGGAATCGTCACGGTCGAGAAGGAGCCGAGCGATGTCTGAAGCAACCGAGACCCCTACCACTGAGACGACCGCGGAGACGGCGCGGAACTACCGCAAGACCCGCGAGGGCCTGGTCGTCAGCGACAAGATGGACAAGACCGTCGTCGTCGCCGTCGAGGACCGCGTCAAGCACCCGCTGTACGGCAAGGTCATCCGCCGTACGACGAAGTACAAGGCCCACGACGAGCAGAACGCCTGCGGCGTCGGCGACCGCGTCCTCCTGATGGAGACCCGGCCGCTCTCGGCCACCAAGCGGTGGCGGGTCGTCGAGATCCTCGAGAAGGCCAAGTAACACACCACAGACGCGCCTCGTGGGGGGTGGGAGACCGCCCCCCATGATGGCGTCCAAGGGGCGGGGCCGGGCATCGGTCCCGTCCGCCCGCGGCGGCGGTCGTACGGCTGTCGCCGAGGGAAAAAGACCACATCAGGTTCGGCCAGGCTCACCGCGAGGGTGAGAACCGGCACGACAAACAGGAGTAGACGTGATCCAGCAGGAGTCGCGGCTCAAGGTCGCCGACAACACGGGTGCCAAGGAGATTCTGTGCATCCGCGTTCTCGGCGGCTCGGGTCGGCGCTACGCGGGAATCGGCGACGTCATCGTTGGCACGGTGAAGGACGCTATTCCCGGCGGGGGCGTTAAGAAAGGCGACGTTGTCAAGGCTGTCGTGGTGCGCACCGTGAAGGAGCGCCGCCGCCCCGACGGCTCCTACATCCGCTTCGACGAGAACGCCGCGGTCATCATCAGGGACAGCGGCGACCCTCGGGGCACCCGCATCTTCGGCCCCGTCGGCCGTGAACTGCGCGACAAGAAGTTCATGCGCATCATCTCGCTCGCGCCGGAGGTGCTGTGATGCCGAAGCTGCACGTGAAGAAGGGCGACCTCGTCCAGGTCATCGCCGGCAAGGACAAGGGCGCCAAGGGCCGGATCATCGCCGCCTACCCGCGCGAGGAGCGCGTGGTGGTCGAGGGCGTCAACATGATCAAGAAGCACTCCAAGGTCACCAACCAGGGACCGCGCGGCGCCAAGGAAGGCGGCGTGCAGACCATGGAGGCTCCCATCCACGTGAGCAACGTGAAGAAGCTCAAGGATGACGAGAAGAAGCCCGAGAAGAAGGCCGCCGCGAAGGGCGACGCCGAGGCGACGGGTGAGGACAGCTGATGACCGCCACGACTGAAGAGCGCATCGTTCCGCGCCTCAAGCAGCGCTACCGCGAGGAGATCATCGCGAAGCTGCGCGAGGAGTTCGGCATCGAGAACATCATGCAGGTGCCCACGATCACCAAGATCAAGGTGAACATGGGTGTCGGCGAGGCCGCCCGCGACTCGAAGCTCATCGAGGGCGCCGTTCGCGACCTGACCGCGATCACCGGCCAGAAGCCGGCCGTCGCCCGCGCCCGCAAGTCCATCGCGCAGTTCAAGCTGCGTGAGGGCATGCCGATCGGCGCGCACGTGACGCTGCGCGGCGACCGCATGTGGGAGTTCCTCGACCGTCTGCTGTCGCTGGCGCTGCCGCGTATCCGGGACTTCCGTGGTCTGTCGCCGAAGCAGTTCGACGGCAACGGCAACTACACCTTCGGCCTCACCGAGCAGGTCATGTTCCACGAGGTGGACCAGGACAAGGTGGACCGGCAGCGGGGCATGGACATCACGGTCGTGACCACCGCGAAGAACGACGAGCAGGGCCGGGCGCTGCTGAAGCTCCTCGGTTTCCCCTTCAAGGAGGCCTGATCATGGCGAAGACGTCGCTGAAGGTCAAGGCAGCGCGCAAGCAGAAGTTCGAGGTCCGGGCGTACACTCGGTGCTCCCGCTGCGGGCGTCCCCGCGCTGTCTACCGCAAGTTCGGGCTGTGCCGCGTGTGCTTCCGCGAGATGGCGCACCGGGGCGAGCTGCCCGGCATCACCAAGTCGAGCTGGTAAGCCCTCCGCGGGCCAGCCGTAAAGAAGTCATATCAACCGGGCGCTGGTCGCAGCGCCCACGACCACACCGAAGGTCCCATCGGGGAAACCGCGGTGAGGAAGGCCACCGGCCATGACGATGACCGACCCGATCGCAGACATGTTGACTCGTCTGCGTAACGCGAACTCGGCCTATCACGACACCGTGAGCATGCCTTACTCCAAGATCAAGGCACACATCGCGGAGATCCTCCAGCAGGAGGGCTACATCCAGGGCTGGAGCGTCGAGGACGCCAAGGTTGGCAAGAACCTCGTGATGGAGCTGAAGTTCGGCCCCAGCCGCGAGCGCGCCATCGCGGGCCTGCGCCGGGTGTCGAAGCCCGGTCTGCGGGTCTATGCAAAGAAGGACAACCTGCCCCGCGTTCTGGGCGGTCTGGGCGTCGCGATCATCTCGACGTCCGGCGGTCTGATGACGGACCGGCAGGCGAGCAAGCGTGGAGTGGGCGGGGAAGTCCTCGCCTACGTCTGGTAACGAGGGGAGGCACTCAGCATGTCGCGAATCGGACGGCTGCCCATCCCCGTACCGGCGGGTGTCGACATCACGATCGACGGCCGGGAAGTCCAGGTCAAGGGGCCCAAGGGCACGCTCACTCACACGGTCGCCGAGCCCATCGAGGTCTCGCGCGGCGAGGACGGCACCATCACCGTCACGCGCCCGAACGACGAGAACAAGGTTCGTGCGCTGCACGGCCTGTCCCGCACGCTCATCGCCAACATGGTGGCGGGTGTCACGCAGGGCTACACGAAGACGCTCGAGATCGTCGGCGTCGGTTACCGCGTCCAGGCCAAGGGTCCGACGGAGCTGGAGTTCTCTCTGGGCTTCAGCCACCCGGTGATCGTCAAGGCCCCCGAGGGCGTCAGCTTCCGTGTCGAGAGGCCGACCCTGTTCCACGTGGACGGCATCGACAAGCAGCGGGTCGGCGAGGTCGCCGCCAACATCAGGAAGCTGCGCAAGCCGGACCCGTACAAGGGCAAGGGCGTGCGCTACCAGGGCGAGGTTGTCCGCCGCAAGGTCGGAAAGGCTGGTAAGTAGGCATGGCTGGAAAGACTGCGTTCGGCAAGCACACGGCCGCCCGCACGGTCTCCCGGGCTCGCCGGCACCGCCGTGTCCGCAAGAACGTCTTCGGCACGGCCGAGCGTCCGCGCCTGGTCGTCAACCGGTCGACCCGTCACCTGTTCGTGCAGATCGTCGACGACACTCAGGGCCACACGCTGGTGAGCGCGTCCACCATGGACGTCTCGCTGCGCAACGCCGAGGGTGACAAGACCGAGAAGGCGAAGAAGGTCGGCGAGCTTCTCGCTCAGCGGGCCAAGACCGCCGGGATCACCGCTGTCGTGTTCGACCGCGGTGGCAACCGCTACGCGGGGCGGATCGCCGCTCTCGCGGACAGCGCCCGTGAAGGCGGGCTGGAGTTCTGATGACTCCGGTCCGTGGGTCGCGACCGACGACCCGTCCAAAGAGCAACGAGAAGAGGAACCACTGATGGCTGCAGCTCCGCGTCGCGGTGCCGGCGGCGGTGGCGAGCGGCGTGACCGTCGTGAGGACCGCCGCGGTGGCGCCGCAGACAAGGGCGTCTCGTACATCGAGCGCGTCGTAAAGATCAACCGAGTGGCCAAGGTCGTCCAGGGCGGCCGGCGCTTCAGCTTCACCGCGCTGGTCATCGTCGGCGACGGCAACGGTCTCGTCGGGGTCGGCTACGGCAAGGCCAAGGAGGTGCCCGCGGCGATCGCCAAGGGTGTCGAGGAGGCCAAGAAGCACTTCTTCAAGGTTCCGCGCATCCAGGGCACCATCCCGCACCCGGTGCAGGGCGAGGACGCCGCCGGCGTCGTCCTCCTGCGTCCGGCCTCGCCCGGTACGGGCGTCATCGCGGGTGGCCCGGTCCGCGCGGTCCTGGAGTGCGCCGGGATCCACGACGTGCTGTCCAAGTCACTCGGCTCGGACAACCCGATCAACATCGTGCACGCCACCGTGGCGGCTCTGAAGGGCCTCAGCCGGCCCGAGGAGATCGCCGCCCGCCGTGGCCTGCCGATCGAGGACGTCGCTCCCAAGGCGATGCTGAAGGCTCGTGCCGAGGGTCTGGCCGAGGCGGCCGCGGCCGCGAAGGCGGTGAGCTAGTGATGGCTCGTCTGAAGATCACCCAGACCCGGTCCAAGATCGGTGGCCAGCAGAACCAGCGTGACTCGCTGCGTTCGCTGGGTCTGAAGCGAATCGGCGACGTCGTCGTCAAGGAGGACCGCCCGGAGATCCGGGGCATGGTCGCCAAGGTGTCGCACCTCGTCGAGGTTGAGGAGGTCGACTAGTCATGACCGAGAACGCTCCGCTCAAGATCCACGACCTCCGTCCGGCCCCCGGCGCCAACAAGGCCAAGACCCGCAAGGGCCGTGGCGAGGGCTCCAAGGGCAAGACGGCCGGCCGTGGCACCAAGGGCACCCGGGCCCGTACGGCTGTCATGCCGGGCTTCGAGGGTGGCCAGGTCCCGCTCCAGCGGCGGCTGCCGAAGCTGAAGGGCTTCTCCAACGCCCTGTTCAAGACGACCTACCAGGTCGTCAACCTGGACAGGCTCGGGGAGCTGTTCCCCCAGGGCGGCGACGTCACGCTCGACGACCTGGTGGCCAAGGGTGCGGTCCGCAAGAACCAGCCCGTCAAGGTGCTGGGCACCGGCGAGATCTCCGTGGCGCTGAACGTGCAGGCGCACGCCTTCTCCGCCAGCGCGAAGGAGAAGATCGCCGCGGCCGGCGGCTCGGTTTCCGAGCTGTAGGCATCACGTGCTGCGAGGCGCGGAGGTTCACTATGAGCCTCCGCGCCCGTAGTGCGTTAGAGTTCGCC
Organism: Microbispora sp. CSR-4; assembly: GCF_008033685.1. Classification (NCBI taxonomy): domain Bacteria; kingdom Bacillati; phylum Actinomycetota; class Actinomycetes; order Streptosporangiales; family Streptosporangiaceae; genus Microbispora; species Microbispora sp. CSR-4. Next base: position 18,940 of record NZ_VJVX01000024.1, read on the forward strand.
TGGCACGGGGGTCCCCCCGTGTTCGACCAAGCACTCTGGCAGGAAGACATGTCGATGGACGCCTTGCGGGCCATCGCCGACCGTTACCGCGTCACTGGCGCGCAGGAGGGACCGTGCTGACCGCGATTACCCGGGCGTTCCGGACGCCTGACCTGCGCAAGAAGCTGCTCTTCACACTGGGCATCATCGTGCTGTTCCGGCTTGGCTCGGTGCTTCCCACTCCGGGGGTCAACGCCCAGAACGTGGCCCTGTGTCTGGAGCAGGCCCAGGCGGGAGACGCTGCCAACATCTACGGGATGGTGCAGCTCTTCAGCGGCGGCGCCCTGTTGAAACTTTCAGTGTTCGCGCTCGGCATCATGCCGTACATCACCGCGAGCATCATCCTGCAGCTGTTGACGGTGGTGATCCCGCGGCTGGAGGCCCTCAAGAAGGAGGGCCAGGCGGGCACGGCGAAGATCACGCAGTACACCCGTTACCTGACCATCGGGCTGGCGGTGCTGCAGTCCACCGCGTTCGTCGCTCTGGCCCGCAGCGGGCAGCTCTTCCAGAACTGCAACCAGGAGATCCTGCTCAGCCAGGACGTCTTCCCGCTGATCACCATGGTCATCACGATGACCGCCGGCACCGCCGTGATCATGTGGCTGGGCGAGCTGGTGACCGACCGCGGCGTCGGCAACGGCATGTCGATCCTGATCTTCACTCAGGTCATCGCGGTGTTCCCGTCGGAGCTCGTGAACATCTTCCGGCAGAGCCCGTTCAAGTTCGTCATCGTGATGATCGTCGGCATCGTGATGATCGGCGTCGTCGTGTTCATCGAGCAGGCGCAGCGCCGGATCCCGGTCCAGTACGCCAAGCGGATGGTCGGCCGTCGCATGTACGGCGGCACCTCGACCTACATCCCGCTCAAGGTGAACCAGGCCGGCATCATCCCGGTCATCTTCGCCTCGTCGCTGCTCTATCTGCCGCAGCTTCTGGTGACGCTGTTCGGCAACAGCCAGAAGCCCAACGCGGTCATCGAGTGGCTGGCCCAGAACATGATCAGGGGCGACCACCCGGTCTACATGGCCACGTTCTTCCTGCTGATCGTCTTCTTCACGTACTTCTACGTGTCCATCACTTTCAACCCCCCTGAAGTGGCTGACAACATGAAGAAGTACGGTGGGTTCATCCCGGGCATCCGTCCGGGCCGGCCGACCGCTGAGTACCTGAGCTACGTGCTCAACAGGCTCACGGCCGCAGGCGCTCCGTATCTGGGTGTGATCTCGCTCATCCCGATCATCGCGCTGGCGGTGGCCGGAGCGAGCCAGAACTTCCCGTTCGGAGGGACCAGCATTCTGATCATGGTTGGTGTTGGTCTGGACACGGTCAAGCAGATCGAGAGCCAGCTTCAGCAGCGCAACTACGAGGGCTTCCTGAGATAGTGCGCGTCGTCCTGGTTGGGCCCCCCGGAGCGGGTAAGGGGACGCAGGCCCAGTTCATCGCTTCGCACCTGTCGATCCCGAAAATCTCGACAGGCGACATCTTCCGTGCCAACGTCTCCGGCGGCACGGAGCTCGGCAAGCTCGCCAAGGAGTACATGGACCGCGGCGACCTCGTCCCCGACGAGGTGACCGTGGCCATGGTCCGCGACCGGCTGTCGGAGGACGACGCGCAGGAGGGCTTCCTCCTGGACGGCTTCCCTCGCAACGTGCCCCAGGCCGAGGTCCTCAAGAAGATGCTGGCCGAGTTCGGCACGGCGCTCGACGTGGTCCTCAACCTGGTCGTCGAGGACGACGAGGTCGTCCGGCGCCTCGCGGGCCGCCGTACGTGCCGTTCCTGCGGCAAGGTGTGGCATGTCGTGTTCGACCCGCCCGCCGTGGAGGGCGTCTGCGACGCCTGCGGCGGGGAGCTCTTCCAGCGGGACGACGACCGTGAGGAGACCATCAGGCGGCGCCTGGAGGTCTACCAGGAGCAGACGCAGCCGCTGATCGCGTTCTACGCCGACGAGGGGATCCTGCAGGGGGTCGACGCGACCGGGCCGGTCGAGGAGATCACTCAGCGGGCGATGTCGGCGCTGCGGCGGTTCGCCGACTGATTCATTACCGCGGCCGGGAACGCCACTCCAGTACATGGGGTGGCGTTCAGGCTTATATGGGACAATTTCGGGAGGGGGTGCGTCAGGTGTTCAAGAAGAACCGGCACGGAATTCAAATCAAGAGCGCCGAGCAACTGGAGAAGATGCGTGCGGCCGGCCTGGTCGTCGCGCGCACGCTGGAGCTGCTCCGGAAGTCGGTCGAGCCCGGGATGACGCCGCTCGACCTCGACGCCATCGCCGAGAAGGCCATCCGGGGCGAGGGCGCGATCCCGTCGTTCAAGGGCTACCAGGGCTTTCCCGCCACGATCTGCGCCTCCGTGAACGACGAGGTCGTCCACGGCATCCCCACCGACCGGCGTCCGTTCCGCGAGGGCGACATCATCTCGATCGACTGCGGCGCGATCCTCGACGGGTGGCACGGCGACTCGGCGATCACCGTCGGCATCGGTGAGGTCGACCCCAAGCTGACCGAGCTCATGCGGGTGACCGAGGAGGCCATGTGGCGCGGCATCGCCGCCCTGCGGGTCGGCGGGCACCTGTCCGACATCGGCCACCAGATCGAGAAGTACGTGCGTTCTCAGGGCCGCTACGGCATCCCCCAGGAGTACGGCGGGCACGGCATCGGCACCGAGATGCACATGGACCCCTGGGTGGCCAACCACGGCAAGCCGGGGCGCGGCCCCCGCTTCGAGGTCGGTATGTGCTTCGCGATCGAGCCGATGGTGAACCTCGGCACCGACCGCACCAAGGTGCTGGCCGACGACTGGACGGTCGTGACGCTCGACGGCAAGGCCTCGGCGCACTTCGAGCACAGCGTCGCGGTGACGGAGAACGGCCCCCTTGTTCTCACGGCGCTCGACGGCGGGGCCTCCCGTTTCCCCGGCGTCGCCACGGACGCGGGAGAAAGCGCCTCCTGAACCGCCTCCCGAATGGGAACGCCCATTTCGGCGTCGCTTGAACAATAATGGTCTTATCGCTCGACGGACCGGGAGATGGTAGATGGCGGCAATGCCGGAGATGCGGGCCTCCGACGGCGACCGTGACCGGGTCGCCGCGGCATTGCGTGAGCACGTGGCCGAAGGCAGGCTCACCATCGACGAGTTCAACGAGCGGCTTGAGGCGGTCTACCAGAGCCGCACGTACGGGGAACTGGCCCGGCTCACCTCCGATCTGCCGGAGATCGACCTGCACCGGATGCCCGCCGCGACCGAGCCCGCGCAACGGGCCCAGGTCGCCCAGCCCGGTAAGGCGCAGGGCAGCCTGAGGAGCGCGTGGACCGCCTGGGCGGGCGCGAGCGCCATCAGCTGGATGATCTGGCTCATCGCCACTGTCGCTTCGGGGCATTTCATCCCTCCGTGGCCGATGTGGGTCATGGGCCCGTGGGGCGTCATCCTCCTCCTCAAGACGATTTCCGACGCGGGCGGACGGTCCCGAGGCGGCGCCTGAGCCTTCTTTACCGGGGTACCGCCGTCGCGGGAGTCTGGGGCGGGTAGACGTCCGGTGTCGCGACGTACGGCCCGCTCGGGCCGTGCCCCCGCGGTGCTCGGGCCGCACCCGCGCGCGGCGGCATTTCGGCGGTGCCGGGCGGGCGGGTGCGGCGGCCTCCCCAGAAAGCCCACATCGGAATCGGCAGGCGGCGCGCTGGCCGGACACCCCCACGGGGGGTACTCTGTGATCTGGTTGTGTCGGGACCCCTGCCGTCGTTTCGCAATTCGGCCCGGGTTGTCGTACACTCCTTTGTCGGTTCACTATGACCTTTGCGCCTAGGCGGCCTGGCTGGTCGCCGCTCTCTGGAAGCGCCCGAAGGTCGCGGCTGCTTAGTGTTCCGAAGCCTCTGACGATCCGAACTGTGAAACGCGAGGGCCATGGCCAAGAAAGACGGCGCCATCGAGATTGAGGGCACTGTTATTGAGTCGCTTCCGAACGCCATGTTCCGGGTGCAGCTCGACAACGGTCACAAGGTCCTGGCCCACATCAGCGGGCGGATGCGGATGCACTACATCAGGATCCTGCCCGACGACCGGGTGGTCGTGGAGCTCAGCCCCTACGACCTGAGTCGCGGACGGATCGTCTACCGGTACAAGTAGCCCCCCCGCCAGCGGGGACGGGCCGTATGCGGAACGAATAAGGACTATGAAGGTCAAGCCGAGCGTCAAGAAGATCTGCGACAAGTGCAAGGTGATTCGCCGGCACGGTCGCGTCATGGTGATCTGCGACAACCTGCGCCACAAGCAGCGCCAGGGCTGAGCCCAGCTCTCAGTACGTCGCCACCAGGCCCCTGCTGAGTCCGCCCCCGTGGCGGTCTCGACCGCGTGCGGGCCAGGACAACGAAATCGCGTCACACACCCGCGCAGGCGGCCTCCGCGAGGAGTCCGTACCACGCGGGAGACCCCCGGTCGGAGGCCGGGGCCCTCGCCCGGGCATGGGAGGGGAAGTGTGGCGCAAGACCTCCGCCACACTGAAGGAGAATGCCCGACCATGGCCCGCCTGGTTGGCGTCGACCTCCCCCGCGACAAGCGGCTGGAGATCGCTCTCACCTACATTTTCGGAATCGGCCGCACCCGCGCCAAGGAGATCCTTGACGCGACCGGCATCAGCCCCGACCTGCGCGTCCACCAGCTCACGGACGCCGAGCTCGTCCCGATGCGTGACTACATCGAGGCGAACTACAAGATCGAGGGTGACCTCCGCCGCGAGATTCAGGCCGACATCCGACGCAAGATCGAGATCGGCTGCTACCAGGGCATCCGGCACCGCAAGGGGCTGCCTGTCCACGGTCAGCGGACGCAGACGAACGCGCGCACCCGCAAGGGTAAGAAGAAGACCGTCGCCGGCAAGAAGAAGCCGGGCAAGAAGTAGTCCTTAGCAGCCACATTTCCAGGAGTTAGCGCTTCAATGCCGCCGAAGAGCCGCCAGGGCGCACCGAAGAAGGTGCGCCGCAAGGAGAAGAAGAACGTCGCTCACGGGCACGCCCACATCAAGAGCACGTTCAACAACACGATCGTTTCGATCACCGACCCGAACGGGAACGTGATCTCCTGGGCCAGCGCCGGCCACGTCGGGTTCAAGGGCTCCCGTAAGTCCACCCCGTTCGCCGCGCAGATGGCTGCCGAGAACGCCGCCCGCCGCGCCATGGAGCACGGCATGCGCAAGGTCGACGTCTTCGTCAAGGGTCCCGGCTCCGGCCGTGAGACCGCGATCCGTTCGCTGCAGGCGACCGGTCTTGAGGTCGGGTCCATCCAGGACGTGACCCCGGTCCCGCACAACGGCTGCCGTCCGCCCAAGCGCCGTCGCGTCTGAGCTCAGGAGAGTAGAGAGAAATGGCTCGTTACACGGGTCCGGACTGCAAGCTCTGCCGCCGTGAGAAGACCAAGCTCTTCCTCAAGGGCAAGAAGTGCGAGTCCGCCAAGTGCCCCATCGAGATCCGCCCGTACCCGCCGGGTGAGCACGGCCGCGGCCGTCCGAAGGAGTCGGAGTACCAGCTCCAGCTCCGTGAGAAGCAGAAGACCCGCCGCATCTACGGCGTCCTCGAGAAGCAGTTCCACAACTACTACGAGGAAGCCAACCGCAAGGCGGGCAAGACGGGTGAGAACCTGCTCCAGATCCTGGAGAGCCGTCTCGACAACGTGGTCTACCGCGCCGGTTTCGCCGAGTCGCGTGACGCGGCCCGCCAGCAGGTGCGCCACGGCCACTTCCTCGTGAACGGCAAGAAGGTCGACATCCCGTCGTACCGCGTGCGCGAGCACGACATCATCGAGGTCCGCGAGAAGTCGCGCAACCTGCTTCCGTACGAGGTGGCCCGCGCGACCGCCGGCGACAAGACCGTCCCGGCCTGGCTGGGCGTCTCAGCCGAGAACATGCGCATCCTCGTGCACCAGCTCCCGGTCCGCCAGCAGATCGACACGCTGGTCCAGGAGCAGCTGATCGTCGAGCTCTACTCCAAGTAGTAGAGCCCCGGCACTTCATGACGCCGTACGGCCGGTACACTCCCGGCCGTACGGCATCATGGTTGTAGGCGAGCGGCGTCAAATAGCGGGCGTCGCCGTAACCCAGGGACCTCCCGTCCAGCGTGGCGGGGCCGTCCCGGATCCAGGAGATCCTGATGCTCATCGCACAGCGCCCGAGCCTCCAGGAGGAGTCGCTCGAGGAGCACCGGTCCAGGTTCATCATCGAGCCGCTCGAGCCGGGCTTCGGCTACACCATCGGCAACTCGCTGCGGCGCACGCTGCTGTCCTCCATCCCGGGGGCGGCGGTCACCAGCATCCGCATCGAGGGCGTGCTCCACGAGTTCTCGACCGTGCCCGGGGTCAAGGAAGACGTCACCGACATCATCCTGAACCTCAAGTCGCTGGTCGTCTCGTCCGAGCACGACGAGCCCGTGGTGATGTACCTGCGCAAGCAGGGCCCGGGTGAGGTCACCGCCGCCGACATCGCGCCTCCGGCCGGTGTCGAGGTGCACAACCCCGACCTGCACATCGCCACGCTGAACGGCAAGGCGAAGCTGGAGATGGAGCTGACCGTCGAGCGCGGCCGCGGCTACGTCTCCGCCGCCCAGAACAAGCAGCCTGGCCAGGAGATCGGCCGGATTCCGATCGACTCGATCTACTCTCCGGTCCTCAAGGTCACCTACAAGGTCGAGGCCACCCGTGTCGAGCAGCGCACGGACTTCGACCGCCTGATCCTCGACGTCGAGACCAAGCCGTCCATGAAGCCCCGCGACGCGGTGGCCTCGGCCGGCAAGACCCTGGTCGAGCTGTTCGGACTGGCCCGTGAGCTCAACGTCGAGGCCGAGGGCATCGACATCGGCCCGTCGCCGACGGACGCGGCTCTCGCGGCCGACCTGGCGCTGCCGATCGAGGAGCTCAACCTCACCGTCCGTTCGTACAACTGCCTCAAGCGCGAGGGCATCCACACCGTGGGTGAGCTCGTCGCCCGCAGCGAGCAGGACCTGCTGGACATCCGCAACTTCGGCGCCAAGTCGATCGAAGAGGTCAAGCAGAAGCTGCACGAGATGGGCCTGGCTCTCAAGGACTCCCCGCCCGGGTTCGACCCCTCCGCCGTCGCCGGCGGCGGGTACGACGACGAGGACGGCGGGTTCATCGAGACCGAGCAGTACTGATCCGTCTCCGCGCAGCGGCACCACCGTCTCGTGCCGCCCGTCCAGGGCGGCATGAGACGGCGATGACAAGTCACGACCGGTACGCCGGTCGGCCCGACCCCGGTACCTGACACGGCCGGAGCGGGTTATCCATGAGGAGCATGAAATGCCCAAGCCCACCAAGGGCGCCCGTCTCGGTGGCAGCCCGTCCCACGAGCGGCTGATCCTGGCGAACCTCGCCACGGCGCTGTTCCAGAACGGCCGGATCACCACCACTGAGGCCAAGGCCAGGCGTCTCCGCCCGCTCGCGGAGAAGCTGATCACCAAGGCGAAGAAGGGCGACATCCACAACCGTCGCCAGGTGCTGACGGTCGTCCGCGACAAGGGCGTCGTCCACCACCTCTTCACCGAGATCGCCCCGACGTACGCCGAGCGTCCCGGTGGCTACACCCGGATCACCAAGCTCGGCCCGCGTAAGGGCGACGCCGCTCCGATGGCGGTCATCGAGCTGGTCACCGAGCAGCTGAACCCGGTCAGGGTCTCCCGTACGGCTCCGGCCGCCGAGGCCGCGCCGGCCGCTCCGGCCGCCGCCGAGGCCGAGGAGACGCCGGCGGCGCAGGACGAGGCCGCCGAGAGCACCACCGCCGAGGCCACCGAGGCCGCTCCGGCGGAGGGCGACAAGAAGGACGAGGCCTGATCCCAGGCTCTGTGAGCGGGCTCAGTTTCCCTTCCGGGGGATGCTGGGCCCGCTCTTCGTTTCTCCGAGGCACCGCACGAGGGATGGCGTGGAGCGAGAACTGCGGCTGAGACTGGACCTGGGCTACGACGGCACGGACTTCTCCGGCTGGGCGCGCCAGCCGGGGCGGCGGACCGTGCAGGGGGAGATCGAGGACGCGCTGGGCCGTGTCCTGCGGCTGGAGACCCCGCCGTCGCTCACCGTCGCGGGCCGCACCGACGCGGGCGTCCACGCGAGGGGGCAGGTGGCGCACGTCGACGTCCCGCTCGCGGCGCTGGCCGCTGCCTCGTCCGGGCGTGCCCCCGCCCCCGAGGATCCGGAACGGGCATGGGAGGAGCGCGGCGCTGAGTGGCTCGCTGCGCTGACGAGGCGGCTGGCCGGTGTGCTGCCCCTCGACGTGCGGGTGCACGCCGTCAGCGTGGCGCCCGAGGGCTTCGACGCCCGGTTCTCCGCGCTCTCGCGCCGGTACGGCTATCGCGTCTGCGACGCCCCGGGCGGGGTGGACCCGCTGCGGCGGCGCGAGGTGCTGTGGTACGCCCGGCCGCTCGACGTGGACCTGCTCAACGCGGCGGCCGCCCGTCTGCTGGGCGAGCACGACTTCGCCGCCTTCTGCCGCAAGCGTGAGGGCGCCACCACCATCCGCGAACTGCAGCGGCTCGACTGGGTCAGGGGCGAGGACGGGATCCTCCTCGCCACCGTGGTCGCCGACGCGTTCTGCCACTCGATGGTCCGGGCGCTGGTCGGCTCGCTGCTGACCGTGGGGGAGGGCAGGCGGCCCGTCGAGTGGCCCGCCGAGGTGCTGGCGAGAGCCGTACGGGACTCGGGCGTGCACGTCGCGCCCGCGCACGGTCTCACGCTCGAGGAGGTGCGCTATCCCGGGCCGGAGGAGCTGGCACGCCGGGCCGCCGCAACCCGCCGCGTGCGCACCCTGAGCACCTGACGCAGGGCCGAGCGGCTTGGGGGCCGTTGGGGATCGTTCGAGGTCGCCGGGGCCCTCGGGGCGTTCGGGGCGCACCGCGGAGTGACCCGCAACGCATGAGCAAGATCCTCAAAAAAAGGGACGTAATGAGCTCCCTGCGCATCACCAGGCCGGCGCACCCCGCAGATCCCGTCCCGGTCTGCCGCCCGCGATGCCCTGTGCGCGCCGAGCCGTTGGTGCGGATCGGGGCTGTGGCGGCGCGCGGCCTCTCGCGGAGGCCGCGCGCCGGGATCGTCAGCGTGAGGCGCGCTTCTCGATCACCTTCGCCATGTGGTCGCGGAAGGCGCCGCTGATCGGCCCGAGGTTCTTGTCGTTCGCGTCCGGGGTGTGCCCGTCGGTGTAGGTGGCGTAGCTGAACACGATGTAGCGCCCCCACACCATGCCCGCGGCGTAGCCGCCGGAGATCGACACCTTGTCCGCCCGGCTCTTCTTGTCGCCGTCGAGGCCGCGGAACCAGACGTTCGCGTTGAGATCCTTGGCCTGGTCGACGGCGAGGGCCTCGGTCTTGCCCGGCAGCACGGCGATGCCCGTGGTCACGGCGTACTGGCGCTTGCTGTCCACGAAGGTCGCCCGGAGCACCCTGCGGCACTGCTGCTCGGCGAGGGCCTGCGCGAACGCGCCCGTCGCCGCCTTCCCGCAGTCGTCGGTCACGTTCATCGTGACCCTGCGGTACGTCCGGCCCGCCAGCGTCACCTTCTCGTCCGGGAACGCCTCCGTCGGCTTCAGGGTCTTGGGGTCGGTCTGCTCGGAGTCGAGGATCGTGGAGGAGACCGTGGAAGCCGGCGTCGGCTCCTCGGTGGGGGTCGGGGTGGCGGTGGTGGCGGCCGGCGTGGGCGCGGCCTGGCTGCCGTCAGGCTCGCCCGAGTAGGCGAAGTAGGCCGCGGTGCCGATCGCCCCCACGACGACCACTGCGCCGGCGGCCATCAGGATCCGCTTGATCTTCCCGCCGGACGGGGGAGAGCCGGCGGTGCCCAGCCGTGCCGGGAGGTTGCCCTCGGAGCCGCCGGGGGTGGAGGGGTCGGGCCCGAATCCGGGTGGAGGCGTCGGCTTGCCCGCCTTGGCCGGGGTCACCGGCGTGAACGCGAACGGGGTCTCACCGGTCGGCTGCGAGGGCGAACCGGTCGTGGGAGAGGTTGTCGCCATCTGTCCTGAACTGGGGTCGGGGGAGTCCGCCCCGTCGGTGCCATCGCTCGCGGACGGACCCGGGGGCGGCGTGTCGGATGGCGCCGCGCCAGAGGGCACGGCGGATGGCGGGACATCCGAGGGGGACGTCGCGGACGGCGACGGGGACGGTGACTGAGACGCGGTCTGACCCTGTGTCTCGTCCTGTCTCCCCAGTGGTGTCCCGTACGGTGCGCTGTCCTGCGCCTGACCAGGCGCGATCGATGTCTGTGTGGGTGCTGGGAACGGTTCCTCGGGCTGCGGTGCGGGCAGCGGCTGTGTCGTCGTGTCGTGGGCCGGGTGCTGCGGTTCGGTGATCGGAGCGGTCTGTCCGGAGGGCACGAGGGCATGGCCGGGTTCGTGCGGTGTGCCGGGCAGCGGCAACCCTTCGATGGGGGTCACCGCGGCGGCGATCTCGGCCCCGAAGCCCGCGGGCGGCCCGGCGATCGGCGCCGTGTGATCCGATGCCGCATGATTCGGTGCTGCGTGATTCGGTGCCGCGTGATCCGGTGCCGCGTGATGCTGCGCGGGGGGATACGACGCGTCCGCGGGAGCGTCCTGCCCCGAGCCGCCCCGTGCGGACTGTCCTGGTCCTTCGGCGGACGAGCCGCCGTCGGCCTGCATGTCGGCATGCGCGTCGGCCTGCATGTCGGCAGGGCGTGCCGGGTCCGCGGATGATCCCGTGTGCTCTGCCGCGGCGGAGGGATCCGGCCCGGTGGTTCGGTCGGGTGCGATGGCGTGGTCGGGTGCGGTGGCGTGCTCGGGAGCGCTGTGGCGGCCGGACGGGGTGGGCAGGTCGGGCACGGTGGTCTGGTGGGATGCCGTGGTCTGGTGAGATGCCGTGGTCTGGCCGGACGCCCTGGACTGGTCGGACGCTGTGGACTGGTCGGACGCTGTGGACTGGTCGGGCGTGCCGGTGGGAGCGAGCGCGTCGCCAGGTGCGTCGCCCGGCTCGCTCGTGCCCGCACCGTCGCCGGACGCGCCCTCGGACGCCTGCACTATGGCGGGCTCCTCCTGGTAGGCGTGCGTCGGCGGCCAGGAGGTGCCCGCGGGCAGCTCGCCCTGCGGGTACGGCTCGCCCGGCAGCCGTGGCGGCCACACGGGCACGTCTCCGGGCTCCCCGGGACGGACCGCCTCCGGGGGCACGGCTCCCTGCCCGTACGCCTCCGGATACGGGGCGAACTCCGGGGCGGGCTGCGGCGCGTACTGCTGCCCGTATTGGGGCCCATGCTGCGGCCCGTGCTGGGGCCCGTGCTGGGGTGCGTACTCGGGCCCGGACTGCGGCGGGGCGGCGGGCGGATACCCCTGGTGGGGAGCGGGAGCCTGATGCCAGCCGTCCCCGCCGGACGGCTGCCCCGGGGCGGGTCCCCACTCCGGGAACGTCGGCACGCCGGGCTGGGCGGCCCAGGGTCCGCCGGTGTTCTGCTGATCCGGCCCGTACGACCCCGGTGCCGGAGGAGGGCCGCCGGGCTGCTGCCAGGCGGGAGGCCCGGCCGGGCCCTGCCACGCCCCGCCGTGAGATCCCTCGTCGTACGGCGAGGGGGACGCGCCGAAGGCACCGGGACCGGCCGGTGCGCCACCCGGCGGGGCCTGCCACGGGGCGGGGCCGGTGTCACCCGTCCCGGCCGGGGCGGGGCCCTGCGGCCACTGCGACTCGTTGCCCGAGTAAGGCCAGGAGGTGACGCCGCCAGGCTGCATGCCGGGCTGGGGACCGGGTTGGGGACCAGGCTGCGTGCCGGGATCGCCGACGGGGGCGGGCCACATCTGCGGGGCTCCCGCGGAGGGCGGCTCCTGCTGCCACGACTGCGGGGCCGAACCAGGCGGAGGCGGGATCGGGCCCGGCGGGGCCGGCTGCCAGGCCGGTGTTCCGGGGCCGTGCGGAGGCCACGGCTGCGCTCCCGGATCGGCCTGCGCCTGCCACGCCGGGTTGGGCCCCTCCATGGGCGGCTGCCACGCCGCAGGGTTCGCCCCATCTGCGGGCGGCTGCCAGGAGTGCGCCCCGGGGCCGTGGGCGGGCTGCTGCGGGCCCGGAGGCGGGGGAAGCTGCGGGTACGCCGGGCCGCCCGCGCCCGGTGCGGGTTGCCAGGACGGCTGCGCGGGCTGCCAGGACGCGGCGTCCGGGCCCTGTGCGTGCTGCGGGTGCTGGTGGTCCCACTGCGCGGCGTTGGGGTCGGCCGGTGGCTGCCACGGGTTGCCCTGGTTCTCGGGTTGCCAGGAGGGTCCGCCGGGGCCGAGCGCGGGTGGCTGCGGGTTGGCGGCGTTGGGGTCGGCCGGTGGCTGCCACGGGTTGCCCTGGTTCTCGGGTTGCCAGGAGGGTCCGCCGGGGCCGAGCGCGGGCTGCTGGGGGATGGCGGCGTTCGGGTCGGCCGGAGGCTGCCACGGGGACGTGGCCGGAGCCGGGGGCTGCCAGGCAGGCGGGCCATACCCGGGGTGTCCCTGGGCGCCCTGGCCGGGCTGCTGCGGCTCGCCGGGACCGGGCTGCTGCCACGCGTGGATGCCCTGGCCTTCAGGCTGCTGCCAGGTGGGCGTGCCGGCGCCATAAGCGGGCTGCGGAGGAACGGCGCCATAGCCGGCACCGTCAGCGGCGCCGTAGCCGACACCCTGGTCGGCTCCCTGGCCGGCGCGGTGATCGGCTCCTTGATCGGCTCCGGAGTGCGGCTCACCGGGTGCGGGCAGGGCGAGGGCCTCGTCGCCGGGGCGGCGCGGCACGGGAAGGTTCCCGGCGTCGCCTGACACCCCGGTGTCCCCCGAAACTCCCGCGTTCCCCGGCAGGTTCTCGCTCCCGGGCGTTCCGGCGCTCCCGGAGACCCCGTAGCCACCCGGCATGCCCTCGCTCCCGGGCGTTCCGGCGTCTCCCGACACTCCGTGGCCGCCCGGCGTTCCGGCATCGCCGGGCACAGCGGCGTTTCCAGGGGCGGCGGGCGGCGGGCCGTACGCTGGGACGGCCCTGAACCTGTTCGTGCTCTCCGGGTCGTCGTCAGACGATTGCGGCGCCCCGAGACCGCCGGGTAGCCCGAACCTGGTCGGGTAGGACACTTCCGTCGTCCGGTCCGCCGCACCCACGGCGTCCGGGGCCCAGGCCGTGCCGTCGTCCGCCGCGGGCTGACCGAACCCGGGCGACGGGGTCTGCCCGAAGCTCGGAGGTGGCGTCGGAGATGTCGCCGAGCCTTCGGCGTCCGCCTCGGGGCGGGCCCGCGCCGTTTCGTGCTCGTGCCCGGAACCGGAATCCTTGCCACGCATAGCCGGAAGCGTAACGGCGCGGGCGCGATCGGCGTGCCCCTATGGGCGTTTCGGTCCGTGCCGCCCCAGCTCGCCCACCGGCCTTCACCTCAGCGAACGCCTGGCCTCAGCTGGGGCCACCGTTCAGCGAACGAGTGTCGAGGGCAGGGAAAACAGTCGCGTCGGTGACGTCCACCGCTGCCTGGTAGAGCCGTTTCAGCTCGTTCTTGGCCGGCTTGTGGCCATCCTTGAACTGGAACCAGAGCAGCACCGCGTAGTGGCCGTGGGTCCAGCCGCCCGCGTACGCCTCGCCGGTGCCGAGGTGCTTGGTGGCCTCGTCCTTGCCCGGCAGCGGCTTGAGGTAGTCCTTGCGCTCGCCGCCGCCTCCGGCCGAGGCGACCTTCTTCGCCGTGGCGGACGTCTTGAGGTTGGCGACGCCCACGGTGCCGATGACCACGCCCTTGGAGTCGGCGAAGCTCGCCCGCAGCAGCTGCGTGCATGCGCCCGCCTTGAGCGCCTTGGTGATTTTGTCGCCCGTGACGCCGTCCGCACATTTTTTCTCCTTGCGGTACGCCGTGCGGACGTATGAACGCTTGTTCTTGACGAATTTGCCCTTCGCGAACAGTTCCCGGAGCGACAGCGGGGTTTTGTCGGTCGTCCGTGAGGCGGTGTAGCCGAACTTGCCGGGGGGTCCCTCGGAGACGAGCGGTTTCGTGGGGCGGACGGTGGGCGTCGGGGCGGCGACCGGCGGCTTCTCGTTGCGCGCGGCGTACCACAGACCGGTGAACAACGCCCCGATCATGAGCAGCAGGGCGAGGCCGAGCGCCCAGGGGCGACGCCACCATGGGCCCTTCGCGTCCGGATCCCACACCGGCTCCGGCGGCGGAGGCATCCGCGACGCCGCCCGCTGCCGCCGCGCGTCCGCGTCCGCGCCGCCCGCCTGACCGCCCGAGGAGGCCGCGTACGCGCCCGAGGGGGACGCGTACGGGTCGGTGGAAGACGCGTACGGCCCGGTCGGCGCCGCGTACGGCCCGGACGCGAGCTCCTCCGCACGCTGGGGGCCCTCCTGCTCGTAGGCCCCGGCGTACGGCGGCTGCTCGGGCTGCTGCTGGTACCCCTGTTGCTGGTACGCCTGCTGCGGATGGCCCTGCTGCGGATGGCCCTGGTAAGGCGCCTGCTCACGTGCGTACGGCGACCGCTCGCGCTCGTATGGAGACTGCTCGCGGGCATACGGCGACGGCTCGCGCTGGTATGGCGGCTGCCCCCCGCCGTAAGGGGGCGCGTCGCGACGGCCGGCGAGGGGCGCGTCGTCCCCGCCGGAGTACGGCGGCAGGTCTCGCCTGCGGGGATCCGGGGGATGATGCGGCGGAGGTGGTTGCTGGTCGCCGGGGTAACCCATGGCGCTGAGATTAGTCGGCGATCTGGACAGATGAGGAAGGGTCAGGAATACCCGAAGTCCTCGGTCCACCACGGACCGCCCTCGCCCGTGCTCACGCCGACCCCCGTCGCGACCAGGCGGCAGTCGAGCAGCGTGGAGCGGTCGCTGCGCCCGGCCATCCAGCCGCGTACGACCGCCTCGGCGGTCTGGTAGCCCCTGGCGATCGTCTCGGCCCCGCCGTCGGAGTAGCCCGCCGCGCCCATGCGCTCCCAGGGGGAGGCGCCGCCGGGAGAGCTGTGCCGGAACAGCTTGCTCGACGCCATCTCGTCCGAGTGCGCGCGGGCGGACTCCACCAGGCGCGGGTCCACGCGCAGGGGCCGGCAGCCGTGCTTGCGGCGCTCGGCGTTGACCAGGCGCACGACCTCGGCCTCCATCGAGGCGTACTGCATCGAGTCGGCGTCGTACGCGTCGTCGCCGCCGCCGTCGTTTCCGGGTGTGATGACGGTGTGCCGCGAGCCGCTGCCGTAGCCGTCGATCAGGTTGGAGGGCGGCTTCTCCTTCCGGGGGCGGCGCTGCGGCTCCTCCCGGGGGGCGGTCGGAGTCGTGGTGTGCAGCACGTGGTCGAGAGTGGGCCGCTCGCGCGGCACCGCGCCCGCCGCGTTCACGCTCAGCGACGGAGACGGCTCCGTCTCGCGCAGATAGACGTCGTCGAGCGCGCTCGACCTGGCGCTCATTCTGCCGATCACGACGCCGGTGAGCAGGATGGCCACCGCGCACGCCAGCAGACCCATCTGAGTCCCCCGCAGGGGGCCACGGAAGGTGTGTTTTTTGTAAGGGGTCTGCCACATACCGCAGTCAAATATAGAGATCCGCGCCATGGGGAAGAAGAGGCTAATGGGTATGGATTTGATGAACGTTCAAATGAGGCGTTCCAATCCCGCGTGCCCCTCGCTGTTTTGACCAGGCGGCATCGGGTCGGTAGTCTGCTAGTTCGTTGTGTGTGGATCGGTCTGTCCGCAGACCGGTGCACGGCGCGTCCGGCGTCTTCTCCCGTACATGTGGAGACGGAGGTTGTCGCCGTGCCTGCGCAACCTACCGAGAGTTCACATTCCGACAGAAGGCACTGCCGTGCGCACGTTCTCACCGAAGCCCAACGACGTCGAACGTCAGTGGTACGTCATCGACGCGACCGACGTCGTGCTCGGCCGGCTGGCCAGCCAGGTGGCGACCCTGCTCCGCGGGAAGCACAAGCCGATCTTCGCTCCGCATGTCGACACGGGTGACTTCGTCATCGTCATCAACGCCGACAAGATCGCCCTGAGCGGCAACAAGCTCGAGCAGAAGAAGGCGTACCGCCACTCGGGTTACCCCGGCGGTCTGCGCTCCGTCAGCTACGGCGAGCTCATGGAGAAGCGTCCGGACCGGGCCGTCGAGAAGGCCGTCCGTGGCATGCTTCCCAAGAACGCCCTGGGCCGGAAGATGGCCAAGAAGCTCAAGGTCTACGCCGGCGCCGAGCACCCGCACCAGGCCCAGCAGCCGGTGCCCTTCCAGATCACCCAGATCGCCCAGTAATCGCGAGCCAGGAAAGTTAAGAGGAGAACCGTGGCCGAGCCCACCGGTATCGAGACGCTCGTCGAGGGCGAGCCGGAAGACTACTCCTCGGAGGAGTTCCCCTCCGAGTACACCACCGAGTCGGCCCCTGCCGGCGAGGGCGCCGTGCGCAAGCCCGTCACCACGGGCAACTCGTACGGCACCGGCCGCCGCAAGGAGGCCATCGCCCGTGTCCGCATCGTGCCGGGCACCGGCAAGTGGACGATCAACGGCCGCTCGCTGGACAGCTACTTCCCGAACAAGGTCCACCAGCAGCTGATCAACGAGCCGTTCGTCGTGCTCGGCGCCGAGGACGCGTTCGACGTCATCGCCCGCATCGACGGCGGCGGCGTGACCGGCCAGGCCGGTGCGCTGCGCATGGGCCTGTCCCGCGCGCTCGCCGCTCTGGACGCCGAGGTCAACCGCCCGCCGCTGAAGAAGGCCGGCTTCCTCACCCGTGACGCCCGCGCCACGGAGCGGAAGAAGTACGGCCTCAAGAAGGCCCGTAAGGCTCCGCAGTACAGCAAGCGTTAATGTCGCGGAACCCCGTGGGCGCCCCCTCCCGGGGGCGCCTCTTCGGCACCGACGGGGTACGTGGGGTCGCCGGGCGCGACCTCACCGCGGAGCTGGCCATGGACCTGTCCGTGGCCGCCGCGCACGTGCTCGGCGACGCCGGGGCGTTCCACGCCAGCGTCGGGCGGCGCGGCCGCCCGATCGCCGTCGTAGGCCGGGACCCGCGGGCTTCAGGAGAGTTCCTGGAGGCCGCCGTGGTCGCCGGCCTCGCGTCGTCTGGTGTGGACGTGCTGCGGCTCGGCGTGCTGCCCACCCCCGCGGTCGCGTACCTGACCAACGCGCTGGGAGCCGACCTCGGCGTCATGCTCTCCGCGTCGCACAACCCCGCGCCGGACAACGGCATCAAGTTCTTCAGCCGGGGCGGCTACAAGCTGCCCGACGCGGTGGAGAACGAGATCGAGCAGCGGCTCGGGGAGGAGTGGGACCGCCCGGTCGGCGCGTCCGTCGGCCGGGTCCGTGAGGCGTACGGCGAGGCCGACCGATACGTCTCCCACCTGCTCACCACGCTGCCCCACCGCCTCGACGGGCTGCGGGTCGTCGTCGACTGCGCGCACGGCGCGGCGCACATGGTCGCCCCGGAGGCGCTGCTGCGCGCCGGAGCGGTCGTGGAGACCATCGGCGCCGCCCCTGACGGGCTGAACATCAACGACGGTGTGGGCTCGACCCATCTGGCCGCCCTGCGGGAGGCCGTCGTCGGAAGCGGCGCCGACCTCGGCATCGCCTACGACGGCGACGCCGACCGCTGCCTCGCGGTCACCGGTGCGGGCGAGGAGGTCGACGGCGACCAGATCATGGCGATCCTGGCGCTGTCGATGCAGGCCGACGGCCGCCTCGCCAAGGACACGGTCGTCGCGACGGTCATGTCCAACCTGGGGTTCAAGCTCGCCCTCAGAGAGGCAGGCCTGACCGTGGTGGAGACCGCGGTCGGCGACCGGTATGTCCTGGAGGCGATGCAGGACGGCGGCTACACGCTCGGCGGCGAGCAGTCCGGTCATGTGATCATGCTGGACCACGCCACGACCGGGGACGGCCTGCTGACCTCGCTCCACCTGATGGCCGAGGTGGCCCGGCAGGGCCGTTCCCTCGCCGACCTCGCGTCGGTGATGACGAAGCTGCCGCAGGTGCTCGTCAACGTCAGGGACGTGGCCAAGGCGAAGGCCTCCGACCCCGCGCTGCGGGCGGCCGTGGCCGAGGCGGAGGCCGAGCTCGGGGAGACCGGCCGCGTGCTGATCCGCCCGAGCGGCACCGAGCCGATGATCCGGGTCATGGTCGAGGCCGCGTCGCACGACCAGGCCAAGGCCGTGGCCGATCGCCTCGCGGACGTCGTCCGTACGGTCTGCGTCTGACGCGCGTCACCAGCCGACAAGGAACCCCGCCGGGTGTGTGCCCGGCGGGGTTCCTTATTGGAAGCGCTTCTCAATTGCGTAATGTGCGCGTAACACTGATTTATGTCTTATCTGACCGGTGTTCCGACGGGGGCGTTAAGGGGGCGTGACAAGGAGTCGGACGCGCTGCGCGCGCTCGTGGACCGGGCCGGGGCCGGTGCGGGCAGGTGCCTGCTCCTCCTCGGCGGCCCGGGCACGGGCAAGACCGCGCTGCTCGATCTCGCCGCCGCGTACGCGGCCGGCGAAACCCCGCACGGGTTCCTCGTGCTCCGCACCCAGGGGGTGAGAGGCGAGACCCACCTGCCGTACGCCGGGCTGCACGCCCTGCTCCACCCGATCGCGGATCGGCTGGACACGACGGCGGCCGACATGCGGATGCTCGCCGAGGCGCTGCGCGCCGGCGTCGCCCCGGGCGGCCTGGCGCTGCCCGCCGCGCTGCTGCGGCTCCTGCGGACCGCCGGGCGCCCGGTGCTGGTGTGCGCCGACGACCTCCAGTGGCTCGACGCCCCCAGCCGGGAGGCGATCTGTTTCGTGGCGCGCCGGGCCGCCGCGGCGCCCGTCGCGGTGCTGCTCGCCTCCGGGGAGCCCGGCACGGCCCCCGGCGACCTGCCCCCGCTGCCGCTCGCCCCGCTCGACGAGCGGGCGTCCTGCCAGGTGCTCGACGACCTCGTCCCCGACGGTCTCCCGGGCGACCTGCGTACGGCGCTGGTGCGGGCGGCCCGGGGCAACCCGCTCGCGCTGGCCGAGCTCGCCGGCTCGCTGACCGGCGCGCACCGCACGGGCGCGGCGCCGCCGCCCGAGACGCCGCCACGCGCCGGACGGCTGTGGCGGGCGTACGCCGACCGGCTCCGCGGCCTGCCCGCCGACACGGCCGACCTCGTCCTGCTGATCGCGGCCGATCCCGGCATCGACGCCGCCACGCTGGTGCGCGCCGCGGAGTCGCGGTGCGGGCTCGCGCCCCTGGAGGCGGCGGAGACCGCGGGCGTCGTCGCCGAGACTCCGGACGGCGGCTTCGACCTGGCCGACCCGATCCTGCGGCACGTCGCGTACGCCGAGGCGTCCCTCGCCCGGCGGCGGGCCGCCCACCGCCTGCTGGCACGCCTCTACGACGGTGTTCCCGGCGGGGAGCACCAGCGGCTGCGGCGGGCCTGGCACCGCGCCGCCGCACTCGACGGGCCCGCCGACCACCTGGCGGAAGACCTCGTACGCGCGCTCGCGGCGGCACCGAAGGCGGCGGCGAAGGCGACGGCGTTTCCCGAGCCGTTCCGCGTCCTCGAACGGGCGGCCGAGCTCACCGGGCACGGCGAGGCCAAGGCCGCACGGCTGGCCGCGGCCGCCCGGCACGCCTGGCAGGCCGGGCAGCCGCAGCGGGCGAGGTCGCTGCTGTCCCGGATCGACACGCTCGGGGCGGGGGTCGAGGTGCGCGGTCACGCCGAACTCGTCAGGGGCAGCCTGGAGCTGCGCGCCGGCACGACCGACAGCGCCTGCGACACGCTGCTCGCCGCCGCGGAGCGGCTGCTGCGCACCGACCGCGAGCAGGCCGTACGCGCGCTCGTCCGGGCGGGCGAGGCGAGCTACCTGGCGGGGGACAACCGCCGGTTCCTGGCGATCGCACGCCGGGCCGAGACCCTGCGGCGGCCCGACGACGACCACGTCACGCGCCTGGCGCTGGAGTATCTCGCGGGCATGGCCGCCACCTTCCGGGGCCGACACCGTGAGGCGACCGCCTCGCTGCGCCGCGTCGTCACCGGCGTGACGGCGCCGCCCTCGGCCGGCAGCCCTTCGGCGCTCGTGTGGGGCGGCGTGGCGCACCTTCTGCTCGGCAACGGCGCCGACGCGCTCAGGCTGGCGTCCCGGGCGGTCGAGATGGCGCGCGCTCACGGCGCGGTCGCCAGCATGCCGCAGATGCTGGAGATCCTGATCCAGGCCCAGCTCTGGAGCGGCCGTTATGACGCGGTCGCGGCCAACGCCATGGACGGCCTGCGCCTGGCGCAGGAGACGGGCCGGGCCACCAGCGGCGCGCAGCATCTCGCCTGGCTCGCGTTCACCGCCGCCGTCGCGGGCGACGAGGAGACCTGTGTCCTGCGGGCGGCGCGGGCCGTCGAGCTGGCCAACGCCCACGGCGTCAGCGTGGCCGAGGCGCTCGGCACGCTGGCCCTGGCCCATCTGGACGTCGCGGCGAACCGCCACGCCGACGCCGTGAACCGGCTGCGCACGGTCGCCCGTACGGGTGACCCCCTCGTCGTGCGGGTGATGGCGACGCCGCTGCTCGTCGAGAGCGCCGTACGCACCGGAGACATCGCGCAGGCGCGGGACGCGCTGGTCATACTGGACCGCTGGGCCGACAGCACCCGCGACCCCGACCGGCTGGCGCTGGCGGCCCGGTGCCACGCGCTGCTCGCGCCCCCGGCCGAGGCGGGGGAGCGCTTCTCCGAGGCGCTCGAACTGCACCGCCAGGGGGCGTGCGCGTTCGAGACCGCGCGCACGCGGCTGCTGTACGGCGGCATGCTGCGGCGGTCGCGCCGCCCCGGCGCGGCCCGCGAGCACCTGCACGGTGCGCTGGAGACGTTCGAGCGGTACGGCGCCCGCCTGTGGAGCGAGCACGCCCGCGCGGAGCTGCGCGCGGCCGGGGAGTCGGTGCGGCCCTCGGGTTCCCGCTCGGAGGCAGACCGGCTGCTCACGGCTCAGCAGTTCCAGATCGCCACCCTGGTGGCGGAGGGCGCGACGAACCGCGAGGTGGCGGCCCGGCTGTTCATCAGCCCGCGCACCGTGGAGCACCACCTGCGCAACATCTTCGCCAGGCTCGGCGTGCGCTCCCGGGTCGAGCTGACCCGCCTTCTGTACTGAGGAGGGTGCGTGGCGGCGGCCGGTGATTTCGCCGATGCGCGTGCGGCGTCGGCGGCGCGACAGTGACGACGGTCAAACTGCTCGCGGGAACGGGCCCGTGTGGCCGTTCCCACTCCTCCCCCCAAGGAGTGCACCGACGTGCCGACACACTCCCCAACCCTGCTTCTGCGACGCCTGTCCTCCGCGGTCACGACGCTGGCGCTCGTCGTACTGCTCGCACTGGCCGGCGGTCTCCTCACCGCTCCCGCCGCCCACGCCGCCGTACACGGCCCCGACCCCACCGACGCGCTGCTGGAGGCGTCGCGCGGGCCGTACACGACCGCGCAGGTCGACGTGTCGTCGCTGCTCGTGAGCGGTTTCGGCGGCGGGACCATCTACTATCCGACCACCACGTCCGAGGGGACGTTCGGCGGCGTGGCCATCGCCCCCGGTTACACGGCCGACAAGTCGAGCCTCGCGTGGCTGGCCGCCCGGCTCGCCTCGCACGGCTTCGTGGTGTTCAACATCGACACGCTGACCCGGCTCGACCAGCCCGACAGCCGGGGCAGGCAGCTGCTCGCGGCCCTCGACTACCTGACTGAGCGCAGCTCGGTCCGCGGCCGGGTGGACGCGAGCAGGCTCGGCGTGATGGGCCACTCGATGGGCGGCGGCGGCACGCTGGAGGCCGTGGACGACCGGCCGTCGCTGCGGGCCTCGGTGCCGCTGACGCCGTGGAACCTCGACAAGACCTGGCCGGGCGTGCAGACCCCGACGCTGATCATCGGCGCGGACAACGACACGGTCGCGCCGGTCTCCTCGCACGCGGTGCCCTTCTACACCAGCCTGCCGTCCTCGCTCGACAAGGCATATCTGGAACTGAACAACGCCACCCACTTCGCGCCGAACACGACCAACACCACCATCGGCAAGTACGCCGTGGCCTGGATGAAGCGGTTCGTGGACGACGACACCCGCTATGACCGGTTCCTCTGCCCGGGCCCGAGCCGTGGTCTGACCGTGGAGGAATACCGCAGCACCTGCCCGTTCTGACGTCTCCCCGGCGTCTCTCCGGCGTACGGACGGCCGCCCGTTCACGGCGGTCGTCCGTACGCCGCTGACTGCTGTCAGGGCAGGACGCCGGCGGGAGTGCGGACGCTCTGCCGCAGGCGGGCGGCGTCCTGGCTCGGCGGCGCGCCGAACTGACGGCGGTATTCCCGGCTGAACTGCGACGGGTTGTCGTAGCCCACGCGGTGGCCGACTCCGATGACGTCGCCCGGGTGGGTGGCGAGCAGCAGCCGGGCCTCCTGCAGCCGGATCTGCTTCTGGAACTGGATGGGGCTCATCGCGGTCACCGCGTGGAAGTTGCGGTAGAAGGCGGAGACGCTCATGCCGGACAGCCGTGCGAGGTCCTCGACGCGGAACGACCGGGCGTAGTGCTCGCGGATCCAGCGCACGGCCCGCGAGATGTGGCTGAGGCCGCTGTCGGCGAGGCCGAGCTGGCGCACCGTCGCGCCCTGCTCGCCGGTGATCACGCGCCACAGGATCTCGCGCTTGACCAGCGGGGCGAGCACGGCCCGGTCGCGCGGCTCGTCGAGCAGGCGCAGCAGCCGGACCACCGCGTCGAGCAGCGGAGCCGGGGCGTCGGTGACGGTGATCCCCGGCGCCGCGCCTCCGCTCGTGAGGGGAGTGTCACCGGGCGCGGCCTGCAGCAGCAGCTCGGCTACGGCGGACGGTTCCAGGACGAGACCGAAGCCCAGCGCAGGACGTTCGGGGTCCGCCTGGGTGAACTGCCCGGTCACCGGCAGATCGACCGAGGCGACCAGATACTGTCCGGCGCCGTACTCGAAGATCCGGTCGCCGAGCGCGAGGCGTTTGGCGCCCTGGGCGATGACCGCCAGCACGGTGCCGGACATCGAGGGCGCCGGCGGGTCCGACCTGTCGACCTTCGAGACGAGCACGCCGTCGATGGCGGTGGTCCCGTCGGGCCGGGCATGCCGCGCCAGCAGGGTGCGGAGCTCTTCGAGGCACATGCGGCCATTGCAGCACGATTCCGGGCCCGCGTTCCCGAACGCGAGAGGATCGTGCAAATAGCGGCGAGCATCATTCTAACGTTTCCGCAGGTCAAACCGATTTAATGGGATCAGCTCACTCCACCGATGAGAAACACGAGGGAATCAATGACCGTCACCTACGGCTTCGCCGCGACCCTGACCGCCAGGCCCGGCATGGGCGACCTGCTGGTCGACGTGCTGCTGACCGGCCTTGACGAGGGCAGCCCCGCCGCGAGCGAGCACTGCGTCGTCTATCTGGTCTCCCGCTCCGCCTCCGACCCCGAGGTCGTCCACGTCATCGAGGGCTGGACCAGCGAGGAGGACCACCACCGGGTCTTCGCCGGCGAGGCCGCCCAGGCCATCGTTGCGCGGATCGGCGGGCTGCTGGCCAAGGAGTCGGAATATGCCGACCACGTCCCGGTGCGCGGCAAGGCCGCCTTCTGACCCCGCCGGCCACCCGGCGACCCTCCCCTCTGAAAGGCAGTGACCATGACCCCCGTACGCCCCGCCCTGGACCCCCAACTGCGTGACCTGCTGGCCGAGATGCCCCTCATGTCGCAGCTCGACGCCGAAGTGCTCGCGCACCTGCGCCGGCTTCCGGCGGCCCCCGTCGACTCCCTCCTCGCAGACCGGCGGGTCGACCGGCGCGAGGTCACCGTGCCCGCCCCGGACGGCGCCCCGATCGCCCTTTCGATCTTCAGTCCGGAGAACGCCGCCGACGCGCCCTGCGTCTACTGGATGCACGGGGGCGGGATGGTCATGGGCGACCGCTTCTCGCAGATCGACATCCCGCTGGAGTGGCTCGACCGGTTCGGCGCGGTCGTGGTCTCCGTCGAATATCGGCTCGCCCCGGAGGCCACCGGCACAACCCTCGTCGACGACTGCTACCAGGGCCTGCTCTGGGTCGCCGAGCACGCCGCCGAGCTCGGCGTCGATCCCGCCAGGATCGTCGTCGCGGGCGCCAGCGCGGGCGGCGGCCTCGCCGCGGGCGTCACGCTGCTGGCCCGCGACCGCGGCACCCCGCTTATCGCCGCGCAGGTGCTGATCTGCCCCATGCTCGACCACCGCAACACCAGCACGTCGAGCCGCCAGTTCTCCGGCGTGCCCGGCGTCTGGACCCGTGAGATGAACGAGTTCGGCTGGCGGTCCGTCCTCGGCGGCCGCACCGGCGACGAGGTGCCCCCGTACGTCCCGCCCGCGCTGGCGGACGACCTGTCGGGCCTGCCGGCCACCTACATCGACACCGGCTCCGCCGAGGTCTTCCGCGACGAGGACGCCGACTACGCCACCCGCATCTGGGCGGCCGGGGGTCAGGCCGAGCTGCACGTCTGGGCGGGCGGCTTCCACGGATTCGACGCCCTCTTTCCGCAGGCGCGGATCTCGGCCACGGCCCGCCGTACGCGCACCGAGTGGCTCGCCCGCGTCCTGTCCCCCGACGCCACCGCATGACGCCGCCGAGCAGACGGTCATTCGGCCTACGCGGCCCAGAACATCGACGTGTCGGGCGGGCTTCGACCTCTGGAAACCTCTGGACCCGATCAGTCGTCGCCGGTCAGGGAGAGGGAGCGCAGGCGCTGACCGGTCCAGACGACCGCGCCGATCGTGACGATGATCATCGCCGGTACGGCGAAGCCGAGCGTCACCTCGGTGGAGAAGAAGGGCGAGGAGGAGACCTGGTCGGCGAGCGACTGGGCCCACTGCTGGATGGAGAACTTCCGGGCGCCGGGCACGTAGCCGCCGACCACGCCCTCCCACACGAGGGCGTAGATGACGCCGACCGCGACCGCGTGGCGGGTGAGCACGCCCAGCAGCAGGAACACCGCGGCGTACGCGATGCCGCCGAACAGCGCTCCGAGGGCGAAGCCGCTCGCGACGCCCGACTCCGAGCCGACCAGGAGATACGCGGAGGCGTAGGTCGAGACGGCCGCGAGCACCGCGATGAGGGAGGCCGCGACCACGAACTTCGTCACCGCGATCACCGGGCGGGAGATCGGCTTGGCCAGCAGGTGGATGATCGTGCCGTCCTCGATCTCCGGTGCGATCACGCCCGTCCCGGCGATCAGCCCGAGCAGCGGCAGCATCGTGCCGATCGCGAAGCTCTTCATCAGCAGCACGGCCGTCTGCTCGTCCTGGCCGTTCACCACCCTGAGCAGCGCGGCGAGCGCGACCAGCGCCACCGGCAGCAGGATCAGCAGCCAGATCCGCTTGCGCCCGAGCATGGCCCGGTAGGTGATGTCCGCCACCACCGTGTTCATCGAGAGCTCCCGGAGATGAGGTAGGAGAAGACGCTTTCCAGGTCCTCGTCGGTGGGGGAGACCTGCCACAGGTGTACGGCGAGATCGCGCGCCATCCGCGGCAGCAGCGCGGTGAAGCGCGCGTAGTCGGTCACCTGGACCTCGACGCCCTGCTCGGTCAGCGAGACCGCGCTGGAGGAGGGGTCGGCGATGAGCGCGGCGGCCAGGCGCCGGTCGTCGCTCGACCTGACCCGGAACAGGTGCGGCCGGTCGGCCATGCGGCGCCGGATCTCGCGGTAGTCGCCCGACGCGGCGTGTCGCCCGGCGACCAGGACCTCGATGTGGTGGGCCACCCGCTCGACCTCTTCGAGGATGTGCGAGCTGAACAGGATCGTCCGGCCCTCCTCGCCCATGCGGCGTACGAGGTCCATGAGGTGGAGCCGCTGCCGGGGGTCCATGCCGTTGAACGGCTCGTCCAGCAGCAGCACCTGGGGGTCGTGGACGAGGGCGGCGGCGACCTTGACGCGCTGCCGCATGCCCTTCGAGTAGGTCTCGATGCGGCGGCCGGCGGCGTCCGTCATCTCCACCAGGTCGAGGGCCCGTTCGGCCGCGTCGGCGGGCGAGGGCAGGCCGTGCAGCCGGGCCGACGACAGCACGAACTGCCACCCGGTGAGGAAGCCGTAGACGGCCTCCTTCTCGGGCACCAGGCCGATCCGCCGGTAGATCTCGTGGTTGTGCCAGATGCGCCCGCCGTCGAGGGTCGCCGTGCCGCTGGACGGCGCGAGGAACCCGGCCATCATGTGCAGCAGCGTCGACTTGCCCGCGCCGTTCGGCCCGAGCAGGCCGGTGACGCCGGGTCCGATGGTCATCGTGACGTCGTTGACCGCCACGACGTTGCCATACCAGCGGGACACCTGGGCGAGTTCGAGCACGCCCTGGCGGGTGGTCACGGGAGAGCTTGTGGTGGTCACGACGCCGCCTTCCGGTAGCGCAGGAGAACGCCCGTCACGGCCACGGCGATCACGGCCAGCAGGATCAGGCACGTCGCGATGCCGGGCGGAGCCGACTCCGTGTTGACGGGCGTGGTGCCGAACAGGGCCGACTGGGCGTAGTCGACGAGGAAGAACGGGTTGAGCAGCAGGGCCCACCCGGCGAGATCGTCGCGTCCCGACGAGATCAGCACGCCGGCGAAGATCCCGGAGACGGCCGCGGTGAACATGTAGAACGCGATCACCGACGCGACGCCGAGACCGCGGCGCGGGGTGAACGACGCCAGGGCGATGCCCACGGACGACAGCAGAACCGCGTGGAGGACCGCGCCGCCCAGCGCGCCGAGATAGTCGGCGGTGTGCGGCGGGCCGGGCATGTCGACCAGGAGCTCGCCGACGAACTCGATCGTCAGCGGCACGGCCAGCAGCCCGAACAGCGCGACCGCCAGCGCGGCCAGCTTCGCCAGCACGTAGTCGGTCACGGTCAGCGGGCGGGACAGATACAGCGGCAGCACGCGGAAGCGCAGGTCCGGCGCGACCAGGTACGGCGACTGCGCGGCCAGGAAGACCGCGATCACCGCCTGCATGAAGACCGCGTAGTTCGGATAGGGCATGACGAACTGCTTGGCGAGCGCCATCACGCCGATCGACACCACGGTCGGCATCAGCATGATCGCGGCCAGCAGCAGCGGCATGATCTTGGCGCGGACCGTGCGGCCGAGCCCGAACACGCCGCGCAGGCTCTGCACGCCGAGGGCGAGCGTCGCCCTGCCACGCCCCAGCCGTACGCCGTCGTAGTGGCGGTATCCGATGTCGTGGATGACCGCGGTCGGCTCTGTCGTCATGCCACCGGCTCCTTGAACACGTCCTCGATGCGGCCCCGGCGCTGCTCCAGCCGCAGGAGGCTGAGGCCGAGGTCGCAGACGGCGTCGCGTACGGCGTCGTAGGTGCGGCCGGGGTCGTCCGCGGAGACCTGGACCGTGATCAGCCTGCCCTGCGTGACGACCGTCTCGCCGCCGGCGGTCAGGCGCTCGGCCAGCCGCTGCTGCCCCTCCTCGACCTCCACCGCGATGGTCTGCTCGGCCCGGGTGAACTCCCGGATCGCCGAGGAGCGCAGCAGCCGCCCGCCGTCGATCACGATGACGTGGTCGCACACCCGCTCAAGCTCGCCGAGCAGATGGGAGGTGACCAGCACGCTGATGCCGAACTCGGTGCCGATGCGCCGGATCAGCGTGAGCATGTCGTCGCGGCCCTGCGGGTCGAGCCCGTTGGTGGGCTCGTCGAGGAAGACCAGCTTCGGGTCGTGGACGAGGGCCTGGGCGAGCTTGACCCGCTGCCGCATGCCTGTGGAGTAGCCGCCCATCGGGCGGTAGCGCTCCTCGTCCAGCCCCACGTGGCGCAGGGTGTCGGCGGCGCGCTCGCGGGCGGCCGTACGCGGCAGCCCGGACATCTGGGCCATGTGCACCACGAACTCGGTCGCGGACATGTCCGGCGGCAGGCAGTCGTGCTCGGGCATGTAGCCGACGGCGCGCCGGATCTCCAGGCCCTGGGTGGCCGTGTCGAAGCCGAGCACCGAGGCACGCCCGGAGGTCGGAGGAAGCAGGCCGAGCAGGATCTTGATCAGCGTCGACTTGCCCGCGCCGTTGGCGCCCACCAGGCCGGTCACGCCGGTGCCGGCGGCGACCGTGAGGTCGTCGAGCGCCGTGACGCGGGGGAAACGCTTGGTCAGCCCCTCGGTCGCGAAGCATGGAGTCGCGCTCGCTGTCATGATCCGACCCTACTGGGCTGGGCGTTCGCCGGGCCTCCGCCTGATGGAGGAACCCGCCTACGTCTCAGGTATGCCTCTCACGCCCTTCCGAAGACCGCCGCCGTACCGGGGGCATCCGGCTCAGGTTCTGCGCAGCCGCACCCGTGTGACGGAGTGGTCGGGGCCCTTGTGCAGGATCAGGCCGGCCCGGCGGCGGGTGGGGGCGATGTTCTCCACCAGGTTGCGTTCGTTGATGTCACGCCACACGTTCTCGGCGAACGTGGTCGCCTCCTCGTACGACAGCGCCGCGATGTCCCGGAAGTAGGACTTCGGGTCGGAGAAGGCCGTGCGGCGCAGCTTGTGGAAGCGCTCCACATACCAGGTGCGGATGTCCTCTATCCGGGCGTCCACGTAGATGGAGAAGTCGAAGTAGTCGTAGACCGCCAGGGCGTCCGGCGGCGCGGGCTGCAGGACGTTGAGGCCCTCGACGATGAGGATGTCCGGCCGGTCCACCGTATGTGCCGCGCCGGGCACGATGTCGTACTCCAGATGGCTGTAGACGGGTGCCTCCACCGCGTGGCGGCCCGCCTTCACGTCGGCCACGAAGCTCACCAGCGCCCGCCGGTCGTAGCTCTCCGGGAAGCCCTTGCGGTGCATGATCCCGCGCTCTTCCAGGACCTTGTTGGGGTAGAGGAAGCTGTCGGTGGTGATCAGGTCGACCCGGGGGTGCTCGGGCCAGCGGGCGAGCAGCGCGTGCAGCAGGCGCGCCGTGGTCGACTTGCCGACCGCGACGCTGCCCGCGATGCCCAGCACGTACGGCGGGGGCGCGTCCTGCTCGCCGAGGAACGCGCCGACGGCCGCGCCGCGCTGCCGCGAACCGGTGAAGTGCAGGTTCAGCAGTCGGGTCAGCGGCAGGTAGATGTCGGTGACCTCGGACAGGTCGATCGGGTCGTGGACGCCGCGCAGTTCTTCCAGCTCCGCCTCTGTGAGCGTGAGCGGTGTGTTCTTACGCAGGTCACGCCACTGCTCCCGGCTCAGCTCGACGTACGCGTCCCCATCTGCCACGACGGCAAGCGTAGCCATGGCCTTCGCCCGCGCCCATCCGGGGTCGTGCACAGCCTGTGGACAGAAATCGATGGATTACTCCGGCGCGCGACGGGGAACAACAACTGGCCCGTACGCTGGCGGTGTGATCGTGGGCATCGGGGTGGACGTGGTCGAGGTGGCGCGCCTGGGCGCGGCCCTGGAGCGCACGCCCGCGCTGCGAAAGCGCCTGTTCACCGATGCCGAGGGCGCGCTGCCGCTGGAGTCGCTGGCCGCGCGGTTCGCCGCGAAGGAGGCCGTGGCCAAGGCCCTCGGGGCGCCGCCGGGCCTGCGGCACCTCGACGCGGAGATCGTGCGCGGCGCGCAGGGCAGGCCGGAGCTGCGGATCACGGGCCGGGCCGCCGAGGTGGCCCGCGACCTCGGCGTAGGCAGATGGCACGTCTCGCTGTCGCACGACGGCGGCATGGCGGTCGCCTATGTCGTCGCCGAGTCCTGAGCGCACGCCTTTCACAGAGTGGCACGCCCGGCCGCCGCGCGTGGCGGCGTCCTGCCGCCTGAGGCACGCCCGGCCACGCCGGGAGGACCCACGCCGGGAGGACCGCTGCCCGCGCCGTGCCGGCGTCCTCCCGCCGACGCCGGACGCCGGGTGATCGCCATCGCGGACCCGGCAGGCTACCGTCGGACGCATGCGGACCGCCTACACCTCCGACCAGATCCGCTCCGCCGAGCGCGCGCTGATGGCGAGGCTCCCCGAGGGAACGCTGATGGGCAGGGCCGCCGCCGGGCTCGCCGCCGTCTGCGCACACTTGCTCGCCGGCTCCTGCGGCCGGGTGTACGGCTCCCGCGTGGCGCTGCTGATCGGCAGCGGCGACAACGGCGGGGACGCCCTGTACGCCGGGGCCAGGCTGGCCCGCCGGGGAGCACGGGTGGAGGCGGTCCTCGCCGGCTCGCGTACCCACGAGGGCGGCCTGGCCGCGTTGCGGCAGGCGGGCGGCCGGGCGCACCCCTACGACGCCGAGCGGGCCCGTGAGCTGCTGGCCCGCGCCGACCTCGTGATGGACGGCCTCGTCGGCATCGGAGGCAGCGGGGCGCTGCGGGAGCCGTACGCCACGCTCGCGGAGCTGACCGGCCGGACCGACGGCCTGGTCGTCGCGGTCGACGTGCCGAGCGGGGTGGACGCGAGCAGCGGGCGGGTCGAGGGACCGGCGGTGCGCGCGCACCTCACGGTCACGTTCGGCGCGTACAAGGCCGGTCTGCTGATCGATCCCGGCGCCGCCCACGCGGGCGCGGTCGAGCTGGTGGACATCGGCCTCGGGCCCTACCTGCCGGATCCCGAGGTGACCGCGCTGACCAGCGACGACGTGGCCGACCTGCTGCCGCGCCCGGGCGCGGAGAGCGACAAATACCGGCGCGGCGTCGTCGGGATCGCCGCAGGCAGCGACAGGTACACCGGGGCCGCCGTGCTCTCGGTCGGCGGCGCGGTGCGCGCCGGAGCGGGGATGGTCCGCTTCGCGAGCTCGGCCGAGCCGGTGCGGCTGGTGAGGACCCGCTGGCCGGAGGCCGTCACGACCGTGCTCGACCCGTCGCTGGTGCTGAGGAGCTCGCTCGACGAGGTCGGGCGGGTGCAGGCGTGGGTGCTCGGCCCCGGGCTGGGCACGGGCCCGGAGGCGCACGCGGTGGCCCGCGCGGTGCTGTCCACCGGGGTGCCCGTGCTGGTGGACGCCGACGGGCTGACGCTGGTCGCCAAGGACCGCTCGCTGCTGCGCCGGGCCGCCCCGACCGTGCTCACGCCGCACGCGGGAGAGCTGTCGCGGCTGCTCGGCGTGCCGCGCGAGGACATCGAGGCCGAGCGGCTCGAACACGTGCGCAGGGCCGCCACCGAGCTGGGGGCGACGGTGCTGCTCAAGGGCTCGACCACGCTCGTCGCCGAGGAGCACAGACCGGTGCGGGTCAACACCACCGGGACGCCCTGGCTCGCGACGGGCGGCACCGGCGACGTCCTGTCGGGCATCGCGGGCGCCCTGCTGGCCGCCGGGCTGACGGGCTACGACGCGGCCTCGTGCGCGGCGTACGTCCACGGCCTGGCGGCGCGGGTCGCCTCGGGCGGCGGCGTCGCGGCGGGGCCCGGGCAGGCGCCGATCGCCGCGCTCGACGTCGCCGAGGCGCTGCCCGAGGCCCTGCGCACGCTATGACGTGCGGTGTCAGGGTGGGCGCATTCACCCGGGTCCACCTGACACACTGGAAAAATGAGCTTCTCAACGGTGCACTCCGCCACCCCGGCCGAGGCGCGCGTCGACCTGTCCGCCATCGCGCACAACGTGCGGCTGCTCGCGGAGTCGGCCGCCGGCGCCGAGATGATGGCCGTCGTCAAGGCCGACGCGTACGGTCACGGCGCGGCTCCGGTGGCCAAGGCGTGCCTGGAGGCGGGCGCGAGCCGGCTCGGCACGGCGCTCGTCCGCGAGGCGCTGGCGCTGCGCGAGGCGGGGATCACCGCGCCGATCCTGTCGTGGCTCATCACCCCCGGCGAGCCGCTGGACGCCGCGCTGCTCGCGGACGTCGAGCTGTCGGCCGGGGCGACATGGGTCGTGGACGAGATCGTCGAGGCCGCCCGGCGCACCGGGCGCACCGCCCGGGTGCACCTGAAGGCCGACACCGGCAACTCCCGCGGCGGCGCGACACCGGCGGACTGGTCGTCGCTGGTCGAGCACGCGCTCGCCGCGCGGGTGAGCGGGGCCATCGAGATCGCCGGGCTGTGGTCGCACTTCGCCTGCGCGGACATCCCCGGCCATCCCTCGATCGAGGACCAGCTCGCGACGTTCGAGGAGGCGCTCGCCGTCGCCGACAAGGCGGGGGTGCCGAGCGACGCGATCCGTCACTTCGCCAACTCGGCGGCGACAGTCACACTGCCGCAGGCCAGGTATGACATGGTCCGTACGGGCATCGCCGTCTACGGCCTGAGCCCGATCCCCGAGCTCGGCGACTTCGGGCTGCGCCCGGCCATGACGCTGACGGCCAGGCTCGCGCAGGTGAAGCGGGCCGCCCCGGGCGCGGGCGTGTCGTACGGGCACCTGTACGTCACGGAGCGTGAGACCACGCTTGGCCTCGTTCCTCTCGGGTATGCGGACGGCATCCTGAGAAACGGGACCAACCGGGCGGAGGTGCTGGCAGCGGGCCGGCGGCGGCGTATCGCCGGGCGGGTGTGCATGGACCAGTTCGTCATCGACCTGGGTGACGATCCTGCGGAATCGGGGGACGAGGTGATCCTTTTCGGTCCCGGGGACAATGGTGAGCCAACTTGTCAGGAATGGGCGGATTCCCTGGGCACGATTACCCATGAGATCGTGACGAGGATCGGATCCCGCGTGCCTCGTGTCCATACGGACGGACGCTGAGCCGCGGCTGCGAGGAGGGCAGGCATGAGCACACGTCGCAAGGTCGGGATCGCCGGAGCGGTCTTCGGTGCGGCGTCCGCGGGAGTGGCGGCGGCCACGCTCGCCAAAAGGTACGCCGTGGGCCGCATCCGCCTGCGGCCGGACCTGGAGGCGAGTGAGCCCTTCGGCGAGCTGCACGGACGTTCGGTGACGCTCGAGACCTCGGACGGCGTGCAGATCCATGCCGAGATCGACGGTGTGGAGGACGCGCCGCTGACCGTGGTGCTGTGCCACGGCTACTGCCTGTCGTCGGACTCCTGGCACTACCAGCGGCGCGATCTGCGCGACTCCTACCGGCTCGTGCTGTGGGACCAGCGCTGCCACGGCCACTCCGCGCGCGCGATGGCAAGCGACTGCACGATCGAGCGCCTCGGCGAGGATCTCGCGCTGGTGCTGGAGGAGCTCGTCCCGGGGCCGTGCGTGGTGGTGGGCCACTCCATGGGCGGCATGACGGTCATGGCGCTGGCGGAGCGGCGGCCCGAGCTGTTCGGCGACAAGATCCGCGGCGTCTCGCTGGTGGCGACCTCGGCGGGCAAGCTCGCCGAGATCACCCTGGGCCTGCCCGCCCTGGTCTCCAAGCTCGTCAACCTCGCGGTGCCGTCGGCCGTCTCGATCATGCGCAGGAGCGGCGCGCTGGTCGACCGGGGCCGTGAGGCCGGCACCGACCTGTCCTTCCTGGCGCTGCGCCACCTCGGGTTCGGCGATTCCAAGAACGTCAGCCCCACCGTCGTGGACTTCGTCGAGTCGATGATCAGGGCGACCCCCTCCGAGGTGATCGCCGACTTCTATCCGGCGCTGATGACGCACGACAAGCTCACCTCGCTCGACGTGCTCAACAAGGTGCCGACCGCGATCATCGTGGGCGACCGCGACTGGCTGACGCCGCTCGACCACAGCAAGGCGATCGCGGCGGCCGTGCCGACCGCGCAGCTCACCATCGTGCCGGAGACCTCGCACCTCGTTCAGCTCGAACGGCCCGACGCCGTGAACGAGGCGCTCCGCGAGCTGCTGAAGCGAGCCGAGAGGGGGAACACGTGACCACGGCCGAGTTCCGGGCCACGACCGCCGATGAGACGCGTGAGCTGGGCGCGCGGCTGGCCGGGCTGCTCGCCCCCGGAGACCTGGTCGTGCTGAGCGGCCCGCTGGGCGCGGGGAAGACCACACTGGTGCAGGGCCTCGCGGAGGGCCTGAAGGTGCGCGGGCCGATCACGTCCCCCACGTTCGTGATCGCCCGGGTCCACCCGTCCCTGTCCGACGGGCCCGCGCTCGTGCACGTGGACGCCTACCGGCTGGGCGGCACGCTGGAGGTGGACGACCTCGACCTCGACGCGTCGCTTGAGGAGTCGGTGACCGTGGTCGAGTGGGGCGAGGGCCTGGTCGAGGGCCTGTCCGAGGACCGCCTGGACGTCCAGATCGAGCGGGGCGCCGAGGACGAGGAGCGCCGCGTACGGGTGACCGGCGTGGGCCCGCGCTGGTCGGAGCTCTCCCTGGCCTGAGCATCCGCCGCCTGAGCACCTGCCGCCCTGATCACCGCGCCGTGTGATCTCACCACGCCCGACCATCCCACCGCCTGATCACCGCGTCACCGGATCACCCTGTCGCTTTGATCACACCGTCCCCTGATCGCGCCGCCTGACCGCCCTGGTTCCTCACCGCCTGAGCACCCGCCGCCCTGGGCCGGATAGCCGTATAAAGGCCGCAACTCGGACTCTGACGTGCGACAAGGACCTGCGGGGACAAGCCGGACGTCGTCCGTACGGGTTCCAGACCGGTCGGCCGCACAGTCCTTGACGCCTGTCCGCGTACCTGAGGATCATCGGGGCAAGGAAGATCCCCGGTCATGAGTCGGCAAGGATTTTCTGGGTAAGGGACCGGCGTGGAAGAGGTGTGCCGTTGAGCAGGATCACGCAGGTCGCCGTCGGGGGAGCCTTACTGTTCGCCGCGCTGGGCTGCACCGCGTCGGCCGAGACGGTCTCCACCGACCCCGCGGCGGCGCAGACCCCGGCCCAGTCGACGCCGCTCGTCTCCGTCCCCCGGCAGGACGTGCGGGTGGAGCTCGATCCGAAGCGGATCGTCGGCGGGTCGACCAAGAGCATCCACATCACCGCCAGGTGCCCGCTGCCCCAGGGCGGCACGGCATATCGGGCGACCGCCCGCTCCGACGCCTTCACCGGTCTCGTCACGCTCGTCGCCCCGGCGTCGTCGGAGGCCACTCCGTCCGCCGCCGTGCCGATGGTGCGCGGCAGCGCGACCATCAGGGCCGGAGCCAAGCCGGGCGGCTACCGCGTGCAGGTGCGCTGCGAGGCCACCAACGACATCGGCAGCGCGTCGTTCCGGATCGTCGCGCCGGAGCCGGACCACACCCAGGACCACACCCAGGATCACACGAGGATTCCCACCCGGGCGCCGCACGCGGGCGGCGGCGGCACGGCGGCCGGGGGCTCCGAAGACGAGTCCGGCCTGCCGATGGGCGTGACCGTCGTCGTGCTGCTGGCCGCGCTCGGCGTCGGCATCGGCGTGGTCCGCAGGCGCTCCGGGGCCTGACCTTGGCGCTGTCCACCCGGGGGGTGATCATCGCCGGGGTGGTCACCGGTCTCGCGTTCGCCGCCGTCGCGGGCGGCAGAGGGATGACGGACCAGCCCGCCGCCAGATCCTCCGTCGTACCCAAGCGGATCGACATCCCGGCGCTGCACCTCAAGGCACCCGTGATGAAACTCGGCCTGACCGGCGACGGCGACGTCGAGCTGCCGCCGTTCGACAAGCCGTCCACCGCGGGCTGGTACACGGGAAGCGCCGTGCCGGGTGACCCCGGCGCCTCCGTGATCATCGGTCACGTGGACACCAAGACCGCGCCCGCCGTCTTCTACCGGCTGCGCGACCTGCGCCGGGGAGAAGTCGTGAAGGTGGTGCGCAGCGATGGCAAGACCGCCTCCTATCGGGTCGACTCGGTGGAGCGCGTGCCGAAGGACGACTTCCCCGCCGAGCGCGTCTACACCGAAGACGGCCTGCGCCTGATCACCTGCGGCGGCACATTCGACTGGTCGCGGCACGAATACCGCGACAACGTCATCGTCTACGCCTCGCTGATCCGCGACGCCTGAAGCCCGCCTGAGCCACCCGACGCCCCGGCGCCCGGCCCGTACGGCCGGCGGCGGCCGTACGGGCCGGGACCGGTCCCCGGCGTGGCGGTCCGCCTCCGCACAGCGACTACCCTTGACCTTCGTGCTTGTTCTGGCCTTCGACACCGCCACTCCCGCCGTCACCGCAGCGCTGTACGACGGCGAGCGCGTGGTGGCGGAGTCGACGACGATCGACGCGCGGCGGCACGGGGAGCTCCTCGCACCCGCCGTCGAGCACGTCCTGCGCGAGTCCGGCGCGACGCTCAAGGACGTGACCGCCATCGTCGCCGGGACCGGCCCCGGGCCGTACACCGGCCTGCGGGTCGGCCTGATGACCGCGACGGCGCTGGCCATGACCGCCGGGGTGCCGGCGTTCGGGATGTGCACGCTCGACGCCCTCGCGTACGCCGCGCGGGAGAGCGGTCCGTTCCTCGTCGCGACCGACGCGCGCCGCAAGGAGGTCTTCTGGGCCCGGTACGGCGACTCGCGCACGCGGCTCGACGGGCCGCGCGTGGACCGGCCGCACGACCTGCCCGGGGAACTGCCCGTGATCGGCGCGGGCGGCGCCATGTACGCCGACGTGATCGGCCCCGACCGGGTGCGCGGCCCCGAACACCCCTCGGCGGGCGCGCTCGCGGCCCTGGCGGCCGAGCACCTCGCGACGCTGAGCGAGGAGGCGGCGGCGGAGCTCGCCCGGGTGCCCGAGGGCCGCGTGGACTCGGTCGAGAAGGCGCGGGAGCTGGCCGTGCTCGGCCCGCCCCGGCCCATCTACCTGCGGCGTCCCGACGCGCAGGTGCCCGGGGCGCCGAAGCGGGTGACGGCGTGACCCGCCCCGGAGGCACGTCGTGAGGCAGACCGAAATCGTGCTGCGCCGGATGACCCACGACGATCTGCCCGCCGTGATGGACATCGAACGGACCACGTTCCCCGCGGACGCCTGGAGCGAGGCCATGATGCGCGGCGAGCTCGCCGACCAGCCGCGCACCCGGCACTACGTCGTCGCCGAGCTGGGCGACCGCGTCGTGGGATACGCCGGTCTGGCGGCGGCGGGCGACCAGGCCGACGTCCAGACGATCGCGGTCCTCGCCGATCACCGGCGGGCCGGCGTCGGGACCGCGCTGATGAACGAGCTGCTCACCGAGGCCGCCCGGCGCGGCGCGGTCTCGGTGTTCCTGGAGGTCCGCGCCGACAACCCGCCCGCGCAGGCGATGTACGAGCGGTTCGGTTTCCGGCGGCTGGGCCTGCGACGGCGCTACTACGAAGACGGCACCGACGCGATCACCATGGTGAAGGACCTCGGGCCACGACACGGAGATCCGGGGGATGAGGCATGAGGCGGCGAACATGTGAAGATCGTGCGATTCCCCGCGGCCTCCGGCGCGACGAGACCCCGGGCCGTACAGGTGAGGAGGCGGCATGAGCAGGCATGACGAGCCGATCGTCCTGGGGATCGAGACGTCCTGCGACGAGACGGGCGTCGGCATCGTCCGCGGCCACACGCTGCTGGCCAACACCGTCGCCTCCAGCATGGACGAGCACGCCCGTTTCGGCGGCGTCGTGCCCGAGGTGGCCTCGCGGGCCCACCTGGAGGCCATGACGCCCACGGTCGAGGGCGCGCTGACCGCCGCCGGGCTGCGCTTCTCCGACATCGACGCCGTCGCCGTCACCGCGGGCCCCGGGCTCGCGGGCGCGCTGCTCGTCGGTGTGGCCGCCGCCAAGGCGTACGCGCTGGGGCTCGGCGTCCCGCTCTACGGGGTCAACCACCTCGCCGCGCACGTCGCCGTGGACCAGCTGGAGCACGGCCCGCTGCCCAAGCCCTCGGTCGCGCTGCTGGTCTCGGGAGGGCACTCCTCGCTGCTCCTGGTGCCCGACGTGGCCCAGGATGTGATCTCGCTCGGGTCGACCGTGGACGACGCGGCCGGGGAGGCGTTCGACAAGGTGGCCCGGGTGCTCGGGCTGCCGTTCCCCGGCGGACCGCACATCGACCGGGCCGCCCGCGAGGGCTCGGGCGCGGCGGTGGCGTTCCCGCGCGGCAAGTACGACGACGGCACCCTCGACTTCTCCTTCTCCGGCCTGAAGACGGCCGTGGCCCGGTGGGTCGAGGCCCGCGAGGCGGCGGGCGAGACGGTGCCCGTGGCCGACGTCGCCGCGTCGTTCCAGGAGGCGGTCGTGGACGTGCTCACCCGCAAGGCGCTGCAGGCGTGCGCCCGCTACGACGTGAAGGACCTGCTGATCGGGGGCGGCGTGGCCGCCAACTCCCGGCTGCGTGCCATGGCCCAGGAGCGCTGCGACGCGGCCGGGGTGCGCCTGCGGGTGCCACGGCCCGGCCTGTGCACCGACAACGGCGCGATGGTGGCGGCGCTCGGCGCGAACCTTGTGGCGGCGGGCGTCCGGCCCTCCACCCTGGACATCCCGGCGGACTCCTCGCTCCCGATCACCGTCGTCAACGTCTGACCGCCGCCCTCGCCTCCGCCGTCTGTACGGTCACAGGGCCGGTGGGAGCGATCCTCGGCAGGCGTGGCCGGTCGCCGATCGGGTGTGCTCGTGGGCGGTCATGACCGCAGGCGGGCCTAGGTTCGGCCTGGCCGAGGGGCGGTGGGCGGTTCAGCGTGGCCGTGGGCGGTTCTCGGTTCAGCGTGGCCGTGGGCGGTTCTCGGTCGGCGGGGTTCAGTCGGTGTGGCCGCGGGCGGGGCGGAGGAGGACCTCGGCGAGCGCCAGCATGGTCTCCTCCAGCGCGGCGAGCCGCCGGGCGACGTCGCCCCGTGCCGGTTCCATGGCGCGGGTGACCGCGTCCGAGACGGTCTCGGCGATCTGTTCGCGGTCGGGCCTGCTGCGCACCGCGTCCGCGAGGGGCACGACGGCTCCCGCGGCCAGGGTGAGGTCGGCGTTCATGCCCGCGATGGTGGTGCTCATCTCGTCCACGCCGGCGGCGACGTCCCCGACGCCCGCGCCCAGCGCGGTCACCCTGGCGTCCATGCCCTCGACGGCGTGACCGAGACCGGCCACGGTGCCGCGCAGCTCCCCGATGCCGAGATCGGCGGGCAGGTTGCCGACGCGTTCACCGACCGCCTCGACTCCGCTCTCCACCGCGTCGATCCGGCCGCCGACCGAGTCGAGCCGTTCGACCACGACGGCTTCGAGCCGTTCGGTGCGCTCGGTGAGCGCGGCGAGGGTCTTGTCGATCCGGGTGAACCGCCCGGCGGCGGCCTCCATGCTGCCCTGGAACTTGCCGAGCCGGCGCGAGACGTCCGCCATCCGCTCGGCGAGGCTCTGGGTCCGGCCGCCGACCTCGTCCACGTGGTCGCGGAGCAGTTCCATGTGCTGCGCCAGCCCCTCCGCCCACGCGGGCGGCCGGACCGTCATGTCGTCAAGCCGCTGGGTGATCGCCTCAAGCGCGACGCCGAGACCGCCCAGCTCACGCTCGCGCACCTCGCGCAGGAGCCACTCCATGCCTTCCAGCCGCTGGCGGATCTCGTCGAGCACGGCGCCCTGCGTCCTCTGCTCGTAGACGTGGTCCTGGGCCGCCCGGGCGAGCAGCTCACGCATCCGGTCGGAGATGGCGGTCTGGCTGCCCGCCTGGAGGAGGTTGTGGCTGGAATGCTCCACCGAGAATGCTCCTTCACTCGCCGAAACGTCGGTTCGGCCCGTCTCGCGCAGATGAACGAACAGGCGGCACGCCCGACCGCCAACTTTAGGCCCTGACCCGCGGCCATCAGGCGTGGAATGAGAAAGGCGGTAATTGCCGGTGAATTGTCGCGGTATTACCCGTCCGTGCTGGTAGCGGGCTCGCAGAGCAGGGCGAACGGCCTTTCTTCGATGCGGGTTAGCACGATCACGCAGGAATTGTCGCCGGAAAGCCGAAGATCCTTGCGCAGCCGTTCGACATCGACGGCGGACCCGCGCTTCTTGATGGTGACCACGCCGACGCGCCGCTCGCGCAGCGCCGCTCTCAGCCGCTTGAGCGAGAACGGCATGACGTCGGTCACCTCGTAGCAGGGCGCCCATTCCGTCCGTACGAGCCGGTCGCTCGTGATGTAGGCGATCCGGGGATCGAGCAGACGGCCTGACACGAGGGCCGCGACCTCGGCGACCAGGTGGGCCCGCACCGCGGCGCCGTCGGGCTCGTAGAGATAGCGGCCCACCGGCCCGGTCTCCGCCTCGGCGCCGGACGCCGTGAGCGTGGCCCCGGACGGCAGCAGGGTGGCGCGGCGCCCGCCCGGCCCCATGCCGGTCCAGATCGCCGCCTCCTTCACCTCGCCGCGGTAGGACACCCACTCGGCCTCGGCGCCCTCCGGGATGAACTCGTACGGGATGCCGGGGGCCACCTTCAGACAGGCCGCCGGGGCGCGGGCCACCAGGTCGAGCACGACCGGCCACGTGGGGGAGTAGGCCATCGGGTCGAAGGTCCGTCCCCTGGCCCCCCTTCTGGCGGGATCGGCGAACAGCAGGTCGTATCCGCCGGGGTCGGCCAGCGCGGCGTCGCCCGTGCGGACGTCGACCAGGGCGGACAGGCCGAGCGCCGCCGCGTTGGCCCGGGCGATCTCCACGGTCAGCGGGTCGAGGTCCACGGCGTGCACCGGGCAGCCCGCCCTCGCCAGCGCGAGCAGGTCGCCGCCGATCCCGGAGCAGACGTCCAGCACGGAGGGGCCGCCCTCCGGCCCTCCGCCGGCCCGGATGTCGCCGGCCCGGATTCCGGAGGCCCGGATCCTGGCAGCGCGGTGTGCGGCGACCTCGGGACGGGTGGCCTGCTCCAGCCCGTGAGGGGTGAAGTACATGACGGCGGCGTCGGGGCCGAACTTCGCCTCGGCCCGCCGCCGCAGCGACGCCTGGGTGAGCGCCGCCGCCGTCAGGTCGGCCGGGTGGCTTCGGCGCATCGCGCTCGCGGCGGCCACGGGATCGGCGCCGTCGGCGAGTATCTTCACGGCCTCGTCGAGGGCCCCGCGCCCGGCGGGTGTGAGCAGCGTGCGGAA
Source organism: Microbispora sp. CSR-4 (assembly GCF_008033685.1). Taxonomy (NCBI): domain Bacteria; kingdom Bacillati; phylum Actinomycetota; class Actinomycetes; order Streptosporangiales; family Streptosporangiaceae; genus Microbispora; species Microbispora sp. CSR-4. Next base: position 59,544 of record NZ_VJVX01000024.1, read on the forward strand.
GGCGTCCAGGTCCACGCTCGCGACGCTACCGTTTGCCGGACCCGCACGTCGGCCGGAGGCTCCGCCCTGTGGACAACCCGGAGCCGACGACGGCTCCGGGGCCGGTCGGCGGGAGCCGGTGTCGCCGAGCCGCGCACGTCGGCGGAGGCTTCGTCGTGTGGACGATCGCGGCGGCGGCGACCGCGGAGGCGGTGACCGCAGGCTCGGGGCCGGTCAGCGGGAGCCGGTGTCGCCGAGCGAGGCGAGCAGCTTGCAGAGCAGCCCCGACAGCCGCTCCCGATCCTCGCCGGTGAGGCCGGACAGCATCCGCTCCTCGTTGGCCACGTGACCCTCCAGCAGGGTGTCGACCACCGTACGGCCCTCGCCGGTGAGGGTGATCAGGACCATGCGGCGGTTGGACGGCGCGACCTCGCGATGCACCAGGCCCCGGGCGACGAGGCGGTCCACCCGGTTGGTGAGCGCGGCGGAACTGACCATGGCGGCCGTGGCGAGATCGCTCATGCAGAGCCGGTGATCGGGGTTGGCACGGCGGAGCGTCGCGAGCACGTCGAACTCCCATGGTTCGATGTCGTGCCCGGCGAAATACTCCTTGATGCCCTTCTCCAGCAGGCGGGACGCGCGGGAGATCCGCCCGGCCACTCCCATCGCCGAGCAGTCGACGTCAGGGCGCACCCGGGCCCACTGGCCGAGGATCTGGTCGACGGCGTCGTTGTGGGGAGCGGGGTCGCCGGCGGCGAGGGTGTCGTTCCCGGGGGTCTCGTTCGTGAGGGTGTCGTTCATAGCGCGCGCGGTCTGGGTTCTCCTCGCCGCTCCTCCTCCACCACCCATGGTAACGGACATTTCGACGTTGAAATATCGATGGGATCCACGCTACCTTTTGCATCGAACAGTCAAACATCAAAATGTTAGAGGTGGAAAAATGAAGGTCCTGGTGCTGGGCGCGACCGGCTACATCGGTTCGGTGCTGACGGAGCGGCTCGCCGAGCGCGGCCACGAGGCGGTCGCGCTCGTACGGCCGAAGGCCCGCGACACCGCCGTTCCTGGCGAGGTGCGCCATGGCGACCTGTACGAACCCGAGACCCTCAAGAGCGCGGTGACGCCGGACATCGACGTCGTCGTGCACTCCGCCAACCCCACCGGTGACGAGCAGGTGGACGTCGCGGCGATCGAGGCGCTGGCCGGAGGGGGCGCGCGGCTCGTCTACATCAGCGGCGTCTGGGTGCTCGGCGCCACCACCGAGGCGGCGGGCGAGGACGCGCCGGTGAACCCCATCACCCCCTCCCGCTATCGCCCGCGGGTGGAACGGCTCGTGCTCGACGCGGGCGGCGTCGTCGTGAGGCCCGGCATCGTGTACGGCCGGGGCGTCGGCATCCCCACCCTGCTCACCGCCCCCGGGCAGGAGGACGGCCGCTATGTCCACGCGGGCGGCCCGGCGCCCACCTGGGCGACCGTGCACGTCGACGACCTGGCGGACCTGCTCGTGCTCGCGATCGAGAAGGCGGCGCCGGGGAGCCTTTTCCACGCCGTCGCCGAGGAGGCGGTGAGCGTCGCCGACGTGGCGGCGGCCGCGGGCCGTACGGGGAAGGCCGTGCCGTGGCCGATCGACGAGGCGGGTGAGGTGCTCGGGCGTCCCTTCGCCGAGGGGCTGGCCCTGAGCCAGGTGGTGAGCGGCGACCTGGCCAGGAAGGTCCTCGGCTGGAGGCCGAGCCGCCCCGGCCTCCTGGACGACGTCCGCTCCGGGTCGTACGCCTCGCGCGCCTGACCGTCCCCGCGGCCCGCGCCCTGTCCCCGCGTCCCGCGCCCTGTCCCCGCGCCCCGCGCCCCGCGCCCTGTCCCCGCGACCTGGCCCGCCGCCTGTCGCCGCGACTCCCCGCGACCTGTCCGCGCAACGTGGCCCCGCCGCCTGTGCCGGCAACCCGGCCCGCCGTCGCGCCTCCCGCGGCCTGTCCCTGCTGAGAGGCGCCGGTCCGCCGGAAGCGGGCGGCGGTGACGCCGGCGCGGCGGACGGGGCATAACCTCGGGAGCGTCGCCACCGGATGCGTCTGACCTGCGATGCCGGTTCGTGTTGACTGTCACGCGCCACTTGCATACTGTTTCGTGTTGGCACTCTGCCATTGAGAGTGCCAACAGCGACGAGACAGGTCTGACACCCGCGACGGCAGGCCGCTGGTCGCCTCTTCAGCTCATTCATCGCAATCTGAAGGGGAGGTCCGATCGTGACGACCGCCACCAAGGTTCCCGTTAAGCCGCTTGGCGACCGCATCGTGGTCCAGCCGCTTGAGGCCGAGCAGACCACCGCCTCCGGCCTGGTCATCCCGGACACCGCCAAGGAGAAGCCGCAGGAGGGCCGTGTCCTCGCTGTGGGCCCGGGCAACTGGGACGAGGACGGCGAGAAGCGCATCCCGCTCGACGTCAAGGAGGGCGACGTCGTCCTCTACAGCAAGTACGGCGGCACCGAGGTCAAGTACGGCGGCGAGGAGTACCTGGTGCTCTCGGCCCGCGACGTGCTCGCCATCATCGAGAAGTAGGCCGCGCCGGCTTGTGGAGCCCCGGGACCTTGCGCCCGGGGCTCCGCGCGCTCACAAGGAGACCTGAATGCCGAAGATCCTGGAGTTCGAAGAGGACGCGCGGCGCGCTCTCGAGCGTGGTGTGAACGCTCTCGCCGACGCCGTCAAGGTGACGCTCGGCCCCCGCGGCCGCAATGTCGTCATCGACAAGAAGTTCGGTGCGCCGACGATCACGAACGACGGTGTGACCATCGCTCGCGAGGTCGAGCTGGACAAGCCGTACGAGAACCTGGGCGCCCAGCTCGCCAAGGAAGTCGCCACCAAGACCAACGACATCGCGGGCGACGGCACCACCACCGCGACCGTCCTGGCCCAGGCCATGGTCCGCGAGGGCCTGCGCAACGTGGCCGCCGGCGCGCAGCCGCTCGGGCTCAAGCGCGGCATCGACAAGGCCGCCCAGGCGGTCAGCGAGCGCCTGCTCAGCAGCGCCCGCCACGTCGAGGACAAGAAGGAGATCGCCAACGTCGCGACGATCTCCGCGCAGGACGCGAAGATCGGCGGCCTGATCGCCGAGGCGTTCGACAAGGTGGGCAAGGACGGTGTCATCACCGTCGAGGAGTCCAACGCGATGGGCCTGGAGCTGGAGTTCACCGAGGGCCTCCAGTTCGACAAGGGCTACCTGTCGCACTACATGGTGACCGACTCCGAGCGCATGGAGGCGGTCCTCGAGGACCCGTACATCCTCATCACCCAGGGCAAGATCTCCTCCATCGCGGACTTCCTGCCGCTGCTGGAGAAGGTCGCCCAGACCAAGCGCCAGCTGCTGGTCATCGCCGAGGACGTCGAGGGCGAGGCCCTGGCCGTCCTGGTGACCAACAAGATCCGCGGCACCTTCACGTCCGTCGCCGTCAAGGCCCCGGGCTTCGGCGACCGCCGCAAGGCCATGCTGCAGGACATCGCGATCCTCACCGGCGGCCAGGTCGTCAGCGAGGAGGTCGGCCTCAAGCTGGAGCACGTCGGCCTCGAGGTGCTCGGCACGGCCCGCCGCGTCGTGGTCAACAAGGACACCACGACGATCGTGGACGGCGCCGGCGACGCCCAGGCGATCGAGGACCGCATCCGCGAGATCAAGGTCGCGATCGAGCAGTCCGACTCCGACTGGGACCGCGAGAAGCTCCAGGAGCGTCTCGCGAAGCTGGCCGGCGGCGTGTGCGTGCTGCGCGTCGGCGCCGCCACCGAGGTGGAGCTGAAGGAGAAGAAGCACCGCCTCGAGGACGCGATCTCCGCGACCCGCGCCGCGATCGAGGAGGGCATCGTCTCCGGCGGTGGCTCCGCGCTCGTGCACGTGTCCAAGGAGCTCGACGACCTGGGCCTGACCGGCGACGAGGCCACCGGTGTCTCGATCGTCCGCAAGGCGCTGATCGAGCCCGCCCGCTGGATCGCCGAGAACGCGGGCCTGGAGGGTTACGTCGTCACCACCAAGATCGCCGAGTTGAACGCGGGTGAGGGCCTCAACGCCGCCACCGGCGAGTACGGCGACCTGGTGGGCCAGGGCGTCATCGACCCCGTCAAGGTGACCCGTTCGGCCGTGCAGAACGCCGCGTCCATCGCCGGCATGCTGCTCACGACCGAGGCCCTCGTCGTGGACAAGCCCGAGGAGGAGGCTCCGGCCGCCAACGGCGGCCACGGCCACGGCCACGGTCACGGCCACTGATCCCGCGCCTTCCGCGCCTCGCGCCCCGCGCCCGCCCGCAAGGGCGGACCGCGGGGCGCGCTGCTTTTCCGCCCCGTGCCCCCCGTGCCCGCCCCGTGCCCGCCCCCTGCCCGCCGTGTCGCGGGACGGGCCGCCGGGGACGAAGCCGCCTCGCGGGCAATGCGAACGACGCACGCTTCTTTTTCCCTGTCAAGTCGTCCGGCGTATATCCCGCGTTTTGGGCTTTCTGGTTGGAATGTTCCAACGGACGAGTGATCACATGATTACGGCGTGTTATCGACGCGTCAATGTGACCAATCCGTAGCCATTAACCATGACGACATGAACGATCGCGGCGGGCATCATGCCTAACGTGACCGAGGGATGCGTCGCCGACGCCGTAACTGGGGTAAGGCTTGCGACGAGATCGGATGAGCCCGACCTCAGGGAACTGACCAGCCTTGCCGTACAGGGAGATCGCACCGCGATCGAATCACTGCTGGGACATTTACGCCCGATGGTGGTTCGCTACTGCAGAGCCCGACTGGGCAGGGTGTCCGGTCAATACCACATCGCCGACGACGTGGCCCAGGAGGTGTGCATCGCGGTGCTGTCGGCACTGCCGCGCTACCGCGACATGGGCCGCCCGTTCGCCTCGTTCGTCTTCGGCATCGCCTCCCACAAGGTGGCCGACGCGCTGCGCAGCTCGGTGCGCTCGGCCGTGCCGACGCAGGACCTGCCGGACGGGCCCGACGAGGGACCGGGACCGGAGGAGACGGTCGTGCGCTACATCGAGGCGCAGCACGCCCGCGATCTGCTCGCCCGGCTCCCGGACACGCAGCGCGAGCTCCTCATCCTGCGGGTGGTGTCGGGCCTGTCGGCCGAAGAGACGGGTAATGTACTCGGCATGTCACCAGGTGCCGTCCGGGTCGCGCAGCATCGTGCGCTCGCCAGGCTCCGGCAACTGGCCGAGCTGGAGTCGATTGCGTGACCACGAAACGTCGTCGTACGGCTCGCCACCTCGGGTCGTACGGCGATGCCGATGTGGAGGGCGAAGTACTGAGGACCGATGCCCTCCTCGACGCGCTGGCCCGCCGTGAGCTGGTGGGCGGCGCGGACGCCGCCATCCGCTTGCTCGGCGCGCTCGTCGTCGACGTGGACAGTCAGCGGCTCTCCTCCGTGTCGATCACACCGTCCACATAGCCCCGGGCGTACTCCCAGCTGACGTAGTCGGCCGGGTCGGGCTGGTAGGCCGGCTCGTGGACCTGCGGCCGGCCGTTGTCGATCATCTGGCGCAGGTTGCCGCGCAGCAGGTCCCAGTCGAAGTAGTGCTGTTCCCCGCACTCCGGGCAGTCGAGGACGAGACCGAGCACGCCCTGGGGTTCGAGCAGGGAACGGAAGACCTCCACGTCGGCGAGATCGGTCAGCGCCTCGTCGCGTTCGGCGAGCGTCAGCGGCTCCACGTCATCGGGCGCTCCAAGCTCCGCCGCGGGGTCGTTGGGGTCATCCGCGAACGGGTCGCGGGGGACGTCTTCCAGCACGCATCCCACCTTATGACCACGGCCCCCTCCACGAGCGAAAGAGCGCCCCATCTGCTGGTCGGGCCGTGATCCGGCCGTGATCCTGGAGGTGGTCTCACAGCCAGCCGCGGCGGGCCGCCTCCACTCCGGCGTGGAAACGGGACTGGGCCCCAAGCTCCGACATCGCCTCGGCGAACCTGGCCCGCACCGTGCGTACGGAGACGCCGAGGTGGCGGGCGATGGCGTCGTCGGACAGGCCGCGCGCGGCCAGCCGCAGCACCTGCTGGGCGTTGTTGCGCGGGAAGATCGGCGCGGCCCGGGCCCACAGCTCCTCGAACAGCGCCCGCAGCGCCCCCACCGCCACCGGGGCGTGGACCAGGTAGCAGTTGTAGGAGTGCTCGGGCAGCGGGACGCCCCACTCGGCGGGCAGCCCGGCGGTGCCCTCGCCGAGCGCGAAGAACCAGCTCGGCACCGTGTCGAGGGCGCGCAGCCCCGCGCCCGCCGCCGAGAACCGCGCGCACACCTGCCGCATGGCGGGCTCGGACACGGCGTCGAGCGCGACGACCATCCGCGGGCGCAGGATGCCGTCCGCGGCGGCCTGGATCCACTGGCCGACGAATCCGTCGGCGAACCTGGCCATGGTGCGGCGGTCGGGCACGGCCATGACCAGCTCGGCGGGGGGCGCCTGCAAAGCGAGGCCGATCACGCTCTCCCAGAGCTCGTCGGCGCCGCTCAGCGGCTCGACCGAGAACCGCCCGCTGTGCCAGTCGTGGCCCGCGTCGTAGTGATGGGTCAGGCGGCCGGCCGCCGCGAGCACCTCGTCGATCTGGCGGGTCTCCCGGGCCATGCGGTCGAGCCGTTCGGCCACCAGCCGTCCGATCGTCGCGACCGGATGCCGGGCGAGGAACTCCTCGCGCCGCCGGTTGACCGCGCCGAGCCGTACGAGCCCGTCCAGGGCGTCGAGAACGTCCTCTGCGGGCCGGTCGACGGCCTCGGCCAGCTCGGTCAGCGTGGCGCGGTGCAGCCGCAGCATGGCCGTGTAGAGGGCCGCCTGGTCGGGGGAGAGCCCGAGGCTCTCGAACGGGTCGGCCTGGGAGGCGGGGTTGCGCGTCGTACTCATGCTCGCTCCGTCGGTGGTCACACTGGTCGCGCGGCGCCCGTGGCACCGCACTGGTCGCGCCGCACTGATGGTGCCGTGCCGGTCGCGGCGTGCCGATCGCGTCGTACGCGTTGATCCACACGCTGATTGGCCGGGCGAAAACGTTTTCCGGCCTCCGGTGCGCCGACTTCCGCCGCACCCCCCTCGCTCTTGGATCGCGAGAATAGCTCGGATATCGCACGCTGTCCGCACTGTTCCCACATTTGGCACGGCCGACGGTGGCGGCTTTTGTATGGACGTGAGGGTTCGCATTTGTTTCCGGCACAGTTCCGGGAGACGGGAAATGCATCTTTGTGCAGTTGCACGTTACGCCCTTGCGCATAGACGCTGCGTGACGCATTCTTGACCCAGCGTTAGCCGGGAACGCCGCGTCTGCCGGGCGCGGAGGGGGGCTCGACGGGCGTGGCGGGCACGACGCGGGGAAGTGGGGGGACCGGAAGCCGGTCCCCCCACTTTTTGTGCCCTCCCTCTTGACAGGTCGGCCGGAAGCGGTTTGGGGCGCCCACTAGACTGACCTCGGGTCTGGCGAGGGACCTACGCGCGAGGGACCCACAGCGCAGGAGGGGTGCAGCAGATGGCCAAGTTCACCGAACCGGGACTCACGTTCGACGACGTGCTCCTCGTTCCCGCCTATTCGGACCTGCAGCCGGGGGACGCGGACACGACGACCCGGCTGTCCCGCACCATCACGCTGCGCATCCCGCTGGTGTCGGCCGCGATGGACACGGTCACCGAGGCGCGTATGGCGGTCGCCATGGCGCGGCAGGGCGGCATCGGCATCCTGCACCGCAACCTCTCGATCGAGGAGCAGGCGCAGCAGGTCGACCTGGTCAAGCGGTCGGAGGCGGGGATGGTGACCAACCCCGTCACCTGCTCTCCCGAGGACACCCTCGCCGACGTCGAGCGGCTGTGCGCGACCTACCGGATCTCCGGGGTCCCGGTGACCGACGCGGACGGCGTGCTCGTGGGCATCGTCACCAACCGCGACATGCGCTTCGAGAGCGACCAGAGCCGGGCCGTACGCGATGTCATGACCCCGATGCCGCTGGTGACGGCGCCGGTCGGGGTGGACCGCGACGAGGCGTTCCGGCTGCTGCGGCAGAACAAGGTCGAGAAGCTCCCCCTCGTGGACGAGGCCGGCCGCCTCCAGGGCCTCATCACGGTCAAGGACTTCACCAAGAGCGAGCAGTATCCGATCGCGACCAAGGACGCCGACGGCCGCCTGATGGTCGGCGCGGCGGTCGGCGTCGCCGGCGACGCCGAGGAGCGCGCCATGACGCTGATCGAGGCGGGCGCGGACGTCATCGTCGTCGACACCGCGCACGGGCACTCGCGCGGCGTGGCCGACATGGTCGCCAAGATCAAGGCCAACGGCCGGGTGGACGTCATCGGCGGCAACGTCGCCACCCGCGCGGGCGCGCAGGCGCTGGTCGACGCGGGCGCCGACGCGGTCAAGGTGGGCGTCGGGCCGGGCTCGATCTGCACCACCCGGGTCGTCGCGGGCGTGGGCGCCCCGCAGCTCACCGCCATCTACGAGGCCGCGCTGGCGTGCGGCCCGGCCGGCGTGCCGGTCATCGGCGACGGCGGCCTGCAATACTCGGGCGACATCGCAAAGGCGCTGGCCGCCGGGGCCGACACGGTCATGCTCGGCTCGCTGCTGGCCGGCTGCGAGGAGTCGCCCGGCGAGCTGATCTTCATCAACGGCAAGCAGTTCAAGTCCTACCGGGGCATGGGGTCGCTCGGCGCGGTGCGCAACCGCGAGCGCGGCGGCGCGTCGTTCAGCAAGGACAGGTACGCGCAGGCCGACGTGTCCGGGGAGGACAAGTACATCCCCGAGGGCATCGAGGGGCAGGTGCCCTACCGCGGCCCGGTCGCGGCGGTGGCCCACCAGCTCGTCGGCGGCCTGCGGCAGGGCATGTGGTACACCGGCTCCCGGACGATCGAGGAGCTGCACGAGAAGGCGCAGCTCATGCCGATCACGGCGGCCGGGCTCAAGGAGAGCCACCCGCATGACATCCAGATGACGGTCGAGGCTCCGAACTACCACGGTCGATAACTCGTACCGGAAGAAACGGAAAGAACAGGCGATATGACACAGGTGGAGATCGGGCGCGGCAAGAGCGGGCGGCGTGCCTACGCGCTGGACGAGATCGGCATCGTGCCCTCCCGGCGCACCCGTGACCCGGAGGAGGTGTCGATCTCCTGGCAGATCGACGCCTACCGGTTCGACTCTCCGCTCGTGGCGAGCCCGATGGACAGCGTCGTGTCGCCGCAGACCGCCATCGAGATCGGGCGCCTGGGCGGCCTCGGCGTGCTCGACCTCGAAGGGCTGTGGACCCGCTACGAGGACCCGGCGCCGCTCCTCGAGGAGGTCGCCGCCCTCGACCAGGAGGCCGCGACCCGGCGGCTGCAGGAGATCTACACCGCGCCGATCAAGGACGAGCTGATCGGCCGGCGCATCGAGGAGATCCGCGCGGCCGGTGTCACGACCGCCGTACGGCTGTCGCCGCAGCGCACCGTGCAGCACCACAAGGCCGTGATCGACGCGGGCGTGGACATCTTCGTGATCCGCGGCACGACGGTCTCCGCCGAGCACGTGTCGGGCCGGGCCGAGCCGCTCAACCTCAAGCAGTTCATCTACGAGCTCGACGTCCCGGTGATCGTGGGCGGCTGCGCGACCTACACGGCGGCGCTGCACCTCATGCGCACCGGCGCGGCGGGCGTGCTGGTCGGCTTCGGCGGCGGCGCCTCGCACACCACCCGCAACGTGCTGGGCGTGGTCGTGCCGATGGCCACCGCGATCTCCGACGTGGCCGCGGCCCGCCGCGACTACATGGACGAGTCGGGCGGCCGGTATGTCCACGTCATCGCCGACGGCGGCATGGGCGGCTCCGGCGACATCGCCAAGGCGATCGCCTGCGGCGCCGACGCCGTGATGGTGGGCTCGCCGCTCGCGCGGGCCTCCGAGGCCCCCGGCCGCGGGTTCCACTGGGGCTCCGAGGCCCACCACCCCGAGCTGCCGCGCGGCAAGCGGGTGGAGTTCGGCACGATCGGCACGCTGCGGGAGATCCTGCACGGCCCGTCGTCGCTGGCCGACGGCTCGATGAACCTGCTCGGCGCGCTGCGCCGCACGATGGCCACCGCCGGCTACTCCGACCTCAAGGAGTTCCAGCGCGTCGAGGTCGTCGTCGCCCCGCCGCAGCGCTGAACCATGACCTGGAGAGGGCCGGGCCCGGCGGGCCCGGCCTTCGGCTTCTCCCGGCCGGTCAGGGGTGGCGGATCCAGGCGCCGCGCTTCATCACGCCGCCGACGCCCAGGTCGTCGTCGAGCACCACGAGGTCGGCGTACTTGCCGACCGTGATCGAGCCGATCTCGCCGTCCAGCCCGAGGACGCGGGCGGGGGTGAGCGAGGCCATCAGCGCGGTGTCGACGAGCGAGCGCCCGACCTCCCGCACGGTGCGGCGGAAGGCCACGTCCATCGTGAGCGTGCTGCCGGCGATCGGGCCGCCTCCGGGAGCGTCGGAGGCGATCCTGGCCACCCCGTCCACGACGTCGACGGTCATCGGGCCGAGCGGGTAGCGCCCGTCGCCCATGCCGGTCGCCGCCATCGCGTCGGTGACCAGGGCCGTACGGTCCGCACCCGCGGCGTGCATGGCCAGGCGCAGCATCGCCGGATGTACGTGGACGCCGTCGTTGATCAGCTCGACGGTCACCCGCTCGTCCTGGAGCAGGGCGGCGATCGGCCCGGGCGCGCGGTGGCCGAGCGGCGGCAGCGCGTTGTAGAGGTGGGTGGCCACGGTGGCCCCGGCGTCGATCCCCTCGATCGTCTGCTCGTACGTCGCGTCGCTGTGGCCCAGCGCGGCGACGACGCCCTCGGCGGCGGCCTCCCTGATCACGTCGAGCGCGTTCGGCAGCTCGGGCGCGATCGTCAGCATCCGCACGTGGCCCCGCCCGGCCTTCACCAGCGCCCGGAACTCCGCCACGTCGGGCTCGCGCAGCAGCGTGGGCTCGTGCGCGCCGCAGCGCGATCTGGCGATGTAGGGCCCCTCGAAGTGGATGCCGGCGAGCAGGCCCTCCTCGCACAGGTCGGCGAGCGTCGCGGCGGTCCGCGCGAGCGTGTCGGGCGCGGCGGTGACGAGGCTCGCCATGAGGGTGGTCGAGCCGCGGCCGAGGTGGAAGGCCGCGACCGCGGCGGCGGTCTCCGGGTCGCCGTCCGGGAAGCTGCCGCCTGCACCGCCGTGGCTGTGGATGTCGACGAAGCCGGGGACGACGGTGCGCCCGCCCAGGCCGAGCCCGTCGCGCGGGGCCTGCCCGCGCCCGATGTGGGTGATCCTGCCGTCCTCGATGGTGAGCCAGCCGTCGTGGACGCCGTCGGGAGTGACGATGCGGGCATCGGAGAGAGTCACGCTCATGCCGCCATCCTCCCGCGTCCGGCCCGTGCACGCGGCTCCGGGTCCGGCGGCTCCCGCCGCGCACGGGCCCTGTACACGACGGGTGCGTCGGCGGTAAGAACCAACGGTGATCGATTCGCGTACGAACTATGGTGTGGACGCGCCCGGCGTGCTGGCCGGACTGATCCTCGGCGGCGTCGCCGAGCTGGCCTTCGCCGCCGTGCTCTTCGGGATCGGCTGGCCGATCCCGGCCGTCGTGCTCCTCGTGGGCGGGATCATGCTGGTGGCGGGGGGCGCGGTGTTCGCGCACACCACTCTTCGCGGCAAGTTCGCGGTCTGGGACGCCGAGCTCGACCGGCTCGGCCTGAAGGGGGACGAGCGGGTCCTCGACCTCGGATGCGGCCGCGGCCTGGTGCTGCTCAAGGCCGCGGCGCGGCTGTCGTCGGGCAAGGCCACCGGCATCGACCTGTGGTCGACGAAAGACCAGTCGGGCAACAGCCAGGACGCCACCTGGGCCAACGCGCGGGCGGAGGGGGTCGCCGACCGGGTCGACCTGGTCACCGGGGACATGCGCGACCTCCCGTTCGACGACGGCGCGTTCGACCTCGTCGTCTCCAGCCTCGCGATCCACAACATCCCCCAGGAGGAGGGCCGCGCGGAGGCGGTGCGCGAGGCGTTCCGCGTGCTCAGGCCCGGCGGCCTGCTGCGGATCGCCGACTTCCGCAACGCCCGGCAGTACGCCGAGGTGCTCACGGAGTGCGGCGCCGCCGACGTCGAGGTCTACGACCTCGGCTGGCGCTTCTGGTACGGCGGGCCGCACGCCCGTACGTCGATGGTCGCCTGCCGGCGTCCCTGAGACGTGTTCACCGACTATTAAGCAGATCCTTGGGAAAGGCGACGGAAAAGATGGATTCGCGGGCGACTACTCACGGGTAGATTTACCCGGACGAGGCGAAAGCGGTACAGAAGGAGCCATATGACGGCGAGGATGGGGACGGCGAGGCTCGGTCCGGCAGAACGTACCGCCGCCCTGGCGCGGATGCAGGCGCAGGAACTCGACGTGGTCGTGATCGGCGGCGGCGTGGTCGGCGCCGGCGTCGCGCTCGACGCCGCGACCCGCGGGCTCTCGGTGGGCCTGGTCGAGGCGCGCGATTTCGCCTCCGGCACGTCGTCCCGGTCATCCAAGCTCATCCACGGTGGCCTGCGCTATCTGGAGCAGCTCAACTTCGACCTCGTCAGGGAGGCCCTGCGGGAACGGTCGCTGCTGCTCAAGCGGATCGCGCCGCACCTGGTCAGGCCGGTGCCGTTCCTGTATCCGCTCACGCACACGGGCTGGGAGCGGCCGTACATCGGGGCGGGCCTCGTGCTCTACGACACGCTCGGGCTGTCCCCCGGCCTCACCCGGGGCGTGCCGGGACACCGCCACCTGACCCGCCGCCAGGCGCTGCGGGTCGTCCCCTCGCTGCGCAGGTCGGCCTTCACCGGCGCCGTGCAGTATTGGGACGCCCAGGTCGACGACGCCCGCTTCGTGATGACCACGCTGCGTACCGCCGCCACGTACGGCGCGCACGTCGCCTCGCGGGTGCAGGCGATCGGCTTCCTGCGGGAGGGGGAGCGGGTCACCGGGGTGCGCGTGTGCGACCTGGAGAACGGCGCGGAGTTCGACGTGCGGGCCCGCCAGGTCGTCAACGCGACCGGCGTGTGGACCGACGACATCCAGCAGCTCGTCGGCGGGCGCGGGCAGATCCACGTGCGGGCGTCCAAGGGCATCCACCTCGTGGTGCCGCGCGACCGCATCCACTCGCTCAGCGGGCTCATCATGCGCACCGAGAAGTCGGTGCTGTTCGTCATCCCGTGGGGCAGGCACTGGATCATCGGGACGACCGACACCCGCTGGAACCTCGACAAGGCCCACCCCGCCGCCTCGCGGGCGGACATCGACTATCTGCTCGACCGGGTCAACTCGGTGCTCTCGGTGCCCCTGACCAGGGACGACGTCGAGGGCGTGTACGCCGGGCTGCGCCCGCTGCTGGCCGGGGAGTCCGAGGAGACCTCCAAGCTCTCGCGCGAGCACGTCGTCACCCACCCCGTGCCGGGCCTGGTCATGGTGGCCGGCGGCAAGTTCACGACATATCGGGTCATGGCCGCCGACGCCGTCGACGCGGTCGCGCACGGCCTCGACCAGCGCGTGCCGAAGTCCTGCACCGACCAGGTGCCGCTCGCCGGCGCGGAGGGCTACCAGGCCCTGTGGAACTCCCGCCACCGCATGGCGCGCGCCTCCGGGCTGCACGTGGCCAGGATCGAGCACCTGCTGGAGAGGTACGGCTCGCTGATCGACGAGGTGCTGGCGCTCATCGAGGCCGATCCCTCGCTCGGGCGTCCCCTCGACGGCGCGGACGACTACCTGCGCGCGGAGATCGTGTACGCGGCGACGCATGAGGGCGCCCGGCACCTCAACGACGCGCTGACGCGGCGCACCCGCATCTCGATCGAGACCTTCCACCGGGGGACCGCGGTCGCCCAGGAGGCCGCCGAGCTCATGGCGGGTCCGCTCGGCTGGGACGCCGACCACGTCAAGCGCGAGGTCGAGTACTACACGAAGCGGGTCGAGGCGGAGCGGGCCTCCCAGGAGCAGGACACCGACCAGGAGGCGGACGCGATCCGCCTCGGCGCGCCGGAGATCGTCCCCGTCGCGCCCCCGCGCGACCTCGCGGAGGCGCCGGGCAACGTCAGCTGAAGGGGATCCACGCGCGGTCGGCCAGCGTGGCGGCGTCGCTGACCTTGAGGCCGGCGTCGGACACGGTCCACAGGTCGTCGCCGATGACCAGGGAACGGCGGATGCCCGGGTCGGCGGGGGCGAAGCCGCCCGTGGAGCGGGACCGCGGGTGGCTCACGACGCCCAGCGTGGTGATCTCCCGGTCGCCGACGCGCAGCGCGAGCGCCGCGCTGCCCGAGATCCCGCCGCCGGACCAGTTCTGGAGCGGGAGCACGGCCAGCCCGGTGGCGGGCCAGAAGAGGAAGGCGTGCGGGTCCCACTCGGCCTCCGAGCCGGACTTCTTCTGGTGGAACCGCGACAGCACTGTGGGCGCGGCCGGGTCGGAGACGTCGAACAGCGAGATCTGCGTGCCGAGTGCGCGGCCCTCCGCGCTCGCCTCCTGGCCGACGCCGATGAGCCGTCCCTCGCCCGCCGGGTGGAGATAGGCGGAAAAGCCGGTGATCTTCAGCTCGCCGGTGACCTTCGGCGCGGCCGGGTCGCGCAGGTCGAGCGTGTAGAGGGGATCGGTCTGGCGGAACGTCACCACGTAGCCGAGGCCGTCCATGAACCGCACCGAGTAGATCCGCTCGCCCCTGCCGAGGCCGGTGACCGAGCCGGTCTGCGTGAGCGTGCCGGCGTCGAGCACGTGCACGCCGCTCTCGCTCGTGGCCGCGCCGGACACCTCGGCGCCGCTGGTCGTCGCCACCCGCAGGTGACCGTCGTACTCCGACAGGGAGTATTGGTTGAGCAGCCGTCCCGGCACCGATCCCGACGCGACGTAGCGCGGGGTGCCGGGGGCCGAGACGTCGAAGCGGTGCACCTCCGTGCGCTCGGGCGGCACGTTCGGCGTGGGCGCGGCGGCCGACGACCCGGGCGCCGGCAGCACGTCGATCGGGCGGGCGTCCCACCAGCGGGGATTGCTGGTGACGTAGAGACTGCTCGCCGTGCCATAGACGGTGTCGCCGTCGGCCGCGACCGCGATCGGCGTGAGCGCGCCGAACGGCGTGGCGGCGGCCAGGTCGATCGTGTGGATGGTCAGCATCGAAGTGCCGGTGAACTCGTCGGGGTGGCTGACCCGGTCGCAGCCGACCCGCTCGGTGCGGTGCACGCCGCCCGACTCGACGTCGTACGACGGCAGCCAGGCGTCGCCGGGAGCGGACAGCACGGCCTTGCGGTTGCCGTCGAGCAGGTCCTTCTCAGACGCGTCGGGCTTCGCGGGCGGGAAGGCGATCTCCGGCTGGGACCGGACGACGAGCCGCACCACGGAGCCGGTCTGCCGGGCGTCGACGTGCTGCCCGTGCACGGTCATCGCGCCGAGGACGCGCGGCTCGCCGGACAGGTCGACGAGCACGTATCTCGGGCCACCGGGGCCGACCCGGGCCCGGTCCGACGCCCCGAACGGGATGATCCCGCCGCCCTCGAACAGCACGAGCGCACGGTCGCCGTGGACGAGCAGGTCGGCCTGGGCCCACAACTGGTCATCGGCGACGAGCCGCAGCGTCCCGGTGACCTTCCGGGTCGTCGCGTCCACGACGCGCAGCACACCCTGGTTGACCGTGATCACCCGGTCGCCGTCGGTCTTGACCAGGTCGGGCTCGTCCACACCCGCCTCGTGCGTGTTCGTGGTCGAGTGCGGCTGCTGCCCGTACTGCTGCTCGGGTATCGCTCGCTTCGCCGTGGCGACGTCGTCGGCCGCGTAGAGCATGTTCCCCGCGAAGCCCCATGAGGTGACGTTCCGTGCGGCCGCCTGCCGCAGCCCCTCCGTCATCTCGTCGCAGCCGGCGTACGCGACAAGCCGTACGCGTCCGGTGAGGTCCGCCGGAGCAGGAGGGAGATCCTGGGTCGTACGGCCCCCCGCGCAGCCCGTGGCTCCCATGCCCAGCAGCACGGCGAGGGCGACCGCCGTACGAATCGATGTCCTCATGCCCCCACGACGGATCGCCGCCGGGGGTGGTTCACGGGCAGGATGGTGGCATGTCGGAGAAAGACCCGTATGCCGAAAACCCGGTCATCGCCTGGCGGGAGGGCGGCATCGTCGCCATCGACCAGACGCTGCTGCCGGACGAGGTGCGGCTGCTGAGGATCGACACGGTCGACGACCTCGTGGACGCCGTCGTCCGCCTGGCCGTGCGCGGCGCCCCGACGCTCGGCGCCGCCGGGGCGCTGGGTGTGGCCCTGGCGGCCCACCAGGCGCGGCGGTCGGGATGGAGCGCCTCCCGGCTGAAGGCGGAGATCGGACGCATCAGGGACGCCCGCCCCACGGCGGTGAACCTCCGGGTCGGCGTGGAGGAGGTGGTCCCCGCCCTCGCGGACGGGCCCGAGGCGGCCGAGCGGGCCGCCGTCGCCGTGGTGGACCGCATCGCGGCGGCGAACCGGCGGATCGGCGAACGCGGCGCCGACTTCCTGGTGGAGGCGTGCGGACGTAGGCCCCTGCGCATCCACACGCACTGCAACACCGGCGCCCTGGCCTGCGTGGAGTGGGGCACCGGGCTCGGCGTCATCCGCTCGCTGCACGAGAGGGGCCTGCTCGACCAGGTCATCGTCGACGAGACCCGGCCGCTGCTGCAGGGATCACGCCTCACCTGCTGGGAGCTCGACCTGGTGGGCATCGACTATCGGGTCGTCTGCGACGGCGCAGGGCCGTTCGCGCTGCAGCAGGGGCTGGCCGACGCGGTGGTCGTCGGCGCCGACCGGGTGGCCGCGAACGGCGACGTCGCCAACAAGATCGGCACCTACGGCCTGGCCCTCGCGGCGGACCGGGCCGGCGTCCCGTTCGTCGTCGCCGCGCCCGAGTCGACCATCGACCCGGCGACGGAGACCGGCGCGTCCATCGTGGTGGAGCACCGCGCAGAGGAGGAGGTGACCCATTTCCGGGGGATTCGCGTCACCCCCGCCGGGGCCCGGGCGCTGAACTACGCCTTCGACGTCACTCCGGCCGACCTCGTCAGCGCGGTGGTGACGGAGGACCGCGTCTGGACGCCCCGCTCATGACCGGACTCTAGGGCGCCGCCGGATAGGTCATCACGACGACGGCGTCCACCTCGTCCTCGACGGCCTCGTAGAAGTGCGCCACGTCCGCGGCGAACGTCACGAAGTCGCCGCTGTGCAGGACCACGGGACGCTCGACCGGGCCCAGCCGTACGGCGCCGCGGAGCACGAGGATCCGCTCGATCGTGCCCTGGCTGTGCGGCGGGCTGTCGATCCGCCGTCCGATGCCGGTGAGGCGGAGCCGCCAGATCTCGCCGAGCCCACCGGCCCCCATCCGGTCGAGCAGCTCCTGCTTGCTGTCCTCCGGCCGGGGAGTGCCCCGGAGCAGCACCGGCGTCCGCGGCGCCGGGTCGGCCAGCAGGTCGCCCAGGGGCAGGCGGAGCGCGACGGCGATGGCCGAGATGGTCTCGACGGTTGGGTTGCCCCTCCCGGCCTCGATCCCCGACAGGGTCGCCCTGCTCACTCCCGACAACCGTGCCAGCTCGGCCACGGACAACCCCCGGAACTCCCGCAACCGGCGGACCTGGGCGCCGATGGCGGCCCCTACGCCGTTCGCGGCCTGTCCGTCCATCTCCGGTCAGCTCGCCGGTGCCGCGATCGGCGCCAGCCGCGGCGAGCAGATGGCCAGGTAGTCCTTCGTACGCAACGCGATGGACCGGTCGAGCCGTGCCGCGTTGAAGAAGATCTCCTCCTTGTCCTGGATCGAGGGGTCCACGATGAGCTCCAGGTCCGGGTGGAACGAGAAGGGGAGGATCGTGCCCGCCACGCTCCCCGCGAGGCGCTCGGCGATGTCGGTGGAGGCGAACGCGGCGTACGTGCCGCCCAGCAGCGCCTTGAGGCCGTTCAGGTCGACGCGCGTGTCGCCCGGCACGACGGCGAGGACGTGCTTGGTGACCTTCTTGCCGAGCTTCACCATGACGACGATGCACTTCGCGGCGTCGGAGACGGCGTTTCCGCGCATGGCGCTGACGATCTCGGTCCTTCCCTCCGGCGCGTGGTCGATCAGCCGGTAGGACGCCCCGTGCCGATCGAGAAGCTCGATGAGCCTGTCGTAAGTCTCTTCGGATGCCATGAACACCTCTCGGTCATCGCTCATGGTGTCAATCTACTGTACACATGTGTCGGTAAACTGACATGCCGTCGCGTCAGCGGTGACCGTCCATTACTTACCGGTAGCCACGGCTCAAGCTCCGGAATATTCTTCCGGCATGGGTGCCACGAATCGGACGCTCGACGCGGCCATGGTCGACCGGGTCCTCACGCACGTCTCCTCAGAGGGCAAGACACGGGAGATCGTCGCGCCGTTCACCGGCGAGGTGCTGGCCGAGGTCCCGATCTCCACTCCCGAGGACGTCCGCGCCGCGTACGCCAGGGCGAGGGCGGCGCAGGAGACCTGGGCGGCGCTGCCGGTGCGGGAGCGGATCGCGCCCTTCCTGCGGCTCCACGACGCGCTGCTCGACCGCCGTCAGGAGCTGCTCGACATCGTGCAGTGGGAGACCGGCAAGGCGCGGCGCCACGCGTACGAGGAAGTGGCCGACGTGGCGGGCTGCACGCTCTACTACGCGCGGCGGGCCCCCGGCCTGCTGGAGCCGCAGCGCAGGCAGGGCATCTTCCCGATCGCCACCCGCGCGGCCGAGCTGCGCCACCCCAAGGGCGTCGTCGCGGTGATCAGCCCGTGGAACTACCCGCTGGCCCTCGGCGTCACCGACGTGGTCCCCGCCCTGATCGCGGGCAACGCGGTCGTGCACAAGCCCGACGCCCAGACCCCGCTGTCCACGCTGTGGACGATCGACCTGCTGGCCGAGCTGGGCATGCCGCGCGACGTCTGGCAGGTCGTGCTCGGCGATCCCGAGGACGTCGGCGACCCGCTGATCGACGGCGCCGACTACGTCGCGTTCACCGGCTCGACGCGCGGCGGGCGCAGGATCGCCGAGGAGGCGGCCAAGCGGCTCATCGGCTGCTCGCTTGAGCTCGGCGGCAAGAACCCGATGATCGTGCTCGACGACGCCGATCTCGACGTGGCGGCCCAGGGCGCGATCCGGGCCTGCTTCACCAACGCGGGCCAGCTGTGCATCTCGATCGAACGCCTCTACGTGCACGAGGCGGTCGCCGACGCCTTCCGCGACCGGTTCGTCCGGGCGGTGAAGAACATGAAGATCGGTCCCGGCCTCGACTGGGACGTGCAGATGGGCTCGCTCACCTCGCAGCGGCAGCTCGACGGGGTGACGGCGCACGTCGAGGACGCCGTCGCCAAGGGCGCCACCGTGCTGACCGGCGGCAGGCCGCGCCCCGACCTCGGCCCGTTCTTCTACGAGCCGACCATCCTCGACGGCGTGAGCGAGGACATGGCCGTCTGCAGGGACGAGACGTTCGGGCCGGTCGTGTCGCTCTACCGCTTCAGGGACGAGGACGAGGCGGTCCACGCGGCCAACGACACCGCGTACGGGCTGAACGCCTCGATCTGGACCAGGGACGTCGCGCGGGGCCGCCGCCTCGCCGCCCGGATCAAGGCCGGCACCGTCAACATCAACGAGGGGTACGGCTCGGCGTACGCCTCCTACGACGCGCCGATGGGCGGGATGAAGTCGTCCGGGCTGGGCCGCCGGCACGGCACCGAGGGCCTGCTGAAATACACGGAGGTCCAGACGGTGGCCAGCCAGGCCACGTGGCTGGGCTTCGAGCCGATCCTCGGCATGACCTACGACAAGTACGCCGACACGCTCGCGGGGCTGCTCAAGACGATGAAGCGCCTGCACCTCAAGTGAGAAGGAAGGCGGGGCGTTGGACTACGACGTCGCGGTGATCGGGTCGGGGTTCGGCGGGAGCGTCGCCGCGCTGCGGCTCACCGAGAAGGGCTACGCGGTCGGCGTCCTCGAAGCCGGCCGCCGGTTCGACGAGAAGACCCTGCCGAAGACCTCATGGCGGGCCAGGGACTTCCTGTTCGCGCCCGCGCTCGGGCTGAAGGGCATCCAGCGCATCCACGTCCTGCGCGGCTCCAACGGCGTCATGGTGCTGGCCGGCGCGGGGGTGGGCGGCGGCTCGCTCGTCTACGCCAACACTCTTTACGAGCCGCTCGACCCGTTCTTCCGCGATCCCCAGTGGGCGCACATCACCGACTGGAAGGCCGAGCTCGCGCCCTACTACGACCAGGCCAGGCGGATGCTGGGCGTGGTGGGCAACCCGACGGTGACCGCGGCCGACGAGGTGATGAAGAAGGTCGCCGAGCGGATGGGCGTCGGCCACACCTTCCGTCTCGCCCCCGTCGGGGTGTTCTTCGGCGAGCCGGGCGTGGAGGTCGACGACCCCTACTTCGGCGGCCTCGGGCCGCGCCGCCGCGGCTGCACCGAGTGCGGCGAGTGCATGACCGGCTGCCGCCACGGCGCGAAGAACATGCTGATCAAGAACTACCTCTACCTCGCGGAGAGGGCCGGGGCGAAGGTCCACCCGGAGACCACCGTCACCGGCGTACGGCCCGTCGAGGGCGGCTACGAGATCACGGTGAGGCGCACGGGCCCCTTCGGCCCGGCCCGCACGCTGACCGCGGGCCAGGTCGTCTTCGCCGCGGGCACGTACGGCACGCAGCTCCTGCTCCACCGGCTGAGGGCGACCACGCTGCCCCGGATCTCGCCCCGGCTCGGCGCGCTGACCCGGACGAACTCCGAGGCCCTGCTCGGTTTCGAGCGCCTCACCGCCAAGGGCGTCAAACTCAACCGGGGCGTGGCGATCACCTCCTCGATCCACCCGGACGCCGAGACGCACATCGAGCCGGTCCGCTATGGCGACGGCTCCAACGCCATGGGACTGCTCCGCACGCTCCTCGTCGACGGGGGCGGGCGGGCGCCGCGCTGGCTGAAGTTCCTCGGCGCGGCCCTGCGGCGACCCCACCTGCTGCCCCGGCTGTTCAACCACCGCAGGTGGTCGGAGCGCGCGGTCATCGCCCTCGTCATGCAGGCCAAGGACAACTCGATCACGCTCTCGCTCAAGGGCGGGAAGCTCCGGACCGGCCCGGGCCACGGCGAGCCGAACCCCACCTGGATCCCCGCCGGGCACGAGGCCGTCCGCATGGCGGCCGAGGAGATCGGCGGCCTGCCCGGCGGCTCCTGGCTCGACCTGTTCGACATCCCGGCGACCGCGCACTTCCTCGGCGGCTGCGCGATCGGCGACTCGCCGGAGACCGGGGTGATCGACCCCTACCACCGCGTCTACGGCTACGAGGGCCTGCACATCGTGGACGGCTCGGCCGTGTCGGCCAACCTCGGGGTGAACCCCTCGCTCACGATCACCGCCCAGGCCGAGCGCGCGATGGCGATGTGGCCCAACAAGGGCGAGCCGGACCCGCGCCCCGCCCTCGGCTCGCCGTACGTGCGGCTCCGGCCGGTCGCGCCCGTGCGGCCGGTCGTCCCCGCGTCGGCGCCGGGCGCGCTGCGCCTGCCGATCGTGGAGATCACCCACGGGGACGCGTGAGGCGCGTCGGTTAGGCCGGTGACCCAGCGTCTTCGGCGAGGGTCTCCCCGGTGAGAGGGACGGGCAGCGGACGGGCGTGCACCACGTCGAGGCGGGACACCGCCCGGGTGAGCGCCACGTAGAGCCGGGCCGGCCCGCGCTGCTCGGCCGCGACGATCTCGGCGGGCTCGGCCAGCACGACGTGGTCATACTCCAGGCCCTTGCACAGGGTGGCGGGCACCACGGAGACGCGTACGGACGGGTCGGGTGTGAGCCCCTCGGCGACGGTCAGGCCCGCGCCCGTGAGCGCGGCGCGCAGCCGGGCGGCCGAGGCGTCGGCGGCGATGACGCCGATCGAGCCCTCGTGGCCGAGCGCCTCGGACACCGCCGTCACGACCGCGGTGTCGTCCCCGGGCAGCACGCGCAGCCGACCGTCCCGCCGGAAGGACCGGGAGGGCGGCACGTCCACCGCGAGCTGCGCCAGCAGGCGGTTGGCGAGCTCCACGACGGCGGCCGGCGTGCGGAAGCCGACGGTGAGCGACATGATCGCGGCATCAGGCTTGCCCAGATGCGCCATCTGCACGCCCCAGTCGCGGGCGGCCCACGGGGTCGTGCCCTGCGCCAGGTCGCCGAGCACGGTGAGCGAGCCGTGCACGCTGCGCCGGGCGACGGCCCGGCACTGCATCGGCGAAAGGTCCTGCGCCTCGTCGACGATCACGTGGCCATATCCCCGCGGCCGCTCGATCAGGCCGGCGAGCTCGTCGAGCAGGACCAGGTCGGCGGCCGTCCAGGCGGCGCTCCGATAGGTGCGCGGCGGTCGCGCCCAGGTGATCGCCGCCTGCTCGGCCGTCGTGAGCACGCCGTCGGCGGCCTCCGTGCAGTCGCCGAGCACCTCGCACAGCACCTCCTCGGGGCGTACGGCCGGCCAGAAGCCGTCCACAGCGGCCGTGACGGCCCGGGTGGTGCGGCGCGTCCACGCCGTGTCGATCATCCGGCCGCGGGCCTCCGCCCGGGTCCGCACGAGTGACGCCACACGGGCGATGACGCGCTCGCGGCCCACGCCGTACGGCATCGCCTCGCGCCGGGTCTCCTCGACGATGTCGTGCAGCTCGTCCCGGGAGACCCGCCAGCGGGCGGAGCCGTCGGCCACGGCGAGCGGCTCCGAGGGCACGCCTATGTGGCGGTGGAGCGCCCTGCGCAGCACCTCGGCCATGCGCGCGTCGTGTTTGACCACGGCGGCCTCCGCGCTGTCGGTGGCCTTGACCGGGACCCGGGCGAGGAGCGCGTCGAGCGTGGTCTGCTCGACGTCGACCTCGCCCAGGGCCGGCAGCACCGCAGAGATGTAGCCGAGGAAGGCCCGGTTGGGGCCGAGCACGAGCACACCGCCGCGCGCCGGCCGCTTGCGGTGGGCGTAGAGCAGGTAGGCCGCGCGGTGCAGGCCGACGGCGGTCTTACCGGTGCCCGGCCCGCCCTGGACGCACAGGGACTCCTTCAGGTCGGCGCGGACCAGGTCGTCCTGCTCCGGCTGGATGGTGGCGACGATGTCGCGCATCGGCCCGACCCGGGGGCGTTCGATCTCGGCCGTCAGGATCCGGCTCGCGCCGCCGGGGTCGTGCCCGCGCCGGCGATCGAGGTGTTCGTCCTCGAAGCCGGTCAGCTCGCCCCCGGCCCAGCCGAAGCGCCGCCGTACGGCCACGCCCCGGGGATCCCGGGCCGACGCCTGGTAGAACGTCCGCGAGACCGGCGCCCGCCAGTCGATCACCAGGGGCCGGCCGCCATCGGTGGCGGAGACGTGGCGGCGGCCGATGTAGTAGCGCTGCCCGGCGTGCTCGCCCACGTCAGGGCCGAAGTCGAGGCGCCCGAAGAACGGCGGCCCTCCGTCGTCCTCACCGAGATCCTTCGCCAGGCTCTTCAGGTGGCGGCCCAGCCGCTCGGCGCTGTAGCGGTCGCCCGCCACGGTCTCCCCGATGACCACGTTGTGCCGGGCACCGTCCAGCATCCGGCGCAGGCCCTCCCTGCAGCGTTCGACGTACGCCTGCTCCTCCTTCAGCGAGGTCATCCGCCGTCTCCTTCCCCCGGTCGCCGTACGGGCATGGAACAGCAACTCGGTTAAAAATGCAACCGGGTTAAGTTTTGCCGGGAGGGCTGCTAGCCTGTGCGGCATGGTCGAGGGGCTGCGGACGCGGAAGAAGGAACGGCCCCGCCGGGCCATCTCCGAGGTCGCGATCGCGATGTTCCTGGAGCACGGCTTCGACCAGGTGGGGGTGGCCGAGATCGCGGCCGCGGCGGAGGTCTCCAAGCCCACGCTGTTCCGCTATTTCCCCACCAAGGAGGATCTGGTCCTGGACCGGATCGCCGACCACAGGGGAGAGGCGGCGGCGGTGGTGCGCGCCCGCCCGGCCGGGCGGACCCCGCTCGACGCGCTGCACGACGCCTTCATGGCCGGGCTCGACGCCCGCGAGCCGACCACCGGCCTGTGCGACCATCCGGCGGTGATGGCCTACCACCGCCTCGTCTTCGACACCCCCAGCCTGGCGTCCCGCGTGGCCGATTACGCCGCGGCGGACACGGAGGCACTGGCCGAGGCGATGAGCGAGGCACTCGGCGAGACGACGAGCGGGGCGGCGCGCGAGACGGCGGGCGAGGTGTTCGGCGGGGCGGCGGGTGAGGTGTTCGGCGGGGCGGCGGGTGAGGTGCTGGATGGGGCTTTGAGCCAGGCGGCGGGCGAGACGGCGCACGAGGTGGCGCCCCGCGATTCCGGCTCGCCGCGTCCCGTGCCGCTCCTGACCTCGCGCCTGGTGGCCGCGCAGTACGTCGCCGTCCGGCAGATCCTCGCCAGGGACAACTACGCGGCGCTGGCGTCCGGCCGTACGGCCGACGAGCGGTACGGCGAGGCCGTCACCGCGGCGAGCACCGCCTTCGAACTGCTGCGGCACGGCGCGCGGGCCCACGGCCTGTGACCCGTCTCACCCATCGCCAAGATCGCTGAGGCGGTCTACGCTCGACGCGTGCAGACCGAGGGGCCGAGCAGGACCGCGCTCCACACGGCGGCGGCGCGCGCCGCCCACCTGATCGTCGACGGGGAGCCGGTGGTCTTCCGCGACCCGTTCGCGTACCCCCTGCTCGGGGAGTGCGCCGAGCACTACGTGCGCCTGCACCGTGAGGCGGCGGACCACCCCGTCGTCGCCGCGCTCCGCGCGGCCGTCGTCACCCGGAGCCGCTACACCGAGGACCGACTGGCCGCCGCCGTACGGCGGGGCGTTCGCCAGTACGTGATCCTCGGCGCGGGGCTGGACACCTACGCCTGCAGATCGGCCGCGAGCGGCCAGAGCGGTTCAGTGGAGGTCTTCGAGGTCGATCACCCGGACACCCAGCGCTGGAAGCGGGAGGCGCTGGCGCGTGCGGGCATTCCGGAGCCGCCCCTCCTGACGTACGTCCCCGCGGACATGGAAGCCGGGGAGTCCCTGGCCGACCGGCTCGTCGCGCACGGGTTCGACCTCGCTCGCCCGGCGTTCGCGAGCTGGCTCGGCGTGACCGTCTATCTCACCCGCGAGGCCGTCGCGCGCACGCTGGCCGGGCTCGGCCGTCTCGCCCCCGGCAGCGAGATCGTCATGGACCACCTGCTGCCCGAGGACCTGCGTGGTCCGCGCGCCCGGGCGTACGCCGAGACCCTGATGCCGCTGGTGGCGCAGGGCGGGGAGCCCTGGCTGACGTTCCTGAGTCCCCGGGAGGCGGCCGATCTGCTGGAGGAGCACGGCTTCGAGGTGGTCGAGCAGGTGGTCGAGCAGGTGGTCGAGCAGGTGGCGGGGCAGGTGGCGGGGCAGGTGGCGGGGCGCGACGCCGCCGATGCCGCTTTTCGGGAGCGGGCGGATGCCCTGGCCGGCAGCGGGATCTCGGTGATCACCCACGCCCGCCGAAAAGCCTGACAGGATCGCATCGCACGGTTCACCCAGCCCGCCGCGTTCAGCCGCCGAGGGGCCTGACGGGATTGGTTAGCGGTGCACGGCTCACGAGGCCGCCGCACGCAGCCTCCGAAAGGCCCGGCGGGGTCGCGCCGGTTCGCGAGGCCGCCGCACGCAGCGGCCGAAGGCCCGGCGGGGTCGCGCCGGAGGGCCCGGCGGGGCGGGCCCTGGGCGGCTGCGTCGCAGGCCAGGGGCCGGGCGCCAGGGAGGGCGGCAGGTCCGGGCGGGCAGCGTCACCGCGCCGATAGACTGGCGTCACCGCCTCGCTGCCTTCATGGGGGTCCTTTCCAGTGTCTGAGTTCGACACGGTTCTCGTCGTGGACTTCGGCGCGCAATACGCGCAGCTGATCGCACGACGGGTGCGTGAGTGTCACGTCTACTCCGAGATCGTTCCGTCGTCGATGCCGGTGTCGGAGATGCTGGCCAGGAAGCCCAAGGCGATCATCCTGTCCGGCGGCCCCTCCTCGGTGTACGCCGAGGGCGCCCCGCCGGTCCCCGAGGGCCTGTTCGAGACCGGGGTGCCGACCTTCGGCATCTGCTACGGCTTCCAGGCCATGGCCCGGGCGCTCGGGGGCGAGGTCGCCAGGACCGACTCCGCCGAGTTCGGCGGCACCGAGCTCAAGGTCCTCCAGGAGGGCCTGCTGTTCGCCGGCCTGCCCGCCGCGCAGACCGTCTGGATGTCGCACGGCGACTCCGTGGTCGGCGCCCCCGCCGGGTTCGCCGTCACCGCCGCCACCGACGCGACCCCGGTCGCCGCGATGGAGGACCCCTCGCGCGGCCTGTACGGCGTGCAGTTCCACCCCGAGGTGCTCCACTCCGAGCACGGGCAGCAGGTGCTCAAGCACTTCCTTGAGGCGGCCGGCTGCCGTCCCTCGTGGACCATGCTCAACATCGTCGAGGACGCCGTCGAGGCCGTGCGCGCCCAGGTGGGCGACGGCCGGGCGATCTGCGCCCTGTCGGGCGGCGTCGACTCCGCCGTCGCCGCCGCGATCGTGCAGCGGGCCATCGGCGATCGGCTGACCTGCGTCTTCGTCGACCACGGGCTGCTGCGCAAGGGCGAGGCCGAGCAGGTCGAGCGCGACTTCGTCGAGGTGACCGGCGTCAAGCTGCGCGTCGTGGACGCCTCCGAGCGCTTCCTCAAGGCGCTGTCGGGCGTCACCGACCCAGAGGAGAAGCGGAAGATCATCGGCAGGGAGTTCATCCGCGTCTTCGAGGACGAGCAGCGCGCGATCCTCGCCGACGGCCCGGTGGACTTCCTCGTGCAGGGCACGCTCTACCCGGACGTGGTCGAGTCGGGCGGCGGCACCGGCACCGCGAACATCAAGTCGCACCACAACGTGGGCGGGCTGCCCGAGGACCTCAAGTTCGAACTGGTCGAGCCGCTGCGCACGCTGTTCAAGGACGAGGTGCGGCGGGCCGGCGAGGAGCTGGGCCTGCCCCCGGCGATGGTCTGGCGCCAGCCGTTCCCCGGGCCCGGCCTCGGCATCCGGATCATCGGCGAGGTCACCCGCGAGCGTCTCGACCTGCTGCGCGAGGCCGACGCCATCGCCCGCGAGGAGCTGACCCGCGCCGGTCTCGACCGCGACATCTGGCAGTGCCCGGTCGTGCTGCTCGCCGACGTCCGCTCGGTGGGCGTGCAGGGCGACGGCCGCACCTACGGTCACCCGGTCGTCCTGCGGCCGGTGACCTCCGAGGACGCGATGACCGCCGACTGGGCGCGGGTGCCGTACGACGTGCTGTCGCGCATCTCCACCCGGATCACCAACGAGGTCCGCGAGGTCAACCGGGTCGTGCTCGACGTGACGAGCAAGCCGCCGGGCACCATCGAGTGGGAGTGACCCGGAAGTCACCGACCCCGACTCACCGACCGCGGACCACTGAGCAGGGATCGTTGAGCCGGGATCGTTAAGCCGGGATCAACCGGATTGATCCCGGCCAGGCTGGATAGGGTAACGCGGTGATTGCCGCTCAGCCCGTCACCGCTCGCCCCGGCGCGAAGGCCTCCAGGCTCGCCTGGCTCGACGCCCTGCGGGGGATCGGCGCGATGGCCGTGGTCGCCGAACACGCGCTGCCCTGGTTCATGCCGTCGTTGCGCCCCTACTGGTTCAACCTCGGCATGTACGGCGTGCTGGTCTTCTTCCTGGTCAGCGGATACATCATCCCCGCGTCCCTGGAGAAGCGGGGTGATGTCGGGGCGTTCTGGGTCAGCCGGGTGTTCCGGCTGTATCCGCTCTATCTGCTGGTGATCGCCCTCGTGCTCGTCATGGCGTTCTGGGTCCCGGTGCGTCAGGTGGTGCCCCGGCATCCGTCGGCCGTGGCCGCGCACGTGAGCATGCTGCTCGACGTCGTCCACACCGGCGCCCTCGCCGACCCGATGTGGACGCTGTCGTACGAGATGGTGTTCTACCTGCTGGTGACCGCGCTGTTCGTGGGCGGGGTGCATCGGCGCAGCGGGACGCTGGCGATCGTCTTCGGCGCCGTGGCGGTCGCCGCCGGGCTGGTGCTGTCGGCGCCGCTGCTGCCGGGGCCCTGGCCCGCCATCGCCACCTGCGTGCTGTTCCTCGCGGGGCTGGCCTGCCTGATCACCGGCCGGTTCCGCACGGTCGCGGCGTACGCGCTGGGCCTGATGGCGCTCGTGCTGCTCGTCTTCGGCAGCTTCGTGCCGTGGTTCGGCGCGGCCATCCTCGCGGTGATGTTCACGGGGACGGCCCTGTATCGCTGGGAGAAGGGCACGGCCGGGCTCGGCCCGGTCGTGGTCGCGGCGACCCTGGTGGCCGCCGCGCCCGTGTGGGCGATCCAGGCGGGCTGGTGGTGGGTGCAGCCCGATGTGTGGATCACCACGATGGTCCTCGCCGGAGGGACGTTCGCGCTGGGCATGATGCTGCGCGGGCGGCGCGTTCCCGGTGCGCTGACCTGGCTCGGCCTGATCAGCTACTCGGTCTATCTGGTGCACCACCCGCTGCTCAAGTATCTGAACGCGCTCGCGGGCGACCTGCGGTCGCTCACGCCGATCGCCCAGGCGGCCGTCGCGCTCGGCTATCTCGTCGCGCTGCTCACGCTGAGCTGGCTCACCTATCGCTTCGTGGAGGCGCCGGCCCAGGCGCTGGGCCGCCGGATCAGTGGACGTCTGTCGTCTCCACGCCCGACGACTGCTCGGGATATACCTGTCCCGGGGTGAGCTTCTGGCCTTCGAGCAGGGTGGACACCGTGACGAAGCTGTAGCCCTCCGCGGTCAGCAGTTCGAGCACTTCGGGCATCGACTGCACGGTCTGCTTGACCGTCTCGTGCATCAGCACGACCTCGCCCTCTCCGGCCACGTCCAGGGCCCGGTTCGTGAGGAAGTCCACGTGCCGGTAGTCCTTGATGTAGTCCTTCGTGGCGGTCGTGCCGGGCACCTGGATGAGCCCGAGCTTGGCGGTGACCTGCTCCACGCCGCCGTTGCGCAGCCCGCCGGGCGCGCGGAAGAGCTTCGGCGCCTTGCCCGTCGTCTTCTTGATCAGCCGCTGGGTGTCGCCGATCTTCTTGTTGATGTCGGCGTACTTGAGCGTGGTCAGATAGGTGCCGTCCCACGAGTGGTTGCCGATCTCGTGGCCCGACTTGGCGATCAACTGGGTGAGCTTGGGATGCTTTTTCACCTCCGAGCCGATAAGGAAGAAGGTCGCCTTCGCCTTGTATTCGGAGAGGGTCTTCAGCAGGGTCGTCAGGTAGGGCCCCGGACCGTCGTCAAAGGTCAGGGCGATGCATTTGTGGGTCGCGCAGAACGGCTCATCGGTCGTACGAGCCTGCGCAGGAGTGGCGGTGGCGGCCACGGCGAGAGCGCACGCTACGGCCAGAGGGATCAGACGACGTACAGCCATGGGGTACTCCTCGGGGGATCTATAACGCGGCATCGTAACGCGCTCCGGGTTGCTTCCTCCTCTTCAGTCCGATTTCGTACGGGCCGGAAACCTTCGTCCACCTGGGACGGGAGCGATTAAACCTTCGGCCAAGGAAGGGACTAAGCCTGCCCCCTCACAGGCGGGTTTCGCGATGCTGGGCCGGTCGGAAGAGGAACCGGGCAGTGTGAGGAGGGCGGGTGACACGAACCGCCACCACCCGGTCGGCGTGGGGGACGTGGATCGGGTTCGAGTCCTGTCCCACGCTGCTCGGCCGCCTCGTGGAGGGCTTCGCCGGTCCCTGGATCCCGCTTGAGGACGTCCCTGTCCCCGTCGCGTCCGTCGCGTCCGCCGTTCCGGCGAGCGACGCGGACACGGCACGGGACGGCACACTGGACGCAGCGCCGGACGGGGCACTGGACGCGGCGCCGGACACGACACGGGATGCCGCGCGAGATGCCGCACGGAATGTGACCCGCGACGCGGCGCCGGGCGGAACCGGCGCGATCGGATGCGTCCTGCTCGCCGCGCGCTCCCCGGCCGACCTGCGCAGGGCGGTGCCGCTGCGCGGCCTGCTGCCCACCGCGACCCGGGTGCGGATCGCCGTCGCCGACGTGCCGTCCTGGGCGGCGCAGCCGCTGCCGGTCGCCGCGCCGGGCGCCTGCTGGCGGCACCTGACCGAGATGCGGGTGACCCGCCGGGGCCGTGGCTGGCACCTCGACGCCGCCTTCAGCGAGCCGGTGCCGGCGGGTGACGTCGTGGCCCACGTCGCGAACGGCCTGTTCGGCGGATGCGCGGCGACCACTCCCGTGGCGGGGCTGGAGGGCGGCGTCACGGCCGACTGGCGGCCCGGCGATCCCAACGTCACGCTGTCGCCGCCCGGCGGGCCGGTGCCGGACCGTCGCGACGCCCCCGGCTGCGACCTGCCGCTGCGTCAGGCGAACGGCTCCGTCGTCGCCGGCCCTGCGGTCACGGGCGCTGCGGCTACCAGCCCTGGGGTCACGAGCTCTGCGGTTATGAGCTCTGGGGTCACGAGCTCTGCGGCTACCAGCCCCGGGGTCACGAGCTCTGCGCCTGCCGCGACTGGGCTTACCGGATCCGTGCTCGCCGGGTCCGTGCTCGCCGGGTCCGTGCTCGCCGGGTCCGTGCCCGCCGGGTCCGGGAGCACCGGTTCGGTGGCCGACGGCCTGCTGCCGCCGCTGGACGAGGCCGTGATCAACCCCATCGGATTCCGCCGCAATCCCGCGCAGGGCATCGCGGTGCTCGCGGTACGCCGGGAGGGGTTCGTCGTCGCCCTCGGCACCGACAAGCTCGTACGCCTCCCGGCCAGTGGGCGGGTCACGGACGTGGACATCGCCCGCCTGCGGGACGTACGCGGCGTCGAGGTGCCCGGCCCACAGGCGGCGGAGGGGCGGACCGGCGAGATCGCCCGCGTCGTGGCCGCCCTCTCGGCCGCCGGGATCCCGGTGCTCGCCGCGCCCGATCCCGCCCGCGACCGGGCGCTGGGCACCGCCCTCGCCACCGCGCTCGTGGCCGTGACCGGCGAGGCGCTCGCGTCCGACCTGCGCCGCGAGGAGCTGAGCATCCGGCTGCGCCGGGCCGCGCTGCGCGAGCACGGGGCCGCCGCCCGATGGAGGGGGCTGGCTCTGGCCGCCGGTCTGCCGGTGCCGCCGGACCCGAAGGTCTCGATCCTGCTGTGCACGCGACGTCCGGAGATGGTGCCGTTCGCGGTCGAGCAGATGGAGCGCCAGCGCGGCGTGAGCGCCGAGCTGATCGTGGGGCTGCACGGCTTCACGGCACGGGAGGCGGCGATCCCCCGCACGCGGCTGCCGCTCACCGTGATCGAGGCCCCCGCCACGACGCCGTTCGGGGAGGTGCTGAACCGGATGGCGGCGGTCGCCTCCGGGTCCTGCCTCGCCAAGGTGGACGACGACGACTGGTATGGCCCCGATCACCTCGCCGATCTCCTGCTCGCCCGCCGCTACAGCGGCGCCGACCTCGTCGGCTCGGCCGCGGAGTTCGTCTACCTGGAGCCGCTCGACGTGACGATCAGGCGGTGCATCGGCACCGAGCGGTTCGTGCCGCTGGTGGCCGGGGGCACGATGCTGGTCACCCGGGCGGCGTTCGAGGCGGCCGGCGGCTTCCGGCCCCTGGCGAGGACGGTGGACGGCCAGTTGCTCCAGGCGGTCGAGGCCGTCGGCGGCCGGATCTACCGCACCCACGGCCTCGGTTATGTGCTGCGCCGCCGCAGCGCGTACGGCCACACCTGGCGCCAGCCCGTGCAGTCGTTCCTCGCCTCCTTCCAGGAGCAGTGGCGTGGGCTGGTCTTCAACGAACTGATGGAGGACGGTGCCCGATGGCGGGCGGAGGTGACGAGGTGACGGGGGCTGCGCGCATCCCGCTCAACGACTACGGGGTGCTCGGAGAGCCACCCGCGCTGGGGAGCTGGACTCCCACGCTCACGGTGAGCGTGGTGATCCCCGCCTACCGCGCGGAGCGCACGCTGCCGCTGACGCTGGCCGGTCTGGCCCGGCAGACCTACCCGGCCCACCTCATGGAGGTCGTGGTGGTGGACGACGGCGAGCGGCCCATGGAGCCGACGTCCGAGTCGTCGGCCGGGCCGCTGCCGGAGCGGCTGCGGGTGGTCCGCCCGCGCGGCGGGGCGTGGGGCAGGGCGAGCGCCTGCGCGGCGGGGGCCGAGGCGGCCGAGGGCGAGGTGATCCTCTACCTGGACGCCGACCTCGTGCTGTTCCCCGAGCACGTCGAGGCCCAGATGCGCTGGCACCACCTGGCCGGCTATCTGGTCGTGCTCGGGCACCTGCGGTTCGTGCCCGGCCTCGACGAGGTCCCGGCGAGCGAGGTGCTCGCGGCCATCGAGGCGGGTGCGGTGCCCAAGCTCTTCTCCGAGGAGGACGCCACGCCGCAGTGGACCGAGCGGCGCTGGGACCAGACCGACGACCTGCGGGCGGCCGGGTTCGGCGCGTTCTCCGTCATGGTGGGGGCCACCGCGTCGCTGCCCGCCCGCCTGCTGCGCGCCGCCGGAGGGCTCGACGCCTCGCTCGTCCTCGGCGAGGACACCGAGCTCGGCTATCGGCTGGCCCAGGCGGGGGCCGTGTTCGTGCCCGACCGCGCCAGCCGGTGCTGGCACCTCGGCCGGTCCACCGTGATGCGCCGCGAGCCCGAGGTGAAGCGGCACAACTGGCCTCACCTCGCCGAGCGCGTCCCCACCTTCCGCTGGCTGCGCAGGCATCCCCACCGCACCTACCTCGTGCCGTACGTCGACGTCGTGGTCGAGGTGGGGGACGCGTCGTTCGAGGAGGTCAGGGCGACCGTCGACGCCGTGCTCGCCGGGCGGCTGCCCGACGTGCGGGTGACGGTCGTCGGGCCGTGGGGACGGCTCGGCGGAGGGCGGCGCGACCCGCTCGGCGACCCCTCGCTCGACCTGCGCCTGGTGCTCGCCTGCTATCAGGGCGAGCCGCGCGTGCGGTTCCGCGAGGCCGTGCCGGACGACTGCTTCCCCGTGCCGTTCCGCTTCCACTGCCCGCCCGGCTGGGTGCCGTCGCGCGGCACCATCGGGTCGGTGGTCAAGCACGCCGACCGGCAGCGGCTCGGGATCGTCTCGCTCGCGCTGGACGAGCGCGAGGACGGCCGTGTCGTGCACGCCCGGCTGGAGCGCACCGCCGCGATGAGCCGGGCCCGCCACTGCGCCGGGCCGGGGGACGACCTCGGCGACCTGGTCCACGAGATGTACGGCACGGTGTGGGACGCGGGCGACAAGTGGGGGTTCCTGCCCGCCGGGCTCGCCGCGACCACCGCCTCGCGGGTTCCCGGCACCGCCCCGGTGGACGTCACCGGCGACGCCGGCGCCGTGAGGGCGCCCCGGCGTTCCCGCCCCGGGGGCCGGTCCGGCGCCCGGCCGCTCCGCCGCACCGCCCGGCTGCTCCGCAGGCGCCTGCGCGCGCTCGTGAGCACCGCCTGAGCCGCTGTGTCTCCCGCTTCTCCGACCCTAAGGAGCGCCCGTGCCCCGCCTCAGCGTGATCATCCCGATCTACGACGTGGAACCGTACCTCGCCGGTTGCCTGGCCTCGGTCGCGGCGCAGACCTGGCAGGACATCGAGGTCGTCATGGTCGACGACGGCTCGCCCGACGGCAGCGCCGAGATCGCCGCCGGCTTCGCGGCGCGCGACGACAGGTTCCGGCTGATCCGCCAGGCCAACGCGGGGCTCGGGGCGGCGCGCAACACGGGCGTGCGGCACGCGACCGGGGAGCACCTGATGTTCCTCGACAGCGACGATCTGCTGCCGGCGCACGCCCTCGAATGCCTCCTGGCGTCCCTGGAGCGGACGGGATCGGACCTCGCCACGGGCAAC
Organism: Microbispora sp. CSR-4; assembly: GCF_008033685.1. Classification (NCBI taxonomy): domain Bacteria; kingdom Bacillati; phylum Actinomycetota; class Actinomycetes; order Streptosporangiales; family Streptosporangiaceae; genus Microbispora; species Microbispora sp. CSR-4. Next base: position 93,207 of record NZ_VJVX01000024.1, read on the forward strand.
GTGCTGCGCCTCGACGGGCGCGGCCCCCGCCAGTCGGCCCTGCACCGCGCCGTCTTCGCCGACGCCGCCGCGGCCACCCACATCACCCGGACGCACGCGCTGCTGCGCGACCGCCTGGTCACCAACAAGTTGTGGCGCCGCTCGTTCTGGGACGCCCACGGGTTCGCCTTCCCCGAAGGCGTGCTGTACGAGGACATCGCGGTGGCCCTGCGCGCCCACTTCCTGGCACGGGCCGTCGACGTGCTGCCCACGCCCGTCTACCTGTGGCGGCGGCGCGAGGACGGCGGCCGTTCCATCACCCAGGACAAGACGCGGGTGCCGCACCTGGAGGACCGGTTCGCGGCCGTCACCGAGGTCCGCCGCTTCCTGAGCGAGCACAACTTCACCGCGCACATCCACGCCTGGGACCACGCCGTGCTCGACGGCGACCTCACGAACTTCCTCGACGTGCTCGACCAGGCCACCCCGGCATTCCGGGAGCGCTTCCTCGACCTCGCCTGCCTCTATCTGGAGGACGTGGCACCCCCCGTGCTCGACGGGCTGCCCGCGCTGCGGCGCGTGCAGTGGCACCTGGTGCGCCTGCGCCGCATGGACGACCTGCTGGACGTCCTGGCCTGGGACCGGGAGGTGCCGCCCGACCACAGGCTCGTCCGAAGGATGGGCGGCCACCACCTGAACGTGCCCCTCACCCGCTCCGCCGACCGGGAGATGCCCGCCGCCGTGACCAGGGCCAGGGACGAGCTCGTCCCGCGGCACCGCATCGACGCGGTCCGCTGGGAGGACGGCGCGCTCGTGGTGGAGGGACGCGCGGCCCCGTCCCACCTGCGCCCCACCCGGCGGGTCCACCAGCAGGTCTTCGCCACCCTCGTCCACGAGCGCACCGGGCGGCGCGTCCGGGTGCCCGCCTCGGTCACCAGGGCCCGGGTGTCCACGAAGTCGAAGGCACGCGACTGGGGCGGCTTCCGGCTCGTCATCGACCCCGCGGCGCTGGCCAGGCCGGGCCGGCTCGGACGGTGGCACGTCGAGCTGCGCGTGCTCCACCGGGGCGTCCTGCGACGCGGACGGCTGACCGATCCGGGCGCCGCCGCCTCGACCGTCGAGCGGGCGGGTTATCGCACCGTGGGATCCGATCACTACGTCGCCCCGCTGCTCGGGGAGACCGGCGTCCTCGTGCTGCGGGCCGAGCGGGAGACCGCCCGGGTCGTCACGCGGGACGTGCGCGACGGCCGCCTGCGCCTGGTGGGCCACGTCGTCAACGACCTCGGCCCGAGCCCGGTGCTCCAGGTCACCCGGCGTCCCGGCGGCGTTCCCCGCACCTATCCCGTGCACGTCGACCGGCGTACGTTCGAGACCGCCGTCGACCTGCGGGACCTGCTGCCCGCGTGCCCGGCCCCGCGGATCGCCGTACCGGACGAGGTCGCCGCGCCCGAGGCGTGGTGGGAGATCGAGGTGCGGGCCGCCGACGGCACCGTGACGCCCGTGACCCTCGCCGAGGACGTGCCCACCGGCCGGTACGGCCTGGCCGGCCGGGAGATCGTCGTGACCCGCGACCGCACCGGCGGCCTGGTCTTGCGGGACCAGCCCGCCGCGGCCTACGCCGACCTCGCCGAATGGCTGCCCGCGCGTTGCGGGGGCGGCGGCGAGCTGCTCATCGAGGGCGGCCTCACCGTGCCCCACGAGATGTCGGCGCTGGTGGTGACCGCCCTCGACCACGGTGCACATTCCACTCCCCGGCGCGGGGAGTGGCTGCTGCCGATCGAGGGAGCGGGCACCCGCTTCCGGGCGCGGCTGACGCCCGAGCAGGTCGCCTCGCCCGCCGGGCGGCTGCCGCTGCCGCGCGGCCGGTATGCCCTGGCGATCCGGGCGCGCACCGCCGGGGGAGAGTGGACGGACCTGCCGCTGGAGTTCGACACCGACCTGCCGGCGGCGCACCAGACGGCCCGCCGTACGTTCGGGGTCGTCACGTCGGGCCCGGGGCGGGCCGTGCTGACCGTGAGCGGCGACCTGACCGCCGACGAGCGTGGCCGGAAGGCCCAGCGGGCGCTGCGCACGAGGACCTATCCCCAGATGCGGGAAAGGCCGCTGCGGGACGCCGTCCTGTTCGACGGCGGCGCGGGCACCCGCTTCGGCGGCAGCCCGAGGGCGGTCTGCGAGGAGCTGCGCCGCCGGGGCGCCGACCTGCCGCTGCTGTGGAACGTGCGGGACGGCCAGGTCGCTCTGCCCGGTGACGTCGAATCGGTGCGCACGCTCGGACGGGAGCACTACGAGGCCCTCGCCCGGTGCCGCTACGTCGTCACCGACGCGCCGCTGCCGCCGTGGTTCGAGCGCAGGCCCGGCCAGGTGGTCGTACAGACCTGGCAGCAGCCCGCGTGCACGCCGAAGGAGCCCTCCGGCCGTTCCGGGGCGGGTCAGTGGACCCATCTCGTCTCCGCGGGGCCGTGGTGGACGCCGCTGCTGCGGCGGACGTTCGACTATGAGGGTGAGGTGCTGGAGACCGGCGTGCCCGGCGACGACCTGCTGACCGGCCCCGGCGCGTGGGAGCGCGCCGCCGACGTGCGCCGCCGCCTCGGCCTGCCGGCGCACGTCCGTGTCCTGCTGTACGTCGCGGGGGAGCACGACACGCTCGACGCCGGGCGTCTTGCGGCCCGGCTCCCGGAGGGCCACGTCCTGCTGGTCCGCCAGTCCCCTTCCGGAAGCACCCGCCCGGCGGCCGTCGGCTTCGCGTCGGCATCCACGGGCCTCGCGAGGCACGGCGGCGCGGTGCCGGGGTGCGGCGGACCGGGAACGGACGGCGCCCGCCTGTGGGACGTCGGCGGCCACCCGGACCCGCACGAGCTGTATCTCGCCGCCGACGTCCTGATCGCCGGGGACGCGGCGGCGGTGGTCGACTTCGCCGTGACCCGACGCCCGGTGCTCCTGCACGCCGGCCGACCGCGGGACCTGTGGTTCCTCCCCGAGGCGCCGGGGCCGGTGCTGCGGCACGAGGGGGCGGTGCTCGACGCGCTCGCGCACCTGGACGAGGTCACGGACAAACACCGGGACGCGTACACCGCGTTCCTGGCCCGCTATCGCCCGATGGCCGACGGGCAGGCCGCCCGCCGGGTCGTGGACGCGCTGTTCGGCTGAACGCCCCACCGCCTTCGAACCGGAATGCGTCGGCCGTCCCGGCTCGTCCTCGCCCACGCGCCGTAAAGCGATCAGGGCTCGCTCGGGTCAAGAGCTGACCAAGCGAGCGTAAGGCCATGGGGATGGGCCGGTGGCGCGAGGCCGCCCATCGGCATCCTGACGGCGTGACGGTGCCTGTCAGGCTCTCGGTGGTCGTCCCCCTGCACGGCGGGGAGGAACACGCCGAGGAGTGCCTCGAATCCCTGCGCGACCAGACCCTGGACGACCTGGAGGTGATCCTCGTCGGCCGCCCGCGGGGCCTTCGCCCGCCCGACCACAGGTTCACGCTCCTCACGCTCGGCGACGGCGGCGACGACCCCGGCACGGCGCGCAACGCGGGCGCGAGCTGTGCCACCGGGCGCTACCTCGCCTTCGCCGACCCCGGCTCGGTCGTCCCCGCCGACGCCTACCGCGCGCTGGTCGGCGCACTCGACCACACCGGCTCCGACCTCGCCTGCGGCCGGATCCGCACCTGGACGCCGAAAGACCCGGGCCGGTCGTCGGGCCCTGCGCCGAAGCCCAGGCTGCGCACGCACATCACCCGGCACCAGAAGCTGCTGGACGATCCGCGGGCGGGGGGCACGGTGTTCCGCCGGGAGTTCTGGAACCGGCACGAGTTCGCCTTCCCCGTGGGTCTGGGCGAGGACTTCCCCGTGACGATTCCCGCGCACGTGCTGTCCACCTCGGCCGACGTGCTCGGCGACGTGGTCTGCCTCACGCGCGGGTCCCGGCCGCCGGCCGACCCGCTGCGCCGTCTGGAGGCGATGCTGGAGGTGTCGGACCTGCTCGCACGGCACGCGCCGCAGCTCCGCGCGGCCTACGACCTGCGCCTGGCGGAGGGGCCCGACCTCGACGCCGTGCTGGAGGCCGTACGCGACCACGTGCCTGACGGCCTCGCCGAGGTGCTGGGCCGCCTGGGCCGTCTGGACCCCGGCGCGGTGGAACGGCTGCCGGTCCTGAGAAGGCTCCAGATCCACTTCGCCGCGCACGGCATGATCGGCGAGCTGGCGGAGCTGCGGACGTTCGCCGCGTCGGAGATCAGGCACCGGGGCGTGCTCCGGCGGGGGCTGCGGCCCCGCCGCTGGTATCTCGACTACCCCTTCCGCCGTGACCCCCGGCTCCCGCGCTCGCTGTTCGACGCCACCCGCGACCTGCGGCTCGTCGCCTGCGTCGACGACGTACGCCACGCGGACGGCAGGCTCGCCCTGACCGGCCACGCGTACATCGCCCACCTGGACAGCCGGCGCAGCCGGATCGAGCTGTGGCTCCAGCGCGGGGAGGAACGGATCACCCTGCCGGTGCACCGGACCCGCAGGCCCGACGTGACCGCGGACTCCCGCCAGTCGGTCGCCTGCCACGACGACGCCGGCTTCGAGACCGTGGTCGCCCTCGACACCCTGCCCGCCGGCCGGTGGGCGCTGCACGCGCGGGTCCACGCGCGGGGTGTGACCCGGACGGGCCGGGCGATCGGGGCACCGAGTGAGCGGGTCTTCGACGCCGGGAACGTGCGCGTCTCCCTCACCCGCGACCGCGGGCTCATGCTCGGCCCCCGCACCACCGGCGACCCGGCTCCCGACCCGGGCGGCCTCGTGAGCGCGGTCCGGTGGACGGAGGCAGGCGAGCTGCTCCTGGAGTGGACGGGCCGGTGCCCGGCGGACCGGATCGTGCTGGAGTGCGGCGCCGAACGGCACTCCTGGCCGGTACGCCGAGACGAGGCGACGTGGACGGCCGTCATCGGCAGGACGGCCGAGGGACTTCCGCTCCGCAGCGGCACCTGGCGGGTGGTCGCCCTGTCGCCGGCGGGCGGGGAGGAGCGCGTGCGCCTCAGCCCGGCGCTGATCGCCGACCCGCCGAGACCGCGTGTCACCGGGTTCCACGAGATCGCGGTCCGCACCTCGCGCGACGGCGACCTCAGCCTCGCCGTACGCCCGGCGCTCGGCCCGCACGAGCGCGGGCCGTACGCGACGCGCAGGCGGCGGGCGGCGGCGCCGCGACGCACGGCCCTGCGGAACGCGGCGGTGTTCGACAGCTATGGCGGCGGGCAGTATTCGTGCAATCCCCGGGCCGTCTCCGAGGAGCTGGCGCGCCGCCACCCGGACGTGGAGATCGTCTGGGTCACCAGGGACGGACAGTTCGCGGTCCCCCCGGGCGTGCGGCTGGTCCTGTACGGCTCGCGCGAGCACGAGGAGGCGCTGCGCACCAGCCGCTTCGTCGTGGCCAACCGGCGCACCCAGCCGGGGTGGTATCGCAAGCCGCGCGGGCAGACGGTCGTGCAGACCTGGCACGGCACGCCGCTCAAGCGCCTGGGCCTCGACCTCGACGGCATGCCGTACGCGCAGCGGGTGCCGCGTGACGAGCTGGCGCGGCAGGTGGCGACCTGGGACCTGCTGCTGTCGCCGAGCCCGTTCGCCACCGGCGCGCTGCGCGGCGCGTTCGGCTACGCGGGGGAGATCCTGGAGTCCGGCTACCCGCGCAACGACGCGCTCTTCGATCCCGCACGCGCCCGCGCGGCGCGGCGGCGGCTGGGCCTGCCGGACGGCCGGCGGGTCATCCTCTACGCGCCGACGTGGCGGGACGACGACACCACCGGCCGGCTCGCGCTCGACCCGGTCAGGGCGGCCGGGGCGCTGGGCGACGACGACGTGCTGCTCGTGCGGGCCCACTATCTGATGGCGCGGGACATGACGATCCCGGACGGCGACCGCGTCCGCGATGTCTCCAGATTTCCGGACATGGCGGATCTCTTGGCCGCAGCGGACGTCCTGGTCACCGACTACTCGTCGGCGATGTTCGACTTCGCGTGCACCGGCAGGCCCATGGTGTTCTTCGCCCACGACCTGGAGCGCTACCGCGACGAGGTGCGCGGCTTCTACTTCGACTTCGAGGCAGAGGCCCCCGGGCCGGTGCTCAGAACCGGCGACGACGTGCTCGACGTGCTGCGGCACGGCGATCTGGGGCGGTTCGCGGCGCGCTACGAGCGGTTCGCCCGCACCTACTGCCCCTGGGACGACGGGCACGCCTCGGCGCGCGTGGTCGCGCGCCTGCGGCCATGATCCGCGCCACCCGGCAGGCCGCCGCACAGGCCGCCGCCGGTCGCACGTCCCGGCAGGCCGCCCCCCGTCCGCCTCGCCGTACGGCCGGCGCGTCACGCCGCGCCGTGCCCGCCGCTCCCGTGAGGCGCCCCGCCGGGGAACCCGAACGGCCTGCCCGGTCCGCCGCCGTGATCGTCGTCCCCGCCGTGCTCGCGCTCGTCGTCGGGCTCTGGGACCTCGGCGGGCCGCCGCTGTGGCGGGACGAGGCGGCCACCGTCAGCGCGGCCGGCCGCACCCTTCCCCAGCTCGTGCACATGCTGCAGTCGGTCGACGTGGTGCACGGCCTCTACTACGCGCTGATGCACGTCGTCGCGGGGCTGTCCGGCACGGCCGGGGTGGCGCTGCGGTTGCCGTCCGTCGTCGCGGGCGCGCTGGCCGCCGCCGGGACCGGCGCGATCGGCCGCGCGCTCGGCGTCCCCCGGGCGGGCCTGTACGGCGGCGCGCTGCTGGCCCTCATGCCCATCTTCTCCAGGTATGTCCAGGAGGCTCGTCCGTACGCGCTGACGGCGGCGGCGGCCGTCGGCGCGACCCTGCTGTTGCTGCGCCTGATGCGGTCGCCCACGTCGGCGGTCCTGGCGGCGTACGCGACGGCGCTGACCGTGCTGGCCTACCTCAACCTGTTCGCGTTCCTCCTGGCCGGGGCGCACGGCCTCGCCGTGGTCCTGTCGAGGGGACCGGTGCTCCGGTGGGCGTGCGCGGCGGCCCCGGCGCTGGCGGCCGTGGCGCCGCTGGCCTGGCTCGGCTCACGGCAGAGCGCGCAGGTGGGGTGGATTCCCCGGCCGGAGGCGGCCGACGTCGCTACGCTCGCCGTCCGGCTGTCGGGCGACCTCGGCGGGGCGACCGGACCCGGAGTGGCCCCCCTGACCTGGGCGCTGGTGCTCTTCGGCCTCGTGTACGCCGCGGTCGCGGGCGTCCGCCGGGCGCGCAGCGCGCGGGAACTCCCGGAGACCGCCGTGGGACGGTTGGAAGAGCCGCGGGCCGCTGCGGCCTGCTCCGGTCAGGCGGCGCTCGTGCGGCTGACGCTGCCGTGGCTGCTCGTGCCCGCGCTGGTGCTGCTCGCGGCCTCGTGGGCGATCCATCCCGTGTACGTGTTCCGCTACGTCTTCCACTGCGTCCCGGCGGCGGCGCTGCTCGCCGGGGCGGGCCTCGCCGCGCTGCCTCCCGGTCTCGGCGCGGCCATGCTGACCGCCTGGCTCGGCCTGTCGGTTCCCGGGCATTTCGCCACGCGAGGGCCCGACGGCAGGCAGGACGATCCGCGGCCGGTCATGGCGATGCTCGCGGCCGAGGCGAAGCCGGGTGACGGGGTGCTGTTCGTCCCCGCCAAGGTCAGGAAGTACGAAGCGGTCTATCCGTCGGTCTTCGGCAGGTTGCGTGACGTGGCGCTGGCCCGGTCACCCGAGCGGGACGGCAGCTTCTCCGGCCGCAATGTGGGCCCCCGGGTGCTCGCCGCCCGGCTCGACGGGCTGCGTACGCTCTGGGTCGTCGGCCAGACGGGCAAGCACGCGATGCCCGCCCGCAGGCGCGCCCTGGTCGAGCGTTCGTTCGCCCCGGCCGGCCGCTGGACCTTCCGGGGCATGTTCGTGGACAGGTACGACAGGTATGACCCGCGGCCCGCTCACCGCTCGAACGGCGCCGGGGTGGGGAAGTAGGCCTCAAGGAACCGGCCCAGCAGCGCGTCCTGCTCGGCCGTCGTGGGGGCGGTGTCGTTGAGGCAGAACACGTCGTGCCTGCGCCGGGCCAGCATGCGGCGCAGCTTGGCCGGCGTCTTCGGCAGCGACAGGTCCACGTAGGTGTAGTCGACCGTGCCGGGCACCGCCCGCCCGCTCAGGTAGCCGTAGTAGTGCGCCAGCGAGGACACCACCGAGATGTCACGCGACGTGCGGAACCTGCTGCGCGCGGTCGCCGTGAACTCCGCCGCGAACCGCCCCTCCAGCTCGTACATGACCGACCTGCGCAGCGCGTAGGGCACGTGCTTGAGCTTCTGCGTGATCGTGCGGCCGGTCAGGTTCTCCAGGATGCGCCGGTTGTTCATGCCGGCGGCGTGCACCGGCGACTCCTCGGTCTCCGGCACGCCGAACGGCACGTGAACGGTGCTGGGGAAGAAACGAGTGATCCCGTTGCCCTCGAAGAACGTGCGGGGCGGCAGCGGCCGGCCCAGGAAGAAGTCGTCGTTGAAATAGAGGAAGTGCTCGCTGAGCCCGTCGATGTGATGCAGCTGCGTCTCGATGGCGTGCGAGTTGAACACCGGCAGCACCGACGGGTCGGTGAAGATTTCCTTGTGGTCGACCACCGCGATCATCGGGTGGGTGGTGTCGAGCCACGGCGGCGTCTGCCCGTCGGTGACGATCCAGATCCGGTTGATCCAGGGGGCGTACATCAGCAGGGAGCGCAGCGAATAACGCAGCTCGTCCCTGCTGGTGAACCTGGCCTCCGTGGTCGCCATCTCGCTCGGCGGGGCGCCGGTGCGCAGCGCCTCGGCGCGCTCGGCCTGGTGGCGGCGCGCCCGCCAGGCCGGATCGGCGCCGTCCACCCACGTGTAGACGGCGTCGATCGGGAAGTCGATGTCGTCGAGCAGCCGCCGGACGAACTCGGGCCGGGTGCGGTAGGCGCGGGCCCTGCGGGCGGCGCACGCCAGCGGGGTGAACAGCTCCTCGCCGCCGTCCACGGCGGGGCCGTCGACGGGGACGCGGTCGCAGGCGGGGTTCGGCCTCGGTGCGACCAGCTCGTCGCCCTCCCGGGCCCAGAACTCCAGGTCGCACCCGTGCTCCGGACCGAGCGTCAGTGTGCGCGAGGGGCTGGCGAAATACATGGCCAGCCGCACGACCTTGGCGTCGCCGAGCAGCGCCGCCGCGCGCCGCACCGGGCGCATCCGGCCCGCGTCCGCCTGGCGCGCCCGCTGCCTGCCGTACGGCTGCCGCGACGCGAACAGCGGATGACTGCCGGCCGCGAGCGCGGCGAGGGCGCGGGTGCGGTCGTCCTCGGGCACGGCGATCACCGGAGGCCGGTTGGGCTGCGGGCGCACACAGAAGTACGGCACGGCAGCCTCGCCCAGCAGGGCGCACACCACGTCCAGCGTCTCGCGCTGGGCCTGGAGCGGACCCGCGTCCGCCCGGATGAGAGCGGCGCGCGGCGCGGGCTCCCACGACGGCAGCCGCCCCTGCAGCCGCCGGTACAACGTGACAACGGGCATGGTCTCCCCCTCGACCACGGACTGTAACCGATTGGCGACCGGATTGGCGGTTGGTTTACCCAGATGGGGGAGACGGTCAAGAAGCGGCAATGAGATGCCCTGCCTGTTACCGAAGAGCAGGCCAACGGCTACCCGTTGTAGTCATTCTTGCCTGCATGGGAGGCTTCACGCTGGACGACATACTCGCGACGCGCAAGCCGAGAGACTCGTGGTGGACCGTCTTCATGGTCGATCCGCTCGCCTGCCGGCTCGCGCTGCTCGTGGCCAATCACACCTCGATCACGCCGAACGCACTGACACGACTGTCCATGCTGATCGGCTTCGCTTCGGCGGCGGCCTTCACGGAGGGCATGCTCGTCGCCGGTGCGGTGCTGTTCTATCTGAGCTTCACGGTCGACTGCATGGACGGCAAGATCGCCAGGCTCAAGGGCACGGGGACGCCCTTCGGCCTGTGGCTCGACTACGTCGGCGACCGGGTGCGGGTGGTCTGCTGCGCCTTCGGGTGGGGATTCGGGGAGTACACCCGCACGGGCGACACCGACGTGGTGCTCGCCGCCGTCGGCGTCGTGGTGCTCGACCTGTTCCGCTACATCAACGGCCCGCAGCTCAAGCGGGTCAAGGACGCCACCCGCGCGCTGCTGGAGACACGGCTGGAGGGTCAGTACGTCCTCGCCGAGAGCGTCCTGCGCTCCCGGCCGCGAAGCGAGCTGGAGCAGGCCGCCGCGGAGTTCGAGCAGACCGCCGAGGACACCGGCGCCACGGTGGTCGACCTGCAGAAGGCGTTCCACGCGCGCTTCCCTTGGTATGACCGCTTCCGCGTCTTCCTGGTGCGGCACCGCGTGCGCACCCACGTCGTGAGCGGCATCGAGTTTCACGCCGCGGTCTTCGTCGTGGCCCCGCTGTTCGGAGCCGCGGCCCTGGTGCCGGTCGCGGCCGTGGCCGGCACGCTGCTGCTGACGTTCGAGATGTTCCTGGTCTACCGCGTCTGGCTGGCGTCCCGCCAGGTGCCCCGCACCGCCGCCGAGAGAGAGAAGATCCTCGTCTGACCGGCCTTCTCGGCCTGATGATCCACTACTTGTACGGCGTGACGCCGCCCGCGTCACGAGCCGCGCCCGGGGGGCGGGCGGCGGCGTGACGTCCGGAAATTTCACCACGGGGGATAGAACTCATGCATTCGGACAGACCTGTCTTCGTCGTCGGCTGCCCGCGCTCCGGCACCACCATGCTGCAGCTCATGCTGCACTCGCACCCGCGCATCGCGGTCCCGCCCGAGACGCGGTTCCTCGTCCCGGCCTACTTCTCCCGCAGGGCGTACGGCGACATGCGGCTGGCCGACAACAGGCGCAGGCTGGCGACCTGGATCGCCGAGGGCCGCACCACCAAGTTCCACGAGCTCGGGCTGAGCCGCCCCGAGTTCGTCCAGGCGGCCATGCTCGGCCCGGGCAGCTTCGGCTCGGTCATCGGCATGGTCTTCAAGTGCTACGCCGAGCGCTTCGGCAAGCCGCGCTGGGGCGACAAGCGGCCCAGCTACTACCGGCACGTCGAGATGCTGATGCGGATGTTCCCCGACGCGCAGTTCGTCCACCTCGTCAGGGACGGCCGCGACTGCGTGGCCTCGCTCAAGCAGATGCCCTGGTACAAGGCCGACGCCGTGCACGCGATGGCCAACTGGGCCGAGGCGATCGACTTCGGCCGCCGGCACGCGCGCAAGCTGCCCGCCGACAGCTTCTACGAGCTGCGCTACGAGGACCTCACCGCCGACCCGGAGACCGAGCTGAAGAAGCTGTGCGTGTTCCTCGGCGAGGACTACGACCCGGCGATGTGCGAGCCGCGCCACGTGGCCGAGCTCGCCGTGCCCAAGCACAAGGTGTGGCACAGCAACACGCACGAGGAGGTGACCACCGCCCACTCGGGCAAGTGGGCCTCCCGGCTGGAGCCCTGGGAGATCTCGCTGTGCGAGGAGGTGCTCGCCGATCGGCTCACGGCGTACGGCTACGAGCTGAGCGGCGCGCGCAAGGCCGACCGCGAGCACGTCGCGGCGTTCAAGGCGGCGGCGGCCAAGCGCCGCGCGGCGCGCCTGCGCAAGTACAACCGCGACCGGCTCACCCGGCTGCGCGAGCCCGGTCCGATCGCCGCGCTGCTGACGGAGGGCCAGCGGCAGCTCGCGGGTCTGCCCCAGCAGCGCTCCTACGAACTGCTCCCCCGCTGACGACCCCTCTCGACGATCTCAACCGCCCGGCGGGGGGCCGACCGGCGCACGACGAGGCGTGTGCGTCGCTCGGCCTCCCGCCAGATGCCGAGGGGCCCGCCGGGTTCGTGACGTCAGGTCGCCCTGCGGCGGGGGGGCGGCAGGCGCGACCGGGGGAACGCGGCGCCGCCGAGTGCGGCCAGCAGGGGGAGCCCCACGACGAGCAGGCCGATGAGCGCCCAGGGGATCGCGATCGTCGGCGCCTCCGCGGGCACGATCGTCGTCACCCCGTCGGGGCGCAGGACCATGGTCGGGTGGGGGATGGGCCGCGAGGCCGCGGCGACGCCCGGGGCGAGGCCGGCGAGCACGCCCGTGACCGAGCCCAGTAGCGCGATCACCAGCGCCTGCCCGGCGACGACGGCCCGCTTCACGCGCGGCGCCGCCCCCACGGCCGACATGGTCTCCAGGTCGGGGCGCGCTTCGACGGCGGCCAGCATGGTCGCGATCGACGTCATCCCCAGCACGAGCACGGCCGCGATGATGCCCAGCACGACCAGGAGAAGCGTGTCGCCGGGCGTCTCCAGAGTCTCGAGCCGCACGGCGGCCTTGCCGGTGATCCGTTCCACCTTCGCGGCGATCCGGTCGGCCGTCGCCCGCGGAGTGCGGAAGTCCGCGGGGTCCACCACGAGCATGCAGGTGACCGCGGCATACCCGTTCTTCGCCGCCGCCTCGGGTGAGACGACCACGCGGGCCCAGCCCTGCCCGGTGGGCCGCACGCCGACGGCGGGCAGGGTGAGCGCCAGAGGCTCCCCTCCGGTCGCGGGTGTCAGCCCGATGCGCACCTCGCCCTGACGGATCACATCGGGGTTGAGCACGACCGGCTTCCCCTCGCGGAGCGCCGCCACCGCGGCGGGGTCCTCGCGCCGCAGCACGTAGCGGAGCAGGTCCTCGCCGCCCACCAGGAATCCGCCGGACCCGGTCGCGTCGAGCAGTTCCACCCGGTTGGTCCCCGAGGCGTCGTCCGGCACGAAGGCGAACAGCGGGGCGCCGGAGCGGGTCGCGAGCATCCGCGCCTCGATCAGCGGCACGCGGGCGGGCAGTTCCTCGCGCACGGCGGAGCGCACGCGGTCCCAGAGTTCTGGAGTGAGGTCCGGCCCGGTCACCTGGAGAGCCCCGGCCGGAGCCTGTGCGTAGTCCAGCACCGATCTCTGCGCGGCCACGCTGTGCCCGGCCACTCCCACCGCCACGAGCGCCACGACCGCGGTCATCACCGCCGCGACGGCGGGCGCCGTACGGCCCCTGTTGCGTACGGCGTCCCGGGCGGCGAACCGGAGCGGCAGGGGAAGCCGGGCGGCGAGCCGGGCCGTCGCCGCGAGGAGCACCGGCACCAGGGCGACCAGGCCGAGCTGGGTGACCAGGGCCGAGGTCGCGGTCCAGGCGATGTCGTGGCCCGCGCTCGCGATCGTCGCCGCCGTGCCCGCGACGACGAGCACGGCTCCCAGCAGCGGGCGGCCCGCCCGCTCTCGGCTCCGCTCGCGCCGGCCCGACAGCACGGCGACGGGGTCCGTACGGCTCGCCGCGACGGCCGGGGCGAGCGCGGCCAGCAGTCCCGCGACGACGCCTAGCACGGCGGTCGTCGCGACCTCGGCCCAGGGGACGCGGAACGGGCCGAGCAGGACCCCGGCCCACCACTCCAGCAGCGGCGTCGCGAGCCGGGACGCGACGACGCCCAGCGCCGCGCCGAGTGCGGAGGCGACCACGCCGAACAGCAGGCCGTCGGCGAGCGCGATCGTCCGCAGGTGTGCGGGGGAGCCGCCCTGGACGGCGACCAGCGCGAACTCGCGCGACCTGCGCAGCCGTCCGACGGCGAAGGCCGGCCCTGCCAGCAGGACGACCTCCAGCAGCATGATCGCGACCCACGGCACGGCCCGCACGGGGTCGGACACGCGCGAGGGCGGCTCGTCCGCCGTGAGCCGGTCGGTGACGGCCCGGCTGACGACCACGAGGCCCTGCGCGTTCAGCCGCCGCACGTCCGCCCACGTCACCGGCCGTGGAGAGTCCACGAGCCAGGCACGTGACATCAGCTCGGGGTCGGCCGGCCCGAAGGCGTCGTCCGGCAGGCTGCCGGGGAAGGTCGCGAGCGTGGGCCCGATTCCCGCCAGGGCGAACAGGGCCACGCCGACGACCCGCACCGGGCGGCGTTCGTCGCCGACGAGGAGCGTCACTCCCGGAGCCACCGCCCGCGCGTCGTCCCTCTTCAGCCGGTCGGCGGACACCACCGCCTCGCCGGGGGCAGCGGGCAGCCTGCCCTCGGTCAGCCGGAAGGTGCCCCGGGACATCGGATCGCGGAGATCGACCTGACGGATCTCTCCCGTCTCGTACCCCTGCGGGGTCAGGTAGCGGAACGTCCCCCGCGCCACCGGGACGACCCGGCTGCCGGGCGGGAGCAGCACCGTGACCTCGGCCTGTGTGAACGGCACGTCGCCGGGCTGTGGGGAGACGCCGTTGCCCTGTGCGTCCCGGGTGTTGCCCCATGCGTCCTGGGTGAGGCCCGCCCACCCGTGGGCGCCGGTCACCACCGCGTCGGCCTGCCCGATCGGGTAGTGCTCGCGGTCGCTTCCCGCCGCGGGGAAGAGCGCGGTCAGCGCGAGGACGGCGAGGGCGACCGGAAGCCCGATCATCGCGAGGATCAGCGCGCTGCGCCGTTTCGACCGCAGGGCGTTGCGGCGGGAGATCCGCAACGCCGCTCTCACCCCGCTCGCATGGATCGGGCTCATCGGGCGGTCTCCATCCCCGCGGCGGACGATTCGACGACCTGCCCGTCCTTGAGGAAGACGACGCGGTCGGCCCAGGCCGCATAACGGGGCTCGTGGGTGACCAGCAGCACGGCGGCCCCCGCGTCGGCCCGCTGCCGGAGCACCTGGATGATCTCGTCGCCGCCGCGGGTGTCGAGTGCGCCGGTCGGCTCGTCCGCCAGCAGCAGCCTGTGCCGGCCGACGAGGGCCCGGGCGATGGCGGCCCGCTGGCGCTGGCCGCCCGACAGGTCGTCGGGGAACCGGTCGCCGAGGTCCCCGAGGCCGACCTCCTCCAGCACCGCCGTCGCCTCCGCCCTGGCCTTCGCCGTACGGACGCCGTCCAGCTCGCGCGGGAGCGCGACATTCTCGGCGACGGTCAGCGACGGGATGAGGTTGAGATCCTGGAAGACATATCCGGCGCTCCTGCGGCGCAGCTCCGCCAGGTGTTTCGGGGACAGATCCCGCAGCTCCCGGCCTTCGAGGACGACGGATCCCTCCGTCGGCCGGTCGAGCCCGCCCGCGAGGTTGAGCAGGGTGGACTTGCCGGACCCGGACGGGCCCATCACCGCGACCAGTTCCCCGGCGGCGACGTCCAGGCTGACGCCCCGCAGCGCGTGGACGGCACCCGTCCCCTCGCCGTGGACGCGTACGACGCCGGTCATGCGCACGACCGGCTCGCCGTCCGGCGCGGGCAACCGGTCCGGAGGTCGGGTTTCGGTCACGGGTTCTCCTCGGAGGGACGGGCGAGGACGGCCTCGCAGTGGTCGAGCCAGCGCTGCTCGGCCTCGGCATGGAAGATCATCGAGTCGATGACCAGACGCTGGGCGGCCTCGGTGGACGCGTCGAGGGTCCGCAGGGCGCGGGTGAGCTCCTGCAGGCTCCGCATGGTCGCTGAGCGCTGCGCCCGGATGACCGCCGCGACGTCCACGCCGGGGGTGGTGACCGCCATCGCGAGCTTGATGACGAGCTCGTCACGGGGCCGGTCGGCCCGGGAGACGGGTTTGGCGAACCACCGGTCGAGCTCGTCACGGCCTTCGGGGGTGATGGCGTAGCGGACCCGGCCCTGCTCGTCCTGGCCGCCCTGGTCGTCGCGGGACACCAGGCCGTCGCGTTCGAGGCGGGACAGCGTCGTGTAGACCTGCCCGATGTTCAGGGGCCAGGTCGTCGCCGTGGACGCCTCGAACTCGGCCCTGAGCTGGTAGCCGTAGCGCGGTCCCCGGCTCAGCAGGGCGAGCAGGCCGTGTCGTACTGACATGGATACTCAGTATGCATACTGAGTATGCCCTTGGCTACTCCGAGCCCCTCGGGGGCGCGTCCCTCACGCACCCCTGACGGGCGGGTTGAACCGGGAAAACTCCTCGAACGCCCAGCGCAGCGGGCTCGCGCCGCTGACCTGGAGCACCCGTTCGACGTCGAACTCCACGAGCCGCTGGGCGCCCGGCACCTCGTGCGGGTCCCAGTCGACCCGCGCCTTGCCGGTCAGGTGCAGCGCGTCGCCGGTGGCCCAGTCGAGGAAGAGCAGTCCGGCGGCGGGGTTCAGCTCCAGGTTGCCGAGGGTCATGTACATGAGGTTGCCCGCGTAGTCGGGCCAGACGAGCCGCCGGGCGTCCACCACCTCGACGAACCCGGGGTTGCCGCCCCGGTGCGAGACGTCCGAGCCGAGCCCGGGCGCGTGCGTCGCGACGAAGAAGGTGTCGGCGGCGCCGATCCACTTCTGCTGGGCCTCCGTCAGGCGGTCTCCGGACCACGACGTCCGCTCGCCGGGCTCCAGGTCATCGATGATCGTCCGCTTCTGCAGATATTTGGGGCAGTTCGAATACACCTGCTCGGTCCGTACGACCAGGCGCTCGCCGTCCCGCCGGGCCCGGCCGTTGACCCGCATCCGGCGCCGGGACCAGGGCTCGATGCCCAGCATGCCGATGTCGTGCTCCTCGTCGAACACGCCCGCGAGCGGCGCGCCGGGCACCGCGTCCACGACGATCGTGCGGTCGCCGGCCGCGGCGGCGAAGCCCGCCCGGCCGGCGAGCGGCGCGGCCCACACCCGGCGCTCGTGGTCCTCCGCGCCGATCACGATCATGCGCTGCGACTCCAGGAACCGCGCGGCGGCCTCCGGTATCTCGGCGCGTACGCGGGCCGATCCGTGCCCCTCCAGCCGGACGCCCGTACGGCGCTGGACCGCGATCTCTCCCGGGTGCCGCATCTCTAGAAGAAACCGCAGGTCGGAACGTCGGACCGGGGAGCGGGGCGGTCGTCGGCGCCGCTCGGCGCGTAGATCTCCAGCCGGATCCCGTCCGGGTCCTCGAAGAACAGGCCACCCGAGGGGCCGCCCTCGCGGTGGGGGACGATGCCGCCGTGGTGGATCGTCGCCCCGGTCTCCCGGACGACGGCCTCCGCCCTGCGTACGGCCTCGATGTCCGGCACCTGGAACGACAGGTGGTGCAGCCCCGGCAGGCCGGCGGCGAACGCGCCCTCGCTCTGCTGCCACAGCGTCAGCACCAGCGTGCCGTCCTGGGCGAGGAAGGCGTAGCGGTGCGCCTCGTCGGCCGACTCCGCGGCGAGGTCGAAGCCGAAGACCTTCCGATAGAAGCCGACCGACCTGTCGAGGTCGGAGACGTTCAGCCCGACGTGTCCCGTGGTGAAGCTCATGACCGCTCCTTCGTCCACAAATTCTAACGGGCTATTCCGTTAGAAGATGACGGCAGACTAACGGAAATCGACGTCAAAGTCCATTAGGAGAAGGGTTGCTTCCGGAGCGCGGAGTGGCAGGGCGCGGGCGCGGCGATGGAGAACGGGCAGGGAGAACGGGCCCGGTGAGAGCGGGCCCGGTGAGAGCGGGTCCGGTGAGAGCGGGTCCGGTGAGAGCGGGTCCGGTGAGTGGGCCCGGTGAGAGCGGGTGGCGGTCCGAGTTGGGAGGGCGGAGGCCC
Source organism: Microbispora sp. CSR-4 (assembly GCF_008033685.1). Taxonomy (NCBI): domain Bacteria; kingdom Bacillati; phylum Actinomycetota; class Actinomycetes; order Streptosporangiales; family Streptosporangiaceae; genus Microbispora; species Microbispora sp. CSR-4. The sequence goes on from NZ_VJVX01000024.1 coordinate 110,561, forward strand.
GGGGGTTCAGGCGTTCTTGTGCTGCCGGTAGTGACGGGCCGCGCGGGCGCGGTTTCCGCAGGCCACGGAGCACCACTCCTGGCGCGGGTGCTCCCTGACGAAATACAGCACGCACCGGGGCGCCGGGCAGGCGCGCAGGTGCTCCCGCTGCGGCCCGCCCAGCAGCTCGACGGCGGCGGACGCGAGGGCCGCCCGAAGGCGTACGGAGTCGGCGGCGGTCCGCGCGGGCAGGGTCCGGGCGCGGGGCGCCTCGCCCGGCGGCCATTCGAGCCGGGGGGCGACGGGCACCGCCGCCGCGGTGGCGTTCACGAGATCGAGGGAGGGCTCGAAGGCCGGCAGCCGGGCCGCGTCCGCGCCGCTCGCCGGCCCGGGGGCCACGGCCCGGGCGAACAGCGCGCGGATCGCCTGCCGCAGCGCCACGACCTCGTCGCGCATCTCGGCCGTGGCGACGAACGTGGCGGGGTCGATGCCGAGCTCGGACGCGTGGTCGCCGACCCAGGCGGCAAGGCCGCCGACGTCCTCCAGCGCGTCCACGAGTCCTGACCGGTTCGCCCGGACGGTGCTCACGAATTCCAGGACCAGCAGAGAGGACACCGGTTCAGTCTAACGTGACCGGCCGAGTGAATCCGTGAGACTGGAGGCCGGTCGGAGGCGTCGGCGGCGGATGTGCCGGAGGCGTCAGCGGCGGATGGCCTTGGCGAGGATGGCGACGAAGGCCGCGAACCCCAGCCCGCCGACGAGGACGGGCGCCATGACGACGGCGTCGGGCTCCGGCGCGGTGAGATAGCGGATCCCCATGCCGATGAACAGCAGGCCGCACAGCAGGGACATCCAGTTCGTACGGTGCACCCGGCGCGGACGCTCGGGTCGGGACTCAGGCGCCACGGCGCACCTCCACGTCGCCGAGCCCGGCCTTGACGTACAGCTCGATCGTCGGCAGGTCGCCCTCGACGGGCGTCTCCGGTTCGAGGACGCGGTCGAACTGCACGTCGGTGCCGTCCTCGACCTTGTGGTCGATCCTCACCTCGCCCAGCTTGGCGAAGCCGTGCACCTCCACGCGGGCGGTCGACGGCACGACCACCGTGAGCTGCCCCATCGACACCGAGGCATCGAACCTGACCCGGCCGCCCGGCTTGAGCGTCACGTCGCTCAGGTCGAGCTTGCCCTCACCGATGCCCAGTTCGTACGCGCCGGGTGTCTGGACGACGCCGACGGGATGCCAGACGAAGCTGCCGATCTTGCGGGGGATGCCGTTCACCGTCGAGCTTCCCACCAGCACGAGGGCCACGATCGTCCCCGTGGCGATCAGCCCGGCGCCCCGGCCGACCCAGGCCGCGACCAGCAGGCCCCCCCCGATCGTGACGAGGACCGCCCCGCCGACGACCGGCAGGCCGACCGAGCCTGAGCCGGTCCGCTGCATGGTGACCATGATCCCTCCAACGATCAGGGCGAGGCAGATGGTGAGGCCGCCGACGAACGACCTGGGCCGCTTGGCCTTCGGCGGCCGCGGGGGCGGCGGCACGGGCGGGCCGTAGAGGCTGGGCGGAGGAGGATAGGGCGTCCCGTAGGGCTGGTGAGGCTCCCGCCGCGAATAGGGGCCGTGCGGGGCGAAGGGCTCACCGGCCCCGAAGCCGTGCCCGCCTGCGCCATGCCCGCCTGCGCCATGCCCGACTGCTCCGTGCCCGCCTGCCCCCTGCGCCCGGGTGTCCTGTCCCCGCATGCCCTGCCCTCGCAGGCCGTGGCCGCGGGCGCCGCCGTCGCCGTCCGCGCCCGCCCGCGCCTCGCGGGCCAGGTCGGACAGCCGCCGATAGCCGGCGCCGGCCGGAGGGGCGGAGGCGGAGGGCCCCGGCGCGCCCGGAGCCCAGCCGGCCGGGCCGCCGAGGCGCGGGGCGTCCGGACCGGGGAGATTCGGGTCCGGGGTGTTCGTCGGGTCGGGGGTGTTCGTCGGGTCGGGGGTGTTCGTCGGGTCGGGGGTGTTCGGGTGCGGGGTGAACGTGCCGGGGGCGGGCTCGGCCGCCAGCCGGGCGAGGGGTTCGAAGGGCCGGGTCGGCGGGTCGCCGTCGGCCCGTCCCACCGGTGCCGTCGCGTCCCTGGAGACGGTCTCCTGGATGAGCGTGTCGTCCACGGACTTCGAGAGCGCCGCCACTGGGTACTGCACGATCGTGTCGTGGACCGCCGTGTCGCCCTCGGACGCGGCCGGGACCGTCCTGTCGTGGATGGCGGTCTCGTCGGCGACCTTGTCCACGGTCGTGTCCGCCGTCGTGTCCGTGGTCGTGTCCGTGGCACTGTCTGCGGATCCGTCCTCAGCCAGGCCGGGGTGTGCCGTGGTCTCCGCGCTGTCGGCAGCCGGACCGAGGTCCGTCGCACCGTCCGAGGCCGGGCGCGGAGCCCTGGAGTCCGCCGTGCTCGCCGCGTTGTCCGTGCCAAGGCCGAGGTCGGCCGTGCCCGCCGCGTTCTCCGCGGCCGGGCGAGGGGCTGCGGGGTCCGCCGTCCCGGCGGTGCCGGCGGTGCCCGCCGCGCCCATCGTGTTCGCCGTATTCGCCGTATCCGCCGTGTCCGCGTTGTCCGTCGTGTCGGCTGCGGGCCGCTGGGCCTGGGCCTGCGGCGCCGCGGTCTCCCGCAGCGGCGTCTCCGCCGCGGGCCTTCCCCCCGCGTACGGCTCCCGCGTGGGCGGCTCGGCGAAGGGCGTGAACGGCGCGAAGTTCGTGGTGGCCCGGGTCATGCCACGCCGTCCGGTCGCTCGCTCGGGCATCGACTTGGCCATCGTCAGCAGGTCGACGCCGCGTGCGTGGGCGGCCATCAGCACGATGGCCAGCAGCGTGCCGACCACGATCGTGCCGCGGTTGATCCCTCCGGACGCGACGTTGATGATCAGGCCGAACGCGAAGACGGCGGCCAGCAGCGCCAGCACGGTCTCGGCGTCGAACATCCGCCGGGTCCACTGCTCCAGATGGCCGGGGCCACCGCCCGGCTGGCGCATCAGCAGGAACGCCGCGATGTACAGCAGGACGCCGATGCCGGAGGCGAGGACGAGCACGCCGAAGCCGACCCGGAAGAGCACGGGGTCCATGCCGGTGAACCTGCCGAGGCCCGCGCAGACGCCCGTGATCATGCGCCCGTCCCTGGAGCGGCTGAGCACCTTCTCGGGCTCGGGCGTGCCGGGGGAGTCGGGAGCGGGTGTCGGTGGTGCCTCGGTCATGGTCCCATCCTGGCCTCGCGCGCCATGCCCGTGCCATCGGGGGAACCCCTGACTCGTCCCCGAGCCCTCAGGGGTGGCGTCAGGGCTCTCAGATGCCGAGCTTGCGGCCTATGTAGGCGACCCTGGCCGTACGATCCTCAGTCACCAGACGGAAGTGGAGACGACCCGCTCCCGGAGTGAATCGGGCATGCCATTCGAAGATCCTCGTCGATCCGTCGAGATCCTCGAAGTGGCACAGTGAACGTTTTTCATCCGCCGGGCGGCTAAGCCGGTCACAGCATGATCGCGATGCTCGGGTTTTCCTCATGATGTGGCGAAGCTCCTGGTAGACGGGTTGATCACCACAACCATCACCGTCATCGCCAGGAGCTTCGGGTGCTGTTCTATCGTGCTGC